>NZ_VOSK01000161.1 GCF_009296175.1 Microvirga tunisiensis | reverse complement strand
GAACAAGAGCATCCGGGAGTGGACCGAGCTGCTGGCCGGCGACGAGGTGCTGGCCACGGCCATCCTCGACCGCCTGCTGCACCGAGCGCATGTTCTCAACATCAAGGGGCGCAGCTATCGCCTGCGGGATCTGGAGGAGGCTCTCCAGCGGGCTCACGCTTGAGCCGTCGTAAAACTGGATGTCGCCTTATCTCGTAAATCTCGGTGTCGCTTGACAAGGCCTTCGCATTGACGATCCAAACTTTCGTAAGCGGCACTGGATGCGCTCTTGAAAGCAGCAAAGTCCTCCGGCGTGCTCCACCGGTCGACGGTGAGATAGCGGCCGATCGTCTGCTCGTCCCTGAGAAGCTCGGTGCCGAGATAGCCCGGTGCTGTTCGGAACAGGACGGCCCAGGCCCCTTCCGGACCATAGGCCTCTTCGAAAGCCAGCCTGTGTTCGCTTGGGACGCTGAACTCCCAGACGATCACGTGCAAGGCTAGTGCGCCTCGTCCCAGTTCTGTGCCGCGCGGGCTTCCACGGCCAGCGGAACCTTCAGGGTCACGGCGGGGAAGGGGGCTTCCGTCATCACGCGGGAGATGACGGGGAGCGTTGCCTCCACTTCGTCGTCGGGCGCTTCGAACACCAGCTCGTCGTGCACCTGCAGCAGCATGCGGGCGGAGAGGCGCTCGGCTCTCAACGTATCCTCCATGCGGACCATGGCACGGCGGATGATGTCGGCGGCGGTGCCCTGAATCGGCGCGTTGATCGCCTGGCGCTCCACGCCGGCGCGCTCGGACGGGTTGCTCGACTTGATCTGCGGGTAATGGCAGACGCGGCCGAAGAGCGTGGTCACGTAGCCCTTGTCCTTACAGAACCGCTTCGTCTCGTCGATATAGGTGCGGATGCCGGGGAAGCGCTCGAAATACTGCTTGATGAAGGTGGAGGCCTCCTGGTTCGGAATGCCGAGGCGCGTGGCGAGGCCGAAGGCGGAGATGCCGTAGATGATGCCGAAATTGATGGTCTTGGCCTGGCGGCGCAGATCGCCGGTCATCTGATCGAGCGGCACGCCGAACATGGCGGACGCGGTCGCCGCGTGAATGTCGATTCCTTCCGCGAACGCGTCCTGCAATTGCGGAATGTCGGCAATGTGGGCGAGCAGCCGCAGTTCGATCTGGCTGTAATCGGCCGAGATGATCTTGTGGCCTTCCGGCGCCACGAAGGCCTTGCGGATCTTGCGGCCGGCTTCCGTGCGGATCGGGATGTTCTGCAGGTTCGGATCGGAGGACGAGAGGCGCCCCGTCGTCGTGGCGGCGAGCGAGAACGAGGTGTGCACCCGCTTGGTCTCGGGATGCATGTGCTCCTGCAGCGTATCCGTGTAGGTGGATTTCAGCTTGGAGAGCTGGCGCCATTCGAGAATCTTCGCGGGCAGCTCGTGGCCGGCCTGCGCCAGTTCGTCGAGAAGCGTCGCGGGCGTGGCCCACTGACCGGACGGCGTCTTCTTCGCGCCGGGCAGGCCCATCTTGCCGAAGAGAATGTCGCCGATCTGCTTCGGACTTCCGAGGGCGAATTTCTCGCCCGCCATTTCGTGGATCTCGTCCTCGAGCCGCGCCAGCGTCTGGGCGAAATCGCCCGAGAGACGGCTCAGGATCTGCCGGTCGACCATGATGCCGCGCATCTCCATGCGGGCGAGCGTATCGACCATGGGGCGTTCCAGCGTCTCGTACACGGTGGCGCGCCGCTCGGCGACGAGCCGCGGCTTCAGGATCTGCCAGAGGCGCAAGGTGACGTCGGCATCTTCCGCCGCATAGGCCGTGGCCTTGGAAATCTCGACCTTGTCGAAGGTCACCTTGTTCCGGCCCGTCCCGGCCACATCGGAGAAGCTGATGGGCGAGTGGCCGAGATGGCGGCGCGAGAGCTCGTCCATGCCGTGCGAGCCCTTGCCGGCATCGAGCACGTAGGAAATCAGCATCGTGTCGTCGAAGGGATGCACGTCGATGCCGTGGCGCTTCAGGACGACCCAGTCGTATTTCAGGTTCTGGCCGATCTTGAGGACGGACGAATCCTCCAGGAGCGGGCGGATGGCGTCGAGCGCGTCGGTGATCGGGATCTGCCCCTTCACGAGACCGCCGCCGAAGAGATCCGATTCGTCGCGGTGCTGCAGCGGCACGTAAGCAGCCTTGCCCGCCTCCAGGGCCAACGAGAAGCCGACGAGGTCGGCGCGGTTGGCATCGAGATCGCTCGTTTCCGTATCGACGGCGACGAAGCCCCGCTCGTGGGCCCGAGCGACCCATTCCTTCAGGCGCTCCAGGCTCGTGACGGTCTCGTAGGCCGTGACGTCGAAAGGCGTGGACGATGCTTCGGTCGCGCGCTTTCCGGCCAGTTGAGACGGCGTGCCGAGGCCCTCGACGGGTTTGCGCAGCGTCGCGGTCTCCGGCAGGTCGAGGCCGGCGAAGGGATCGACCTCGCCCGCTGCGGTGTCGACCTTGCCGAAGAACGGCACGGCATCGTCGGTGGGAGCCGTCACGCCGGTGCCGGTTCCGTTGCGCTCCCAGCGGATCGCCTCGCCGCCTGGCATCAGGCGCTGGTCCGGCTCGATCACCGCGGGATCGGCCTCGTAGAGCTCCGCCACCCGCCGCATGAGAGTGCTGAACTCCATGGCCTTCAGGAAGCCGATCAGCGTCTTCGGATCGGGCTGCGGCAGACGCAGGTCGTCGAGGGGCACCGGAACCGGGGCCTCGCAGTCGAGCGTCACGAGCTTCTTGGAGAGGCGCGCCGAATCCGCATTGTTGATCAGCGTCTCGCGGCGCTTGGGCTGCTTGATCTCGGGGGCCCGCTCCAGCAGGGTTTCGAGATCGCCGTATTCCTTGATCAGCTGCGCGGCGGTCTTGAGGCCGATCCCCGGCACGCCCGGCACGTTGTCCGAGGTGTCGCCCATGAGGGCCAGCACGTCGCCGATCTTTTCCGGCGGGATGCCCTCCCACTTCTCGGTGACGGCGGCCTCGTCCAGGTTGCGCTCGGGCCGGTAGCCCGGCTTGCCCTTGGAGCCCGATTCGAAATCGTAGAAGCACACCGTCGGACCCACGAGCTGCATCAGGTCCTTGTCGGAGGAGATGATGAGCACGTCCGCCCCGCGGGCCTTCGCCTGCTGGGTATAGGTCGCGATCAGATCGTCCGCCTCGTAGCGCTGCAGCTCCACGGGCTCGAGCCCAAAGGCTCGGATCGCCTCGCGCATGATCGGCATCTGAACCTTCAGGTCCTCGGGCGCATCCGGCCGGTGGCCCTTGTAATCCTCGTAGAGCTCCTTGCGGAAGGAGCCCTCGGACTTGTCGAGCACGATGGCGAGATGCGTCGGCTTCAGGCCCGCCGCCCCGTCGCGCATGAACTGCAGGAGCTTGGATACGAAGAGCCGCACGGCCCCGGTCGGCATCCCGTCCGATGAGCGGGCATTGTATTTCTGGTCCTGGTTCATGGACTGGAAATAGGCCCGGAAGATGAAGGAGGAGCCGTCGACGAGGAAGACGTGGTCGCCGGCTTGGACGGGACGGGAGGAGGCCATGGGTCTCTTTTGGTGAGAAATCGACCCGTTACAGATAGTGTTTTTAGGGGCTGATGGCTACGCCTCCAGGCTCTCAATGATCTCGGTTGTGGATCGTATCTGCGAGACCCTGGGCAGGCTCTTCGTGACGGCGAATTCGTGCAACTCGGCACTTAGGCTGCTCGAGGCATCCTCGGCGACAATGGTCCGATAATTGTGCTGCCAGGCATCACGCGCAGTTGATTCGACCCCAAAATTCGTCATCAATCCGCCGATCACCACATTGGAAATGCCGCGCCGCCGTAATTGCAGGTCGAGTTCCGTTCCATGAAAAGCGCTCCACTGCCTCTTGGTGATCAGTACATCGGCATGGAGGGCCGCAATCTCGGCCGGGAATTCGGCCCAATCGGCTGGCAGGCCGCCGGGCGGGATGATCATGGGTACATCGGTCGGGGCGGCAGGCTTGTCGAGGTAACCTTCCGAGAAACTGACCCGAACCAGGATCACCGTCGCTCCCTTCTGTGAAAAACGGCTGCCGAGACGGGCACTGTTCGCGACGACGGTCGCCGGGGCGTGCGGTCCGACAGGCATGCCCAGGGTGCCCTTTTGCACGTCGATCAGAACAAGAGCGGTGGTGTGGGGATCGAGCTTCAGCATGGCGGGACTTTCCGGTATCTAAACGGAGGTGGAGCGGCGGCGATGAGCGGTTATGATTTATGAGGATGCCCTCACAAAATGCAAGCGAAAGTGCGAAAGCCGCCATCCGCGCACCTCAGCGGCAGCGCGGACGCGAGCGGGTGGCCGCTCTTCTAAAGGCGGGGGAGGTGGTCTTCGCTGAAAAAGGCTTCGATGCCGCGACGATGACGGAAATCGCCGCGCAGGCCAAAGCCTCGATCGGATCTCTCTATCAGTTCTTCCCGACCAAGGAGCTGCTGGCCGATGCGTTGCAGACAGTGAACGGCGAGGCCCTGTCGCGGATGCTGGAGGCGCTCGGCCAGAAGTCGGAACGTCTGACGCCGACGGAGCTGCTGGACTGCTTGTTCCAGGACCTGTCCGCTTTCCTCATCGCGCATCCGTCATTCGTCACTCTGGCCGATCGTCCTGCGGCGGATAAAGCGCAGAAGACCGAACGGCGGAACCGCATGCGCAGCCAGATTGCGACGCTCCTGTCCCGGACGAACCCACCATTGCCTCGCGAGCGAGCCGACGTCATGGCCGTCATAATCCTGCATCTCATGAGGGTTTCCGTTGCGGTGAGCGGGGAAACGGATCTGCCGATTCGCGATGCCGTTCTTCGCGACCTGCGCGCGATGCTCGTCAGACAGATCAACGAGCCTTGATGGCGATCAAGGCTCAGGCTGCCTTGAGGCGCGCGAGATCGAGGTCGAGTTCGCGCAGGGCCTGCATGACGACGCCTTCCGTCAGCAGGTCCATGGAGGATTCCACCACATGGATGGCGGCGAGCGCCCGCAGTTCGGGAATGGTCTGCGATTCGAGCGCTGCCTCGAAGGAGGGACGCAGCAGGTCCATGGCCCGGGTGCCAGGGCCGCAGATAACGATGTGGTCGGGCTCCAGCGTCTGGATCAGGATGCCGACCGCATCGCCCAGAACCTCGCCGGCCGCCTGGAAGAGATTGAGGAGCGCGGGGTCGCCTGCCCGGGCCTGCTCGACGATGGCCCCCATGGCGTCCTCGCTCGGCAGAAGCAGGGACGGGGCCGGGCGGTGGTCGATGAGCTGCGCGTCCCGGTGCAGGGCGTAATCGGCGAGATAGGCCTCGATGCAGCCGCGCCCGCCGCAGCGGCATTGCGGGCCACTCCGGCGCAGGCGCACATGGCCGAACTCGCTGCCGCCGAAACGGGCGCCGCGGTAGAGCTCGCCCTGGATGAGAAAGCCGAGACCGACGCCGTCGCCGACCATCAGGCAGGCGGTGCGCCCGGATCGCAGATCCGCATTTCGCTGCGTGATCGCAAAGGCCATGGCGCTGGCGTCGTTCTCGATGAGAACAGGCCTGCCGAGCCGTTCGCCGAGGCCTGCGGCCAGCGGCAGATCGCGGGTGCCGAGCACCGGGCTCCAGGCGACGATGCCGTCCCTCGTGTCCACATAGCCCTGGCAGGCCAGGCCCACGGCCTTCACGGTGTGGGCGCCGGTCTCCTCGGCAAAGGCCGTGATCGTGCCTGCCAGTACGTCCATCAGCTCCTCGGCGCCGAGATTGCGCAGGGGACGCTCGATATGGCGGCTGGCACGGTTGCGCCCGGCGCTGTCCACGAGGCGCAGCTCGATGCGATTGAAGCCGGTCCAGACGCCGATCACCGAGCCGAGACTTTCCGCAAAGTAGAGGCGCGTCTTGGGCCGTCCGCGGATCAGGCCGGAGGCCGGGTCGGCCGCCTCTTCCGCGACCAGAACTCCCTCGTCGAGGAGGCTCGCCGTGAGGTCGGAGACGCTCGCCGGGCTCATGCCGAGATGCTGGCCGATCTCCACCCGCGCCATAGGACCCTCCCGGCGCAGGGCATCGAGCAGGCGCCGCCGGGCTGTTTCACGAGAGGAGAGGGGAAGCATCGTTATCGCGGTCATTTGTTCGATCTACGAATAAAACAATTCCAGCATAGATGGGTATCAGACGAAGATATAAGCCAGAAGGTGCTTGAAGGCCGGAATGGCTGAGATAATTATTTCCGCGCTCGAAATATAAAGCATGGCAGCGCGAGCTATCCCGTCGATCCGCCTCGGACCGACAGCCTGTCATGAGCAAGGGACCTGCAAGGGAACGCAAGGTCCAGGAGGAAGCCGATGCTATCGAAGAAACACGCGTTGATCAGTCTTGCCGCTCTGGCTCTTTCCGCCACTGCCGCTTTCGCCCAGAAGGGCCCGGTCGTCGGCGTCAGCTGGTCGAACTTCCAGGAAGAACGCTGGAAGACCGACGAGGCCGCCATCAAGGCCGCGGTTGAAAAGGCCGGCGGCACCTATGTCTCGGCCGATGCGCAATCCTCGCCCGCCAAGCAGCTCACCGATATCGAGAGCCTCATCTCCCGCGGCGCCAAGGCGCTGGTCGTGCTGGCGCAGGACGCCGATGCGGTGCGCCCGGCCGTTGAGAAGGCGATCGCCGAAGGCATCGCGGTCGTCGGGTATGATCGCCTCATCGAAATTCCGCAGGTCTTCTATCTCACCTTCGACAATGTCGAGGTCGGCCGTCTTCAGGCCCGCGAGGTGCTGAAGCTGAAGCCCGAGGGCAATTATGCCTTCATCAAGGGATCGGGCTCCGATCCGAACGCCAACTTCCTGTTCCAGGGCTCGATGGAAGTGCTGAAGCCCGCCATCGATGCCGGCAAGATCAAGAATGTGGGCGAGGCCTACACGGACGGCTGGCTCCCCGCCAATGCGCAGCGGAACATGGAGCAGTTCCTCACCAAGAACAACAACAAGATCGACGCGGTGATCGCCGCCAATGACGGTACCGCAGGCGGCGCTATCGCAGCGCTGGGAGCGCAGGGCCTCGCCGGTTCCGTTCCCGTCTCCGGTCAGGACGCCGACAAGGCGGCGCTGAACCGCGTGGCGCTCGGCACGCAATCCGTCACGGTGTTCAAGGATGCCCGCGAACTCGGTCGCAACGCGGCGGAGATCGCCGTGCAGCTGGCAGGCGGCAAGAAGCTCACCGAGATCCAGGGTGCGAAGTCCTGGAATCTCGGCCCGAAGAAGCAGAACATGACGGCTCTCTTCCTCACTCCCGTGGCGATCACGAAGGACAATCTCGACGTGGTCGTCAAGGCCGGCTGGGCTTTCAAGGAAGTGGTCTGCCAGGGCGTGAAGGCCGGCTCCGTGAAGGCCTGCAACTGATCCAGCACTGTCATTCCGGGGCGCGCTTGTCGCGAGCCCGGAATCCATAAACGCCGACGCTTACGATAGGACGCCGCGGCATCCGCCGTGCTTGTTCTGGAAGCGAGTGATTATGGGTTCCGGGTTCCGCTTCGCGGCCCCGGAATGACGCTTTTTGTACAACGAGCCATTCTCATGACCGCACCCGTTGCCACCACTGCCCCGCCGCCGAGCGCCGCTTCCGGCTCGCTCCTCTCGAAGATCGAGATCGATGTCCGCATGCTCGGCATGCTGGCGGCGCTCGCCGTCATCTGGATCGGCTTCGATATCCTCTCCGGCGGCGTCTTCCTGACCCCGCGCAACCTCTGGAACCTGTCGGTCCAGACGGCCTCCGTGGCGATCATGGCCACCGGCATGGTGCTTGTCATCGTCACGCGCAACATCGACCTGTCGGTCGGTGCGATTCTCGGCGTCGTCGGCATGATCATCGGCGTCGCGCAGGTGCAGTGGCTGCCGGCTTATCTCGGCCTCGAGCATTGGCTGACCGCACCGCTCGCCGTGCTGATCGCCATCACCGTCGGCGGACTGATTGGTCTGTTCCAGGGCTGGCTCATCGCCTATCTCGGCATTCCCTCCTTCATCGTCACGCTCGGCGGCTTGCTCGTGTGGCGCGGTGCGGCCTGGTGGGTGACGACGGGTCAGACCGTGGCGCCCATGGACACCCGGTTCAAGGCTTTCGGCGGCGGCGTGGAGGGCGCGCTCGGCGCGACCGCCACCTGGATCATCGCAGCCATCGCCTGCGGCTTCATCGTGATGGCCCTGGGCTTCGCCCGCCGTCGTCGCCTGCGCTTCGGCTTCCCGGTGCGTCCCGGCTGGGCCGACGCGGTGATCGCCGCCGTCGCCTGTGGCGCTGTGCTCGCTGCAGCCGCCATCGCCAATGCCTATCCGCTGCCCGCCGGCACGGCGCGCCGCTGGGCGGAGGCGAACGGCATCGCCTGGCCCGAGGGCGGGCTGTTCATTCCGCATGGTGTCGCATTGCCTGTGCTGATCGCCGTCGTGGTCGGGCTCATCATGACGTTCGTCGCCACGCGCCGGCGTTTCGGCCGTTACGTTTTCGCCATCGGGGGCAATCCGGAGGCGGCCGAGCTCTCGGGCATCAACACCCGCTGGACGCTGATGAAGGTGTTCGGCCTCATGGGTCTGCTCTGCGGCATCTCCGCCTGCATCTCGACCGCCCGTCTGAATGCCGCGACGAATGCGGCAGGCACCCTCGACGAGCTATACGTGATCGCTTCCGCCGTGATCGGCGGCACGTCGCTTGCCGGCGGCATCGGCACCGTTGCCGGGGCCATGCTCGGCGCACTCGTCATGCAGTCGCTGCAATCGGGCATGGTGCTGCTCGGCGTCGACACGCCGCTGCAGAACATCGTCGTCGGCGCGGTTCTCGTGCTGGCCGTCTGGGTCGACAGCCTCTATCGCCGTCGCATCAAGTAGGATAAGCGCATCATGCACACGAATGGAACGACGCCTCTCGTCGAGATGCGCAACATCTCCATCGCCTTCGGCGGCATCAAGGCCGTGGACGGCGTGTCCGTCGATCTTCGCCCCGGCGAAGTGGTGGGCCTGCTCGGCCACAACGGCGCCGGCAAGTCGACGCTGATCAAAATCCTCTCCGTCCTCTCCGGCGCCTACAAGCCGGATGCGGGCGAGATCTACGTGAACGGCGAGCATGCCGACATTTCGACGCCTCGCGATGCCAAGCGCTTCGGCATCGAGACGATCTATCAGACGCTCGCGCTCGCCGATAACATCGACGCCGCCGGCAACATCTTCCTGGGCCGTGAGGTCCTAACGCCATACGGCACCCTCGACGATGCGACGATGGAGGCGGAGACCCGCAAGGTCATGGCGCGCCTCAATCCGCATTTCCGCCGCTTCAAGGAGCCGGTGAAGGCGCTCTCGGGCGGCCAGCGCCAGTCGGTTGCGATCGCGCGCGCGATCTATTTCAATGCCCGCGTCCTCATCATGGACGAGCCGACGGCGGCGCTCGGCCCGGCCGAGACGCAGCAGGTCGCCGATCTGGTGCTGCGGCTGAAAAAGGAAGGCATCGGCATCTTCCTCATCAGCCACGACATCCACGACGTGTTCGGCCTCGCCGACCGGGTGAGCGTGATGAAGAACGGCAAGCTCGTCGGTTCGGCCAAAGTGCAGGACGTCACGCAGGACGAGGTGCTCGGGATGATCATCCTCGGCAAATGCCCGCCAGGCGCCACGCCGGGACCGGGCGCGAGCTAATAGGAAACCGCATATCTCCCCTCTGCGAACAGAGAGGGGCTAGTGTGACCAGGTGAGACCATTCCGTCATGGCCGGCCTTGTGCCGGCCATCTCGACCATGTAAAGCGCCGTGCCTTCCGGATCGGGATCACCGGCACAAGACCGGTGAAGACAAGGTAGAAGGAGCAGTGCCGGTCCTCATCAGGCTCAGCACTCCGACGATGCGACCCCACCCTCAATTCTCTCCCGACAGAGGGGGAGGAAAGAAAAACAAGGCAGAGTGAGAGATCCATGACCCAGACCATCTACGGCTCCCTGAAGGGTAAGACCGTTCTCATCACCGGCGGCGCCAGCGGCATCGGCGAGAGCATCGCGCGTTCGTTCCACGCCCAGGGCAGCAAGGTCGCCATTCTCGACTACAATGCCGAGGCCGGCCAGGCGCTGGCGAAGGAACTCGGCGAGCGTGTGCATTTCGAGCACAGCGACGTGCGCGACATCCCGGCCTTTCAGGCGGCCATCCGGCGCGCGAGCGATGCGGTCGGGCCCATCACGATCCTCGTCAACAACGCGGCCCGCGACGACCGCCACACCATCGACCAGGTGACGCCGGAATACTGGCGCGAGCGCTTCGCCACCAATCTCGACCACCAGTTCTTCGCCGCGCAGGCCGTGCTGCCCGACATGGAGAAGGCCGGCGGCGGCTCGATCATCAACATGGGCTCCACGAGCTACATGGTGAGCGACGATTCCTTTGCGGCCTACAAGACCGCGAAGTCCGCCGCGGTTGGCCTGACCCGGGCGCTCGCCCGCGAGCTCGGGCCGAAGAACATCCGCGTCAACTGCCTCGTGCCGGGCTGGATCATGACCCAGCGCCAGATCGATCTCTGGTTGACGCCGGAAGGAGAGAAGGAACTGCTCAAGCGTCAATGCGTGAAGCGCAAGCTCGTGCCGCAAGACATCGCCAACTTCACGCTCTTCCTGGGCGCTGACGATTCCAGCGCCATGTCGGCCCAGACCTATCTCGTGGACGGCGGCTGGGTCTGATCGCAATTTCAGGAAATGTCATCCCGGTCGGCGAAGTCGATCCGCGATCGTTGATAAAGTACTATCTCGCGTCATGGCCGGGCTTGTCCCGGCCATCTCGCTTCTGAAGGCCGGTGAACATTTCAATCGGGATCACCGGCACGAGGCCGGTGATGACGAAGGAGGGTATCATCACGATTCGCGCTCGCCGGGATGCCGTTTGATCTATGCCCGCGAGCCCGCTCCAACCGGGGCGGCGGTCATCACGGCCGCTTCCTCTTTTTCCTCGACCGTCTTCATCGTGTCCCGTCGCACGATAAGGCACAGCAACACCAAGGGGATGCCGATGCCGGCAGTGGCGGTAAAGAGAAGCGGATAGCCGTAGGCGTCCACCACCGCGCCGGAGGCCCCGCCGATGAGCTTGCCGGGCAGGGCGTAGAGTGAGCTGAGAAGCGCGTATTGCGTGGCAGCAAATCCGGGCGAGGTCAGGCCCGACATGTAGGCGATAAGGGCGGAGCCCGCGAAACCCGCGGCGAAGTTGTCGAAGCTGATGGTAAGGGTCAAAAGGTCCAGCCGCGCTCCTTCCGCGGCAAGCCAGGCGAACATCAGGTTCGACGAAGCGGCGATGACCGCGCCGATCAGCAACGTCCACCAGAGACCGAGCCGGGTCAGCGCCAATCCGCTCGCAAAGGCGCCGATGATGCCGATCCAGACCCCGTAGAGCTTCGACACGTTGGCGATATCTGTCTTGGAGAAGCCAAGATCGATAAAGAGCGGATTCGCCATGACGCCGGCGACGAAGTCCGGCAAGCGGAAGCAGGCGATGAGCGCAAGAATCGGGATGAGGATCAGTCCTTTGCGACGAAAGAGATCGGCCAGAGGCTCGGTGATTGCGGCCCTGAAGGGGAGGTGCTCGCGCGCGGCGCTCTCATCGGCCCGTGGAGCAAGCAGCGTTCCGATGAGCCCCACGGCCATGAGCGCGGCCATCGCGAGATAGGCGCTGCGCCAGTTCACGAACTCCGCGATATAGAGCGCGCCCGCACCTGCGCAGATGAGCGCCAGCCGATAACCGAGTTGGTAGGAGGCGGCCATCATGCCCTGGCGCTCGGTCGAGGCCACGTCGATGCGCCAGCCATCGACCACGACATCCTGCGTTGCCGACGCGAAGGCGACGAGAAGGGCCGAGGTGATCGTGAGAGGAAGGCTCGTCTGCGGGCTGCTAACGGCGATGCCGACAAGACCGAGCGCAACGACGATCTGCGACGAGGCCATCCATCCACGCCGCCGTCCGAGAAGATGTGCAAGCACCGGCACGTCGTAACGGTCGACAATGGGAGCCCACAGAAACTTGAACGAATAGGCCAAGGCCACCCAGCTCAGCATTCCGATCTCGGTGCGCGAGATGCCGGCTTCGCGAAGCCAGGCCGAAAGCGTGCTGAAGACGAGCAGAAACGGGAGACCCGAGGAAAACCCCAAGGGCAGCATGAGCGCGATGCGCCCGTCGGTCAGAACGTCACGGAGCGAAAGACGGCGTTTGGGTGCGGCAGCCATGAAATCATCTTGGATGTGCGAAAGGCGGCCACATTGGCACAAGGCGGTGCCGATGCAAAATCACGGGCATTCCTCTTTTTTCTCGACCGCCTCGCTCAGCTTGGTGAGAAACCGTTCGAGGGCCTGCTCCGGCGGGCAGTCCTTTTCCATCAGGACCTGCAGGCCCCACTGCTCAAGAACCGCCTGCTCGACAGGGTTCGGACGTAGCATGAACACATAGGATTGCGGCCGGTCCCGCTCATAGCCGGATCCGGCCCAGGTCTTCCAGAGCCGGTGCATGAGAAAGCGGATGTTGAGGTCCGTCATGCTGTAGCCGATGAACAGGATGGTCTTGCCGAGCGCATCGGACCGGAACTTGATGTCGAGGGGGGATTCGAAGGACAGGCGTTCGAGATAGTCCGTTTCCGCGATCACGATGGAGCCGTCGTCGTCGAAGTCGCCATGGTATTTCACGATCTGCGCCACTCCCGGCCGAACACGGGCGATATCCTTGGCATTGACGATCTTGACGTAATCCTTGCCGCGCAAATCGAACGAGGTTTCCAGGTTACGGTCGAAATTCGACGTGTAGATGATCGGGAAGTCGAGCTTGCAGATGAGCTCGTGCACGCGGGACTTCTTCAGGGTCTCGTCGGGAATGGTCCAGTTCCGGTCCATCCAGCTGCGCAGGGGCCCGATACTGCCCTGCTTGAGGCGGTAATATTCCGCGAGCGTCAGATAGTTGAGGTCCGCTCCTTTGAAGTCGGACAGGTCGATCTCCAGCTCGTCGGCAATGTGTTCGATCAAGGTGCTCCAGGAGGGCAGGCCGACCGTCATCGAAACCCCGGCCCCGGCGAACAGAATGGCCTGCCTTCTCTTGAGGGCTGCAACCAGACCTTCCAGCACGCGTCTCTCCTTCGTCATGGCATCGGACCCAAAGGTAGACTCCTCTTCTGGGACCCATCCGGTGCTCAATTCTATAAGTGGCGCATCGCTCGGATGCGCCAGCGCCTGCCCTTAACGCACGAACGCGGCACTCGGCTTCAATCGAACTCGAGGGATAACTTGAGCGTTTCGCGTGTTGTCTTAAGCTTCGGCATCATCCAACGGGAGAGAACGGGAACGTGGCAGGCTACCGGATTCAACAGGTCGAAACCCTCCATGAGGGCTGGCGCAAGCTTCTGAAACTCACGATCGAGATGCCGGATGGCCGGACCATGGCGCGGGAGGTCCTGAACAGCACCGACGCCGCTGCTTTGCTCCCCTACGATCCGGTGCGACGCACGGTCATCCTGATCCGGCAGTTCCGCGCGCCCGTGATGCATGTGGAAGGCCACCCGGATTTCCTGGAGGCCATCGCAGGCCTGCTCGATGAGGATGAGCCCGAGGTCTGCGCCAGGCGCGAGGCCATGGAGGAGGCAGGCCTTCGCATTGCCCAGCTGGAGCCGGTGGGAACGGCTTGGTCGGCTCCCGGCATGACGACGGAGCGCCTGCACCTGTTCCTGGCGCCCTATACGGCCGCCGACCGGGTCGGCGAGGGCGGGGGACTGGCCGAGGAGCACGAGGAGATCGAGGTGCTGGAACTCGGCCTCGACGAGGTTATGCGGATGCTGGAGCAGGGCACCATCGCGGACATGAAGACCCTGGCCCTGATCCAGGCCCTGCAACTCCGGCATCCGGACCTGTTCGGCAAGGCCTGAAAACGGGTTCTACAAATTCCGGTCGCCCAGAGCCTTGCCCGGAATGACACCTTTCTACGTCATCGCCGGGCTTGTCCCGGCCATCCCCATAAGGGAGAGCACGGCGCTTCGTGCAAACGGGATCACCGGCACAAGGCCGGTGATGACGACGGAGAGATGATCGTCGGTTAGACGCTCAAGCCGCGCCGAGGCGCTGGGCATGCCAGCGCAGGTGGTCCTCGATGAAGGTGGCGATGAAGAAGTAAGAGTGGTCGTAGCCCTCCTGCATCCGCAGCGTTAAGGGCTGCCCTGCCTTGACGCAGGCCGCCTCCAGGAGCTGAGGCTTCAGCTGGCTTTCCAGGAAGTTGTCGACCGTGCCCTGGTCCACCAGGAGGTCGGGGAGCCGGGCGCCGCTCTCGATCAGCGCGCAGGCATCATAGTCGCGCCAAGCCGCGCGGTCGGGGCCGATATAGTTCGACAGGGCCTTCTCGCCCCAGGGGCAGTTCATGGGCGAGGCGATGGGCGCGAAGGCCGAGACGGCCTTAAAGCGCCCCGGGTTGCGCAAAGCAATGGTGAGCGCCCCATGGCCGCCCATGGAATGGCCGGTGATGCCCTGGCAGCTCATGTCGGCTGGCAGGTTCTCGGCCACCAGAGCCGGCAGCTCGCGCTCGAGATAGGAGCGCATGCGGTAATGCCTCGTCCAGGGCTCCTGCGTGGCATCCACATAGAAGCCGGCGCCCAGGCCGAAATCGTAAGCGCCTTGCGCGTCGTCGGGCACGCCCTCGCCGCGGGGGCTGGTATCCGGGGCGATCAGGATCAGGCCGAGCTCCGAGGCCACGCGCTGCGCGCCCGCCTTCACGGTAAAATTCTCCTCCGTGCAGGTGAGGCCGGAGAGAAACCACACCACCGGCACTTTGCCCGCGTTCGCCTGCGGCGGAACGAAGGCGGCAAGGCGCATGGGCGTGCCTGTTTCACGGGAAGCATGACGGTAGACGAACTGCGTGCCGCCAAAGCTGCGGGACTGCGAGACAACCTCGAAACTCAACCTGTCTCTCCTGATCAGTAGACGATGACCGAGCGGATCGACTTGCCTTCGTGCATGAGGTCGAAGGCGGTGTTGATCTCCTCGAGCGGCATCGTGTGGGTGATCAGATCGTCGATGTTGATCTTGCCCTCCA
>NZ_VOSK01000160.1 GCF_009296175.1 Microvirga tunisiensis | reverse complement strand
CCGTAGACCTCACGATGCTCGTCGATGAACGCCTTCATGGCTTGAAGCGGCGGTCGAGCTCCGCCTGGGCAAAATACGCGCTGGCCTTGCGCAGGATCTCGTTGGCCTGGCGCAGCTCCCGCACCTCCCGCTCAAGGGCCTTGATCCGCTCCTGCTCTGTGCTCGTCGGCCCGGCCCGGAGGCCCTGGTCGCGCTCGGCTTGGCGCACCCAATGGCGCAGCGTCTCGCGCGAGCAGCCGATCTTGGCCGCAATCGACAGGATCGCCTCGTACTGCGAGGTGTACTCGTTCCGGTGATCGAAAACCATTCGGACCGCCCGCTCGCGGACCTCTGGTGAATAGGGGGGTGTTCTCTTGGTCATAGCTCCATCCTGTCAGGAGTTGGAGCCTCCGGGAATCCCGGCGCGGTTCAATCTCACCGGCCACAAGACACCCGAGCTGGTGCTGTGGTTGTGTGCGCATGGCGTGATGCCGTTGTACACGCCCGTGGGCGGCAGCTGGCTCAACATGGCCGAGTCGATCCAGCGTGTGCTCAAGCGGCGCGCGCTGGCCGGGCAGCATCCGCACAGCCCTACGGAGATCGGCCGCTGGTTTGAACAGACGGCGCGCTGCTGGAATGCGCAGCCGACACCGTTTGTCTGGAATGGCAAACGCCGGCAGCGGCGACGGCGCTTCTCGCATGACGCGATCCATCGGCTCGGTGGCTCCGGAGCCTGCATCCGCCAACCGCTCCATCAGCCCAAGCCAAAGGAGCCAGCAGAATGCCAAACCTCACGGCAAATGACCCACTAGGTGGAGCTCTGCCGAGAGAACTCACCGGCCGGACCCGCTACCGCGCATGGGGCATTGTCTAACAGCCGACGGCATAGCTTTATCTAACGCCACATGCCCCGCATCTTGGCACCAATGTCAATGCGGACCTCTTTGTTGAACGATGATCCCGTCCTCTGCTCCGATGCGGTCGGCGGCCACGATCTTCTCTCAAAGTGTTTCAGGTACGCGCTCGGAATGAAACGGGTGCGGGCGGCATAAACATGGCGATCGCCCGTGGCGGACTGCTGGTGCGTGAAGAAACGTTGCGGAACGATGAGATGGAGACTGTCTTTAGCCCGCGTCATGGCGACGTAAAGAAGGCGACGTTCCTCCTCAATCTCCGCTGTGGTTCCTGTGCCGAGGTCTGACGGAATGCAGCCATCGACGACATTCAGGACGAATGTTGACTTCCACTCCTGCCCCTTGGCCGAGTGGATTGTTGACAGGATCAGGTAGTCCTCATCAAGCAGCGGAACTCCAGCCTGATCACTCGTGGCGTCGGGCGGGTCGAGGGTGAGTTCCGTCAGGAACTTCTCCCGGGAAGGATATCCGGCGGCGATCTGCTCCAACTGGATGAGGTCGGCTTTACGTGTCGTGGCATCCTCATAGATGCGATCAAGATGCGGCTCATACCACGTTCTGACCCGTTCAAGCTCTGCAGGCCAACCTGCTGAACCCGTCCGAAGCTGTGCGATCGCGTCAACGAACGCTTGCCACTCGTCTCCGGCGCGCGGCGGGGCAGGGGCTTCTAGCAGCGCCCCAATCGGATCGGCCGCCTCTGACATACGATCCAGTACCCGCTGAGCCGAGGTCGGCCCGACGCCGGGCAGAAGCTGCATCAGCCGGAAGCCCGCAACCCGATCGCGTGGGTTCTGGACGAAACGCAGCAGGGCAAGCAGGTCCTTGACATGGGAGGCATCAAGGAACTTGAGGCCGCCGAACTTCACGAAGGGAATGTTGCGCCGAGTCAACTCCACCTCTAATGGTCCGCTGTGATGGGAGGTGCGAAACAGGACCGCCTGCTGCTTGAGGCTCATGCCGCTCTCGCGGTTCGCCAGCACCTGTTCGACCACGTAACGGGCCTGATCGGCCTCGTCGCGAACGGCCACCAGTCGTGGCCGGTCAGCGGAAGTTCGGTCGGTCCAGAGGTTCTTGGTAAAGCGCTCGGAGGCGAGTTCGATCACCGCATTGGCAGCCGCGAGGATCGGCTGTGATGAGCGGTAGTTGCGGTCGAGGGTGACGATCTCAGCCGGTGGGCTGAACTGCGCTGGAAAATCCAGGATGTTGCGGACTGTCGCCGCCCGGAAAGAATAAATCGATTGGGCGTCATCTCCAACCACCGTCAGCCCCTTGCCCCCGGGTTTGAGGGCGAGCAGGATCGAGGACTGCAGCCGGTTGGTGTCCTGGTACTCGTCGACTAGGACATGGTCGAAGCGGCCGCCGAGTTCGGCTGCAATGGCGGGCTCGGCCACCATCTGGGCCCAGTAGAGCAGAAGGTCGTCGTAATCGAGAACATTCTGGCGCTGTTTGGCCTCGACATAGGCAGCGAACAACTGACGCAACTCGGCGGTCCATCCTGCGCACCATGGATAGGAGATTCGCAATACCTCCTCAATGCCCATCTCGGCGTTCACGCAGCGGGAGTAGATCGCCAGACAGGTTCCCTTGGCCGGAAAGCGGCTCTGCGTCGAGGAGAAGCCGAGTTCGTGCCGGATGAGGTTCATCAGGTCGGCCGAGTCCTCGCGGTCATGAATCGAGAAGGCGGGATCGAGACCGATCTCCGGCGCGTAGTCGCGCAGCAGCCTGGCGCCGATGCCATGGAACGTGCCGGCCCAGGTCAGCGCATCGGTCATCACGCTGGCACTCTGGCCCAGAACCTGTCCAGCGATCCGCTCGACCCGGCGCGCCATCTCGGCGGCGGCCCGGCGGGAGAAGGTCAGAAGAAGGATGCGACGTGGATCGGCTCCGTTGACGATCAGATGAGCCACGCGGTGGGCCAGGGTGTTGGTCTTGCCCGATCCCGCACCTGCGATCACCAAGAGCGGGCGCGTCGATGTTGGATCCCTCCCGTCAGTGACACCGTGTTCTACCGCCCGGCGCTGTTCCGGGTTAAGTTTGTCGAGATAACCGACCGAAATGGACACTGACGAATCGTCCCCTGTTTCTTCTCGGACGATTGATCCTAGTTTCTGGTTTTGTTCGCAAGTGGCGATTGGCTGCTCGCCATCCATATCCTGCTGGGAGAGGTCTGATCCTCGGGACGACAGACGGATTTGGTAACGAACCGCAGACTACCGTCTGCGCCATCATTCCTAAGGCCGGAGGGGTCAGCGCAAGACGAGTTCCCAATGATACGGTAACGTAGTACGTAGCAAGAACGTTGGCTTCTGGATCAACTGAGAGGTCTCAGCGGCGGCTGCTTATGCCCTGCATCCAGCTGTCTGAACCCTCAATCCAAGGCAGAACAACGGAAAGAGAAGGATGCCGCTCGTCAAAGTGGCGCTCGTGAGAAAGTGGCGCCGCCCAGATAGGTTTAACAAAGCGGTAAAGGTAACAGTTTCACGAAGGTACCAGATTGATGCAGGGATCATCTGGCTTCACATTCAGGGTTAGTCCGCACCCTACGTCGGGAAGGTTTCTGTTCCGTTCTGGCTCAACGTATAATCAGGAACAGATCTTGCGCTGGTCCCAATAAGGATCTGGAGAGGCTGATCCTGGCTCGCGAGTTGATGGTGAGGGCTACGGCAAAGACCCGCTCCAATTCGAAGCTGCTCGAGTTGGTTGATCTGTTCCTGTCCCGCCCCCTGGTGACGGTGCCGCTCGGCGCAAAACTTCTGAAGGTCACCCCGAAAGCCATCGATCTGATGCTGGGGCAATTGGGTGGCGCACTCCCGCGGGAATTGACCGGCCGAACCCGCTATTGCGCCTGGGGCATTGTATAAGGGCGGCTCAACTTGAGCTGGGGTGGGCTAGACAGCAAGGACATTCGCCAAGGCTCTCACCGCGTAAGATCCTCGCGCAATCATTTACCCAGTTTCCTTTGTCGAATGGATTTCCTAAGGCTTCTCTGGCTTATTTCAACAGGGCCAGCACGCGGCCTGTCATACACAAGTGTCGTTGAAGTCCGGCCCAATGCCCCTCTCCAAGAAATAGCCTCGTGACCTCCATTCCCTGGTCTAAGCACCTGCTCGCTCGTCATCCCGTCTCGAACGTTTTGATTCTGGCCGCGGTCTTCAACCTGTTTTGTGCGGCCCTCGTTTACGATGAACGGCAAAACGCCTTCGACCAGGCCAAGGCAGCATCGAGCAATCTTGTTGCATCCGTGAGCCGGGACATCTCGCGCAACATCGAGATCATCGATCTGACAATCCAGAAGCTTATTGAGCGGATCAATCAGCCGGGCTTCAAGCAACTGGGATCTGATCTTCAGCGGCAATTGCTCTTCGATCAGGTTGCCACGGCGCAATATTTTGCAGCTCTTGCGGTGGTCGATGAGAGCGGGAGGCTAAGCTACCACTCCCGGTTCACGGACCCGAATATCATCAACGTCGCAAAGCAACAGTATTTTACTGTCCACCGCGATCGTCCTGACATGGGGCTCTACGTTTCCCTTCCCATCAAGAGCCCGGTTGGCCTTGGATGGGGCCTGGTGTTCAGTCGGCGGCTCTCCCATCCGGACGGCCGGTTCGCTGGGATTGCCTACGTAGGTCTGGGTCTGGACTACTTCACCGATCTGTTTGGCAGGATGGACCTTGGACCGAATGGCTCCATGTCGGTCATGCGAGCGGACAGGGAGCTGCTCGTGCGGGAGCCCTTCAACGAGAAGCGTCTCGGCACGGATGTCAGCAAGGCGGAGATTTATCTCTACTATCCGAAGCAACGTTCAGGATCGTACGAGGCCAGCTCCTCGCCAGTCGATGGCGTCCCGCGGCTCTACACGTTCACTCAGGTCGGCGACTTCCCGATGACAATCAGCGTCGGACGCTCACTGCAGGACGTCTACGCCGCTTGGTGGCGTAGAGCCCTAACAATTGGGGGTATTGTGCTGGTGTTGACTGGGGCCATGATTGCGCTGGCCCTCAGCCTGCGGCGGGAATTCCGGCGGAGGCGAGCCGCGCATCAGGAGGCCTTGCACAACGAAGCGCTCTTCCGCGGAGCCATGAAGGGGGCCGGGATCGGAACGGCGCTCCTGCGCCTCGACGGGACGGTGTTCAAGGTCAATCCGGCCTTCTGCCGGCTGTTCGGGTTTTCCGAAGGGGAGATGTTGTCGAAGACCGCGGCCGACCTGATTCATCCGGATGACGCTCCCCCAGACGATGGCGCCCTCTTGAGAGGCGAGATCGACTTCACCGAGAGCGAACGACGCTTTGTGCGTAAGGATGGCACGGAGGTCTGGGTCCTCCGGTCTGCCTCTCTCCTGCGCGACGGGGCGGGCAAGCCCGCCTACATGATTGTGCAATTCCAGGACATTACCGCCCGGCGTGAAGCCGAGGAGCGGCTGAGATACAACGCGACCCATGACGAACTGACCGGTCTCCTGAACCGCTCAGCCTTCGAGCAGAAGCTTGAAGAAGCCCTCATGGAAAGCCGTCACACGGGCATCAAGCATGCCCTGGCCTTTGTCGACCTCGACCGGCTGAAAATGATCAACGATTCCGCCGGTCATATCGCCGGCGACGCCTTGTTGCGAGGCGTGGCAGGAGCCTTGCCAAATTTCCTCCGCGAAGGCGATGTCATCGGCCGGCTCGGCGGGGATGAGTTTGGCATCATCCTGCACGGATGTTCCCTTGATGATGCGACAGTGATCCTTGAGGAGCTCAATACTGCGGCCGGTGCGATCCAGTTCCCATGGGAGGATCGCAGCTATAGTGTCGGGGCCAGCATCGGGGTGACCGAGATCACGCCGAGCATCCGTTCCCCAAGCGATGTCCTCGCTCAGGCGGATGTCGCCTGCCTGACGGCCAAAATGGCAGGACGGAACCGGGTCAGCCTATACCGCCCCGAGCAGAGCGAAGCGGTTGATCGCCATCGCGAGATCGCTGTCGCTGCCGGGATCAAACTGGCCATAGAAGAGGGTCGGCTGCGGCTGTTTGCTCAAAGGATTGTCGCGTGCGCGGATCCGACCCAGCAGCGGTGTGAGATCCTGGTGCGGATGGTCGACAGGGACGGGACGATCATCCCGCCGTCTGTGTTTATTCCAGCAGCGGAACGGTATGATCTCATTGGAGCCATCGACCGCTGGGTCGTCCAAGAAGCACTGACCATGATTGGACGGGCAGGGGGCCTTGATCGGCACACCCCGATCCATCTCAACCTGTCGGCAGCCTCGATCGGCGATGCTTCGTTCGTAGCTCACGTACTCGAGGTTCTTGAGGATACCGGTGTTGCCCCAGAAATCCTGGTCTTCGAGATCACCGAAACGGCCTTGGTCAGCAATATGGCTGTGGCAGCCACAACAGTCGGTAGGCTGCGGGAAATGGGGTGCCAGATTGCGCTGGACGATTTCGGCGCGGGCCTGAGTTCGTTCAACTACCTGCGCCAATTCCCGGTCGATATCGTCAAAATCGATGGAAGCTTCGTTCACAACATGACGAGGAACGCGGTGGACCGCTACATCGTCAAATCCATTCATCAGATTGCGCAAGAACTCGGCGCGCAGACGGTGGCTGAGTTCGTCGAGGATCAGGCGACCTTCGAACTGATCTCGTCCATGGGGATCACTTTCGCCCAGGGCTACTTGATCCACAGGCCTGAGCCCTTCGACGAGATCATGGCAGATCACGAAATCCGGGCCGAGGCCTAACGCGAGCGATCCACTACCTATTGATCAAAGGTGAAGATCGATTGGGTCTTGTAAGGATTGCCCCCGTGCTGGGTGGTCTAAGCTTTCCTGAGTCATGGCACGAACCCATCATTGGCTGTTCATATTCAACCTGTTAAGGCTTCACACCGTTCGAAGGGACGATTTTGCATGTTGATGTGGAGCACATTGGTTACTTTCCTCCTCTCGCTGTTGGCCATCGGGCCACTGCGGGCGAGTGCTCCCTCCTGGCTCCTGTCCGGTGCGGAACTGGCAGCAGTAATCAGCGTCTTTGCCCTGGTATGTTTTCTTGAAAGCAGCGGTGGCAACACCGATCGCTCCAATCCCGCCGGCTGATAAGTTTCGGTAAGGAACTCCGCCTACGGTGCTGCTCCGTCCTTGATCGGAGACAGCCCATGAGAAGCTTCCTGCTCGCCGCGATCGGGATTGTTCTGGCGTCCCCAACAGCGATCGCTGACGGCCTGAGCCTTGCTGGCTCCCTCTGGGAATGCACCCGCGCCTCTGATCGATCCCGGTTCGTGATCACCTTCTACCCTGGTCGCGGCGTCGGGGGAGGCGAGTTGGAGAATGGTGAGGTCAGCCCCTACATCTTCGATGCCTCCCGAATGAAACCGGGCGAATGGCCGGGCAAATGGGAGCAGACTGGCCAGCGTTTCACATGGACGTTCCCGGATCAGAGCATCCGGATTGAAGGGAGCCTTTCAGGTCCAGGGCAGGCAAATGCGCGGCTCACCGGCACTGAGACCTCGTCGGGAGAGCACTCCGCTATCACCTGCGTCGCCCTGTCCAAGCTGCCAAAGATCGGGGACGGGTTGGTCATCCCCAAGAACGGTCGGTTCATCGACCTGGATCAGGACGATGGCGAGTTGAAGGTGCCTGCGGGCATCTCGCTGCAGGAGCCGGGGAGGCGATAAGTATTATGGTTGCGGTGATCAGGGGTTAGTCGCAGATCCTTGTTCTGCGCACTGTGACATCGCCATAGGCGTCGATCCGCTTCGTTGAAAAAACGCGGCATTCCTCGATTGGAGCAGGAATGCCTACAACTCTCTCCTGGTAGACGGGCGGAGGCAGGACCGGCTGCACAGAGACGATCGGGACATTCCGGGGAGGAACCAAGGCAGGCCCCTCAAAGCCTTCGCTATCCTCCAGAGGCACAATCGGCAGAGGCTGCTGCGGCACCAGAGCGGGCCCTTCATAGCCGCCAACAAAGCGGCGCTCGATCACGCGGCGGTCAATAACCCTGTGCTCGACCGGTGGCGCGATATAACTCTCCTCGACCGCGAGCCGGCTCCGGACTGGTAGACGCTCCAGAACCGCCTCTTGATCCTCGAAATACGGGGGCAGATCCGCGGCGACGGCAGCCGCTGGGCTCACGAGAGTTGATCCACCGAGCACCAGTGCGGCAAGGCCCGCGTGTGCAACTTTGTTTAAACCAAGCACCGGCATGTGAGCTCCTGAGGTCTCCGATGGAAACGTCGCCTCACGGTCAAGGTTCCCCTTCTGGTCCTTGGTGCTCGGTGAAGGGACTTCGACACGCCGATGGGATGCGTTCCGCCCCTCAAATCTGGTATGGCTGCGACACAATGTTCATCCTAAACCGCTTGCGAATTTTATATCAATCCTTATATCAGGCTTACCCCAGCGGACAGTGTTGTGGACTTCGACAGCGGCGGGCGTCACCGCCAGCGTCGATGAGACTGTGCCAGGACGGATGTACTCCGGCCCGGTTCGTTCCTGCGCTTGCCTGACGATGCAAGCGCCCGTCTGGTACCTAATCAGCCCAGGCCCGTAGCTGGCGCGGCAGGAGATGCGAAGGCATTCCGCCCGTTGCCCCCGGAGCCTGGGCTTTTCCATTTTGGCAGACGCCGTGTTTAGGCTGTGATGACGCGAGAGCCAGGATCACGCTGAAGGTCATCTGTGGCGAACCAACGATCGTCCGGCGCCTAGAGCATCGGACGGTTAAACTGTCCCAAGCCCGTTGCCATTTCGCCGTACGATAGGCAGCAGACATCCGGAACGTTGATCAGGTTCGTTGAGGCTCAAGCGCAGTTTCGGCTGTCAAAGGGAGAGGCGGGTTTGCGCTGTTGAGGAACTCTACCGTCGTAAAGACGAATTCATTGTCTCCAATATTTTCCAGATCGTGGACCTTGAACTCTCCTGGTCCATAGGTGAGGTGGCTCGTCTGGCCCGCCATATAGGCGACCTCCACCACCGAACCGTCCTGTTGGTGTGAACGAGCTTTTCCGGGTGTTGTGGCAACCCAAACGTAGTCGAGAACATGGCGATGGAACGGGAGGCGCTCTGACGGCTTCAGCCGGACTTCCCACACCCGCACCCGGCTGTCCTGTGACAAGAGGCGCGTTCCCACGCAGGGGTTGAATTGGTTCTTTGCGAATTCGTCTTGAAGTGCAACTGACCAATTTGCGCTTGGTTCAAGAAGCTTTGGCATTTGGATCTCCATCGTGAGAACCGTATCCAAATCCTGCGATCAGGAGCGATCCATGATCCACCTCCAATAATACCGAAGGAACCATGGATTAGACCAGCCTAAAGGCCGAGGCGTCCGATATAGGGCCCGACGCTCTAGGGCTGAAGAAGCTTCAATGTGCTAAGGGCATCGCCGGTCGCAGCGAAAGCAGCCGTATTGTCGAAGATGCACCATGCTGCTCGGCCGGCCTTCACCTGGTCCCCGAGGGTCTTGGCGGTTTCCGCGATGATCTCTTGCGAGTAAGCCGAGTAGTACATTTTCGGCGATCCATGCAGGCGGTAGTAAACCAGCCCGGTCCAGCCGCCCGGAGTACCGGCACTCGGATGAGGCTCGGGATCGGCCGCCACCCGCGCGATCCGATGCTCCATGAGGAAGGCGTCGACATCGGCCGTGAACCATGAGGCGTGCCGCGGCTCACAGACGAGATCTCCGGAGAAGGAGGCTCGAAGCCTCTCAACGAATGATCGCACGTCGGCAGGGTCGAACTTCAGGCTTGGAGGAAGCTGGATAAGGACCGGTCCGAGCTTTGGGCCCAGGCCTGCAATCTCCCCTAGAAAACGCTGCAACGGCTCGTCGCCATCGCGTAGACGGGCTTCGTGGGTGATCGTCTTCGGCATCTTCACGGCAAAGCGGAAGTGATCCGGGACATCACCGGCCCACCGCTGATAGGTCGACAAGCGATGCGGGCGATAAAACGAGGAGTTAATTTCGACTCCGTCAAACCGGCTCGCATAGCGCACGAGGTGGCTGCCCTCGCTCGGGAAGGCGTCATCGTACTGCTTTGGGATCGCCCAGGCGGCGGTCCCAACAAAGATGCGGCGCTCACTCATACCCAGCATCAGGGTCCCACGCTGCCAGGGGTTAGCCCCGCTTGAGCTTTCCAGCCGCTGCATCGAGCTTCTCGCGGCTGTTCCCGTGTTCTTTGATCAACTCTTCGGCCTGCGAAACACTGATGCCGTGCTTTCTGGCAAAGTAGCCGACTTCGTACCCTTCTCCGCCGGCGACCCGGCCCCGATCAGCGCCACCGCGATTGGTTTTGTCATCAGACATTCCGTTACTCCTTACACAAAAACCACGACTCCAAAATGCGCCACAATGGAGGGTGGTTTCAGGAGGGCGTTAACCGCGTCGGAGATGGCTGTGGAGAACTCGGAACGAGTCATTTCAGGGCGACGTTGCTGACTCGTGAGGGTGCCGGTCAAGGTTGCCAGGGCCATCACACAGTAGCGTATCGCTGGGAGCTCTACCCATGGCTGAACGGACGGTCTGGAAAGGTCACATCAAGCTCTCTCTCGTGTCCTGCGCGGTCGGCCTATACCCCTCCACATCGTCGGGCGGGAAAATCCGGTTCAACACCCTCAATCGCAAGACCGGCAACCGCGTGAAGCGCCAGTTCATCGACAGCGAGACCGAGAAAGTCGTTGAGAGTGAAGACCAGGTCAAAGGGTTCGCGGTCGGGAAGGGCAGCTACATCCAGGTCGAGGACGAAGAACTCGACGCCCTGAAGCTGGAAAGCACACACACCATCGACATCGAGAGCTTTGTGCCGCGCGAGGAGGTGGACGAGCGCTTCCTCGACACCGCCTACTACATCGCCCCGACCGATAAGGTGTCCAACGAGGCGTTCTGCGTCATTCGTGATGCGATCCGAGACAAAGGCATGGCTGGCATTGCCCGCATTGTGCTGGCACGCCGTGAACGCATGATCCTGCTGGAGCCCCTCGACGAAGGACTTGTCGGCACGACTCTTCATGCCGCCGACGAGGTTCGTGACGAGGACAAGGTCTTCGACGAGATCAGCGAGGTGAAGTACCCCAAGGAAATGAAGGATCTCGCCGCCCATATCATCGAGAGCAAGGCGGCCCACTTCGATCCAAAACAATTCGATGATCGTTATGAGGAAGCCGTCGCTGAGTTGCTGAAGTCGAAGCAGGCCGGCAAGCCTCTGAAGGAGGAGCCGTCTGAGAAGCCCTCGAACGTCGTCAATCTGATGGACGCGCTCAAACGCAGTGTCTCGGCCGAGAAGGCGGGGTCCGCAGGCAAGAAGACTGCTCCCCCGAAGAAAACCGCGGCGAAGTCAAAGGCAGCGAAAAAACCTGCGCCCAAGACAAAGGCGCGCAAGGCTGGCTAAGTCCCCGATGAGTTGTGTTGCGTAGGAGAGTGTCATGGTCGCGGCATCATCCCGTCTGAAAGCCAGGAGGACTCCGTCGCGGAGTCGATCCGCCGCGAAAGCAGGCCCGGGTACTCTCGCCACCTACCAGGCGAAACGCGACTTCTCCATCACGAGCGAACCCAAAGCGAAGAGAGCCAAGTCTCAGGGCAACCGCTTCGTGGTGCAGAAGCATGATGCTCGCCGCCTGCACTACGACCTGCGGCTGGAGCTCGATGGTGTCCTAAAAAGTTGGGCGGTGACGCGGGGCCCGAGCCTGGTCCCGGGCGAAAAGCGCCTCTCGGTGCATACCGAGGACCATCCCCTGAAGTACATTGATTTCGAGGGCGTCATTCCGGCCGGCCAATATGGCGGCGGGACCATGATCGTCTGGGATCAGGGCCGCTGGATTCCGGAGGGCGACCCGCATGCCGATTATGCCCGTGGCCGCTTGACGTTCACTCTTGAGGGCGAGCGGCTTAAGGGCAAGTGGCACCTCGTGCGGACACGCGGCAAGCCCGGCGAGAGGAATGAGCAGTGGCTGCTGCTCAAGTCCGATGATGAGGCCGCCCGAACGTCTGACGATCCCGATATCCTCGAGGAGGAGACGACATCGCTCAAATCAGGCCGGACCATTGAGGAGCTGGCCGCTCAAGGCGACATCCGGGTCGATCATGCTGCACGGGAAAAGGTGGCCAGATCCAAGTCTGGGAAATCACGTCGACCCTCGAAGGTCAACGGTGCAAAGAAGGGCATTCTGCCGGCCTTTGTTGAACCGGCATTGGCACAATTGGTTGAGAGTGCCCCAAAGGGTGGGAACTGGCTTCATGAGATCAAGCTCGATGGCTATCGCATGCAAGCCCGCATCGATGGCGGCGAGGTCAAACTTCTGACACGGAAGGGCCTCGACTGGACAGCGAAGTTCAAACCAATCGCAAATGTCCTCAAAGAATTGAAAATTCCATCGGCGTTGTTCGACGGCGAAATCGTCGTGGAGGATGAGGCAGGGGTCTCAAGCTTCTCGGCACTCCAGCAGGAGCTCAAGGGCGGGAAAGGCGAGCGCTTCGTCTACTACGTCTTCGATCTGCTCTATCTCGACGGCGAGGACCTCAGGAAGGCCACACTGGCGGACCGCAAGGCGGCCTTGCGGCTCCTGTTCGATGACCTGCCCCAGGGTGGCGTCATTCGCTTCAGCGACCATCTCGAGGAGGATGGCGCAACGCTCGTGAGGCACGCCTGCCGGATGGGTCTGGAGGGGATCATCTCCAAACGCGCCGATCAGCCCTACCGGTCAGGGCGCGGTGACGACTGGGTCAAGTCGAAATGCACGCAGCGCCAGGAACTGGTGATCGCCGGCTACCTGCCGTCGAGCGCGATCAAGAAGGCTGTGGGCTCCCTGGTCTTGGGTGTCTATGACGCCGGCAAGCTCATCCCAGTCGGCCGTGTTGGCACCGGCTTTACCGCGGAGGTCGCGGGCTCTCTGTACAAAGCTCTCTCCTCAATGGAGATCAAGGCGTCACCCTTTGCCAGCAAGCTGCCTTCTGCTGCCACTCGTGGAGTGAAGTGGGTCAGGCCGGAACTGGTCGCCGAGCTCGAGTTCCGCGGGTGGACGCATGACGGCATGCTCCGGCAGGGCTCGTTCCAAGGGCTGCGCGAGGACAAGGATGCCCGGGAGGTCGTGCGGGAGACAGTCGGGCACGCCTCTCAAGTTGCAAGCCCCATGGCCACGATCCCTGAGGATGCCTATCTCACTCACCCTGACCGCGTTCTGTGGGAGGACGAGGGGATCACCAAGCTCGGGCTCGCTGAGTTCTATACGGAAATCGCCGATTGGATCCTGCCTCACATCGTGAACCGGCCGCTTTCACTCCTGCGATGCCCAGGCGGATCGCAGAAGGAATGTTTTTTCCAGAAGCATGCCTGGGCGGGCCTTGATGAGGATCTCATCCAGCGGGTGCGTGTCGGAGAGGACGAGGCCGTTGCGATCCAGGATCTGTCCGGCCTTCTCGCTCTGGTGCAAGCCGGTGTCCTCGAGATCCACCCGTGGGGCTCCACGCTGAAGAACCCGGAGAAGCCCGATCGGCTTGTCTTCGACCTAGACCCGGGCGAGGGCGTCGGTTGGGATGCAGTCGTTCAGGGCGCGAACGACGTGCGTGATTGCCTCCAGGACCTCGATCTTGTGAGCTTCGTCAAAACATCCGGCGGCAAAGGTCTGCATGTTGTCGTGCCACTCCACCCAAAGGCATCCTGGGATGAGGCCAAAGCATTTGCGGCTGGTGTCGCAGCAGCTATGACGAAGGCGAGCCCCTCTCTGTACACGGACACCATGGCGAAGCGGGCTAGAACAGGCAGGATCTTCATCGATTACCTGCGGAACGGGCGGGGGGCGACAGCGGTGGCGGCATATTCCACCCGAGCCCGGGCCGGCGCTCCGGTGTCAACACCCGTCGCGTGGGAGGAACTGTCGACGATCCGCAGCGGCAATCAGTATCGGATCAGCAATTTGGCGGGGCGCTTGCCTCATCTTCAGAATGACCCTTGGAGCGAATTCGGAAACATTGACCAGGTGGTTCCGAAAACGAAACGACGGCGGTAGTTTGCGCTATGTCGCCCGCCAGACGAACTTGTCTAGGATGCTTGTAGAAGGCACCTTTGTAGGACGAGTTGCCGCAGGAATGTGCGGTGAAATCCTAGTGTCGCAGGGTTTCAAAACGCCGTTCGATGTGGCAGGCGACGATGCTCCCGGACCTGATGGTCTCCTTTTCTCCTGCCAAGCGAGGGACACCGAGAACGAATGCACTTTCCGCTATCGCCGAACGAAGCCGAGCGCCTGACCGCTCTTCAGAAGCTTGAGATCCTTGATACGCCTTCGTCACCAGCCATCGACCGGATTTGTCGGATTGCACAGCGGTTGTTCGACGTCCCCATGGTTCATGTGACGCTTGCTGACACTCATCGATACTTCTTCAAGGCGAGGTTCGGTGGAAGTCCGGCAACTGAAATTCCTCGGGATCACGCCTTCTGCAACTACACGATCTTGCACGATGAGGTCTTCGTAGTGCCGGATGCATGGGCAGACTCAACATTCGGCAACAACCCCCATGTCGTGGGACCTCCGTTCATCAGGTTCTACGCCGGCGCTCCACTAACGATCCGCCCGGGCATCCGGCTGGGCGCCTTCTGCATTTCCGACGTAAGACCTCGCGAGTTCAGCCAGTATCAGACGACGTTGCTCCGTGGTCTCGGCCGCTTAGTGGTCGACGAGATCTGGTTGCACCATCTGGACGTCTCGGGTCACGTTGAGACCCAATTCCATACGTCTGGGACGACGGATCAATCTCTCGACTTTGAAACATGGATTCTGCCAACAAGCGCTCAGATTCGTGCGGCGCGTGGGCTGCTGAATTGGTCGATCCGAGAATTGGCTGAGGCCGCTGAGATCTCCCCTGCATCGGTGAAACGGATGGAGATTTCCGGAGAGCTGTCGGTCCGGCGGACCAGTGTGGACGCTGTTGTGCGAGCCTTCGGGCAGCACGGCGTTCAGTTTACCCGCGAGCCTGATGGTACCGTTGGGGTGGCCCGGAAGTCTCCTCTAGGGGCTGTCCGAATTCCTGAAGATACGGACTACCCGTTCTAGAGCGCGTTGACATTCATTTGGTCCAGATGAACGCGCTGACGAGGCAAAGGATTGACATAAACGCCCGTGGGGTCTGTTCGTAGCGCGTGGCGATGCGTCTGAAGTGCTTGATTTTCAGGAAGAAG
>NZ_VOSK01000015.1 GCF_009296175.1 Microvirga tunisiensis | reverse complement strand
GCCGAGCGTCCGGGCCTGAACCCGTAGCTCGACGGCGAGAAGGTCGGGTCCCAATCCTCTTGCAGCACCTGCATCACCGCCTGCTGGAGGAAGCGGTCGAGCACCGACGGAATCCCGAGGCCTCTAGTGCCTCCCGATGCCTTCGGAATGTCGACGCGCCGCACCGGCTGCGGCTGGTAGGTGCCGTTGAGAAGTTGAGCCCTGATCTCGGGCCAGTGGTCCTTCAGGTGGGCGGCCAGATCGTCGACGGTCATGCCATCGACGCCGGGCGCGCCTTTGTTGCGTCTGACCTGGGCCAGCGCCTTCTTCAGATTGTCGCGGGCGACAATCCTCTCCATCATCGATCCCACCGGGATCGCTGGGCTTTCGGGGGTAGGTGCCGCCGACAGGACTTCGGCTCCTCCGGCGAGTGGGCTCGGGGTTTCACCCTCTGCCCCACCACCGAAAGCCAACTCAAGTTGGTGTTGCTGCCGCTTGGTCCGTCGAGACACCTGCTCTACTTGCCCTCTCGGACGTTCGGGCCTTCGGCCTCGCGGCCTACTATGCCGTCTGCTGACTTCTCCGCCACGATCACGGGCCTTGCAGCCCGCTCAGTCCGGAAGATCGGACATGCCGGAGATCTCCCGAGGTAAGTTCGACCGCCTTCCCCGCACACCTGCCGGATTTACCGCCTCGGTCTTTGATGACCGTGGACTTTGCAGCCTTTCGCCTGCTCGTCCGGCCGAGGCGGCCTCGTATCCGGTTCTTGTTCATCAGGTCGCGGTTTTGCTCCACGCTTCCTTCAGACCCCACCTCGCGGTGGCGCCCTTGCGCTTTGCTAACCCTTCGCCGCCATCAGGCTGGGTAGAGGACTTGCACCTCCAAGCTGTCGAACATGCTCGGCACACGGAACAGGCCGGCCATGATGCCTGCCTTTTCAGTTTGCCGTGGTTTTGATGAAAAGCGGATTGTTCCTTGTTCCTATCGGCTTTACCCCCGCGCGTCTCTGCTGTTGGCGCGCTCTGCTTTGGCAATCCATGCCGCCGCCCCACGGTGCCTCCAATCCATCCGCAATACCAAACTAAAGTCTCGGATGGAGCCGTTATACTGGCTGAGGCCATACAATACGATTCCACGAACAAAATAGAACTTCACCAAAAACGTCGTCAAAGAGGTTGCTCTTGGGTTGTAGCGAGAGACCACGTGGACATTTTCACCGAGCACCAGGTCCATAAGACTTAGCATGACTGACTGTTTGATACTTGTGGTTGTAGTAGCCATTTGACGCCTCAAGCGAAAGTAGTGACGCGGTCTTCGAGTAAGAAGTGTTTTTCTTCTGCTTTGACTTGTTGAAGTCGCCCTTAATTTCTCACAAGGATTACCTTGCGGAAATCGGAGGAGCGCAAGGCTTGTCGGAAAAACGCAGACATCGTACTTTTCTGAGGCATCGGACACTTTGGGAACCGCATCGATAGACCCAAACGGCTTCTGGGCTGGTCATCGAGACAGGCAGGATCATGACGAATGCCTATCCGGAGATGGAGAAGACGCCTCCCAAGGGGGGTGATGCCTCCGGCGCAAAGCCTGCCGCTCACGCTGGATCGGTGGTCGACCTTGTGATCAGGACGACTGAGCTCGATGAGATGGAGGATCTGACAAATTCGCTGATCTCATCCCACAGGTTGAGGCCTTTAACGAGCGAAGGTGTCTTCGACAGTACCTTGCAAATCCACGGGGTGCAGGATTTTTGTGGGTTCACGATCTCCTATGGACGTTCAGTGGAAGGCCGTCTTGAAGATGTGTCACCTGATGAGCGGATGGCTTTTGTCATGGCGCCCAAGGGAACAGGCCAACTCACCCTGAACCGGCAGGAGTTCCGTATGTCCGGCGAGCGTGGCGTAGTGTTCCCCACGGGCCCTCTCAAAATACTGAACCACAGCGACGATTGCGAGATTTCCGTTCTCCTGATGAACCGGCACAAGGCCGCGGAGCAATGTGCGAGGCTGCTGGCTCGCGACCTCGACCAGGATCTCCAGTTCGACACCGGCTTCGATCTGAACAGCGCCAATGGCCAGAGCTGGGTCAGGCTGTTCAAGTACGCCACCGCCGAGCTGGCCAACCCCCATTCCCTGTTCCGGTCCGTGGCCGCCGCCCGCCAGCAACTGGAGCAGACGGTGCTGACGGGCTTTCTGCTCAGTCAGACGCACACCTACTCGGAGGCACTGCTTCGACCTCAATCCGCTGCCGCGCCCTTTTACGTCAGGCGGGCCGAAGCCTTCATCGAGGCGCACTTCTCCGAGCCGCTGTCGCTCGCCGACATCGCGGCCCAAGCCGGGGTGAGCGCGCGAAGCCTGCAGAACGGCTTCCAGAACTTCCGCAACATGACACCGATGGCTTTCCTTCGCGCGGTCCGGCTGCAGCGGGTGCATCGTATGTTGCTGACAGCCGACCCGGGCTTCGCGAGGGTGACAGAGATCGCGCTTGCCTGCGGGTTCAATCATATGGGCGAGTTCGCGTCGGCCTACCGGTGCACCTTCGGCGAGACACCCCGCGAGACTCTGGTGCGGGCACGAGCCGGCTAGAACGTCACAGGGATTCCCGGGGGAGCAGGACTTCGGACATCGTGGTGCGCTTCTCCTTTCGCGACGATGAAGTTTCAGACATAGGCGTCGATAGCGCCGTACCACGACCTGCAACATATGGTTGCTGGAAGCGAAGCGCCTCAATCATCAGGCGTGCGTAACGCGGGTGTAGCGGAAGCCTCGGTGCTTCATGTCGATCATGGTCTGCCGCAGGATCCGCCTCTTTCCCTATCGCGCCGTGCAATCGCGAGCGTGGCGAATGCCAACACACCCGTCGGCACCTGCTCGTCCCGAGCAATTCCCCCAGCATATTGATCATAACATGATTATATTGCATAAACCGGGAGCGTACAGAATGTCGAGATTCCGCGGGAATCGGTTCCAGAACGTTGAGATTCGGACGGCTTTCATATGGAGCAGGTCAAAAAAAATCTGCGGATTGAATGCGGTGCTTCTGCTCCGGGTGCCGATCCCTGTTGGGCCCTCCGCAGGATCGTCGAACAGGTCTCAAGGCAGACCCTGTCCGGGGCGGTATAGCCATGGCAGGCGCCTTGAAGCACGGTCCACGAAGAGGCCTGCCACCGCCCGCGCAGGAGCAGACACGTGACAGGAAGGAGCGCAGCGGACCGGTCCTCGAGCATTCCTACCGTTCTTCGAAGATCGATGAGATCGAGCATGTGGTCAGCACGCAGATTACGCCCCACAAGCTCGTTCCTTTGAGCCGCGACAGATCTGTCGACAGCGCCTTCCATTTTCACGGAGCGAAAAACCTCGCGGTTTTCGACATTCGCTACGGCAGTCGGATTGCCGTCGAGTTCGAGCATTACGAAGCCGGCGACCTTCTGGGCTTCGTCATGGCGAACGAGGGAACGGGCAGAGTCCGGTTGGACCGCGAGGAGTTCGGAATCTCGCAGAGTGAAGGCGTGATGATCACTTCAGGACCCCGCGAAACTCTCCAATACGCAGAGGATTGCGAAACGCGCGTCCTGCTGATGAACCGCAGCAGAATTGCGGAATATTGTGCGAAGCTGCTCGGGCGGGAGGTCGGGAAACCAGTCGATTTCCAGGCGCATTTCTCCCTCGAGTCCGCGTCCGGACAGAGTTGGCTGCGCCTGACGCAATATGTCGCCTCCGAGTTGCAGGAGCCGCATTCGATGCTGAAGCTTCTGCCGGCAGCCCAGCAACAGCTCGAGCAGACCCTGATCACCTCGCTTCTCCTCGCCCATCGCCACACCTATTCCGATGCATTGCTGAAGCCCCAATCCCCTGCGGCGCCGTTTTACGTCAGACGGGCGGAAGCCTTCATCGAAGCTCATTTCAGCGAGCCGCTGTCCCTCGCCGACATCGCCGCGCAGGCCGGGGTGAGCGCCAGAAGCCTGCAGAACGGTTTTCAGAGTTTCCGCGGGATGACCCCTATGGCGTTTCTCCGGTTGGTTCGGTTGAGGCGGGCGCAAGAGGCTCTCCTCCGGGCGGATCCAGCCTCCACGACAGTGACGGAGATTGCGATCAGCTGTGGCTTCGGCCACATGGGCGAGTTCGCCAGCCTCTACAGGCGCACCTTTGGCGAGACGCCCAAGCAGGCCTTGGGAAAGACGGTTTATCGCTGAGGCTCTCCGCAATCCGGTTTGCGGCGAGAAATCCATCGCAGCCAGGACGCGTAAGAGTGTTCAGTCCGTGGAAGGTCGTGAATGTCGACTTAATCCCTACGGCTTCAACGATGTTCTGTTCGAAGGGCCCTTTTGCAAAGTCGTCAGGGTGTCTCAGACGCCTGGGCCACAACAAAGGCCGTTCACACTGACCATTTGGATGCATGGCATGTGCAAACAGGCCCACTGCGCAAGCAGCATTCACGCACGTTGCTGAAGACGCCATTCCGCTGTGGCAAGAGGAAAAGCCTATGACTTGTCAAGTTTACTTGGAAAATCTACCGTTTTGAAACTCTTCAGGAAGATACCCCAAGAATAGGCAACAGAGTATCCGAGCATGGTCGACGAAAGTTCTGTGGCCAAGCCTGCTGTCCAAAGCAATGGTGCTGTCGGCTTCTCGTTGCAATCGCCCCGTCTCGATGAGATCGAGGACCTCTGCAACAGATTCGTCACTCCTCACAGGCTCACCCGTGCATCCCGGATCCAGGAGGCGGACAGTAAGCTCAGCATTCATGGCACAAGGGATCTGGGGATCTTCACCGTCGCCTATGGGGCAGAGCTGACGGCGCAGGTTTATCCGACCGATATGGATGATCGGTTGGCATTCGTCATCGCGGAGAATGGCGCCGGACATGCAAAGATGGAGGGGCAGGAATACGCGTTCACGGCCGAGCAGGCAGCCATTCTCCCTTCCGGCCCGGAACTGTTGATGCACTACCAGGACAATTGCGAAACGCTGACGATCTTGCTCAGCCGTGGCAAGCTCGCGGAGCAATGCGCAAAGCTGCTGGGTCACGAGATCGAACTGCCCCTTGAGTTCAACCGACAGACTCTCTTGCAGGGCGGCGCCGGACAAAGCTGGCGGCGCCTCGGGAGCTACGTCGCTGGTGAATTAAGCGATCCCTTCTCCATGACCCAGCAGGTATCGGCTGTTGCGCAGCAGCTCGAGCAGATGGTCAGCACGGCCTTCCTGCTCGGACATTCCCACACCTACTCGGACGCGTTGCTGCGGCCGCAATCCGCCGCCGTGCCCTTTTACGTCAAACGCGCCGAAGCCTTCATCGAGGCGCACTTTTCCGAGCCCCTGTCCCTGGCCGACATCGCCGCTCATGCCGGCGTGAGTGCCAGGAGCCTGCAGAACGGCTTCCAGAACTTCCGCAACACCACACCGATGGGTTTTCTGCGATCGCTGCGGCTGAAGCGGGCCTATGAGACCCTGCTGCTGTCGGATCCAAGCACCGTCACGGTTACCGAGATCGCCATGCGCTGTGGCTTCGGCCATCTAGGCGAGTTCGCCACCGTCTATAGACACACCTTCGGCGAAGCACCACGGCAGACTCTGGCGCGGGCGCGGGCCGGATGAGGCTCACGCCGCGCAGGTCTCTCCGATAGGTTTCGAGATCGGCCTATTTCGAACGCCAGGGCGTCTCCGCCACCGGCGTCAATGGACCCTTGCCGTCGAACCATGAGATCAGGTTGTCGGCCACCAGTTTGCCCATGGCGTTGCGGGTATGAACCGACGCGGAGGCGATATGCGGCAGAAGCACCACGTGCTCCAGATCGATCAGCTCCTGCGGAACGCGCGGCTCGTCCTCGTAGACGTCGAGGCCCGCGCTCAGGATCGTGCCCGACTTGAGCGCATGGATGAGCGCCTGTTCGTCCACGACGGTGCCGCGGGCGACGTTGATCAGAACGCCGTTGGGGCCTAGGGCCTTCAGCACGTCCGTATCGATGAGATGCCTGGTCGATGCGCCTCCGGGCGTGATGACGATCAGCACGTCGCAAGCCTCGGCGAGGCCTGTCACGGTCGGGTAATAGGAATAGGCCACGTCGTCCTGCTGCGTGCGCCCGTGATAGGCGATGCTCACATCGAAGCCGGAAAGCCGCCTCGCGATGGCCTTGCCGATGCGTCCGAGGCCGACGATGCCGACCTTCCTTTCGCGTAGCGTCGCCGACAGGGGAAAGGACGCCTTCAGCCATTTCCCGTCGCGCAGGTACCGATCGGCCTGCGGAATCTTTCTCAGCGTTGCGAGAAGCAACCCGAGGGTGAAGTCGGCCACCTCGTCGTCGAGGACGCCGGGCGTGTTGGTGACGACGATGTTGCGCTTGGCGGCTTCCGCCGCATCCACATTGTCATAGCCGACACCGAAGCTCGAAACGATTTCCACATTGGGCAGGCGATCGAGGAGACTGGCGTCCACACGGCCGAAGAGCGTGCTGGTCGCCACGCCGCGGATGCGGGGGCCGACCTCTTTCAGAAAGGCCTCCTTGTCCGTCTGCTCCCACAGGCGGTGGAGCGTGACGGCCTTGTCGAGCGTTTCTATTACGATCGGCATCATCGGCGCTGTCATCAGGATGTCGGTTCGGCTCATGGCGTTTCCTTTTGTGATGTCGGGTTAAAGAGCACAGCGTGCGACGCCGCCCCGTCGAAAGGCTTCGTCGGTGATCTTGGCCTGCTCCTGGAGCGCGGCCTTCACGTCCTGCGGCAGGTCGAGCCAATGGCAACCGCGTAAAGCGGCTTCCAGGGCGTAAGGCGCATTGAGGCTCACCTGCCGGGGCAGCATGAATTTCAGCCGGCGATAGGCCTCGACCGACCCCATGGAGCGGAGTTCGCTGACGGTGCGGATCCCGGCGTCTGCCAGCCTGCTCTGCGTCACGGGACCGATCCCGGGCAGGGTGTCGATGGCGGCATCACTCACGAGGACGGCTCCGGCTTTCGATGCTTCACACGCTCACGGTAGAGCAAATAGAGCCCCGATGCGATGACGATGCCAGCCCCGACGAAGGTCCAAGAATCCGGCCAGTCGCCGAAGAGGACATAGCCCAACACCAGCATCCAGACGATCTGACTGTAGATGAAGGGCGCCAGGATCGCCGCCGGTGCCCGGGCATGGGCGAGGACGAGAAGCCAGTGGCCGAAGGCTCCGTAGAAACCTGTCGTCGCGAGAAGGAACCAGACCAGAGGCGAGGAGGGTGTGGACCACACCCAGGGAAGGACGGGAGTGACGAAGACGATGCCGGCGACACTCGAATAGAGGGTCGTGGTCGCAATGGAATCGCTCGAGGCCAGCATGCGTGTCACGATGTTGTAGAAGGCGTAAGCCACCGAGCCCGCCAGCGACAGAAGGGCGGCAGGATGCATGGTGCCCAGGCCTGGCCGCGTGATGACGAGAATGCCGATGAAGCCAACGCCGATGGCGGCCATGCGCTGCCAGCCGATGCGTTCTCCCAGAAGGGGACCCGCGAGCAGTGCCACCAGCAGCGGGGTCGCGAAGATGATTGATTGGGTCTCGACCAGCTGCAGGTATTTCAGAGCGAAGAAATTGCAGAGGGTCGAGGCGAAGAGCAGGAACGAGCGGAGGAGCTGCAACGGGAGCCGGCGCGTCCTGAGGGCTCCCGGCTGGGTCCGGGGATTGATGACGAGAAAGGTGAGAAACGCTGCCGAGATGTAGCGGGCCCAGACCGTGACCATGGGATCGACGGAGCGGTTCACCCATTTCGCCGTGGCATCAAGGCACGAGAAGCAGAACAGCGCCGCACACATGAGGGCGATGCCCACCATTCGGTTCTGGCGCTGCGCGGCGGTTTTGGGCGAAGATATGGGGATGCTATCGGCCATGCAGGGAATGCTAGCCGCTTCGCCGTCCCGATGCGAATGTCCACCACGCACGACCCTCGTGCGCGGCACACAGGGGTTGTTATCAGGCCGTCGCGGCCAATTCCGGCTCGCTGGCGGCTTCCAGCCCGTCCACCTCGTCATCTGCCTCGAAGCCGGTCTGATCGGCTCCGGTGAGGCCGGCGAGGTTCTTGGCGGCTTTGCGCAGGAGCTTGCGCAGCCGCTTGCGGTCCTTGTTGTCGAAGCCCTGGAGCAGCTCGGCCTCGACCTCTTCCCAAAGGGCGTCGATGGCGGCGGCCTTGCGCTTGCCCTCTTTGGTGAGCTTCACGCGCACGACCCTGGCATCGCCGGGTTCGGTGTGGCGCTCCACCAGTTTGAGGGTGGAGAGGCGCGAGACCGTCTTGGAAGCGGTCGGCGGGCGCACCCGCAGGATGGCGGCGAGCTCGCCCATGGTCATGGGGCCGGCATTGCCCAGAGCCTGGAGAACCTGCTCCTGGCCGGCGAAGAGGCCGAGTTCCGAGAGCTTGTCGCCCGTGCGGCTTCGATGCAGGCGTGAGGCTTGAACCAGAGCCCATCCGACGCTTTTGATGCCCGGATGCTTGTTGTCGGTTTCCATGGTCCCTCGCTGTTCAAAGCGTTTGCCTCCATACCATGGACGGGACTCATGACGGTACGATGACAAGCCGGCGCACTATTAACAGGCTAAATAAATAAAACCGCTCAGGCCTCTCGATCGAGGGCGCTCTCATGCCAGCGGCGAAGAAGGACATGATTGAGCGCGGCTAGGACAAGAAACAGCCCGATGCCGGTCAACGCCAAAAGAACAAGAGCTGCAAAGAGGCGCGGAATGTTGAGCCGATACTGGCTCTCGATGATGCGGTAGGCCAGCCCCGATCCCGCCCCCGCCGAACCTGCGGCCATCTCGGCAACCACGGCGCCGATGAGGGAGAGCCCGCCCGCAATCCGCAAGCCCGCCAGGAAAGCCGGGAGCGCTGCCGGACGACGCAGAACCCACAGAGCCTTCAGACGCGCCCGCAGGCGGGCCAGCGGGCCTCGCGAGGCGGGAGCGCCGTAAAGCTGGAACAGCTCCATGAGGTTCCGATCGACGGATTGCAGGCCGAGCATCGTGTTCGAGAGGACCGGAAAGAAGGCGACGAGCCACGCGCAGGCGAGAACCGCCACGTCCTGAGGCATGTAGATCAGGAGCAGGGGCGCGATGGCGATGACCGGCGTCACCTGCAGCACGACGGCGAACGGATAGAGCGAATATTCGACGATCCTCGACAGGCTCAACAGCACCGCCAGCACCACGCCGCCGAGAACCGCAAGGACGAGCCCGGCGAGCGTGGTTCCGAGCGTCGTCAGGAGCGAACCCGAGAGCAACGACCAATCGGCCACGAGGGTTCTGGCGATCAGGCTCGGCGCGGGCAGGATGTAGGGCGGGACGCCCTCGATGCGCACGATGGCCTCCCACGCGGCGATGGCTGCCGCGAAGACGACAAGCGGCAGAACGATTTTCAGGGCATTGCCCTGACGGCGCGCAGGCATGGGAGCGAAGGCCATCACAACCGCTCCTCTGCCGTCTGATCGAGCAGAACCTGCGAGATCTGTGCGCACAGCTCGGCATAGCGCGCGCTGGTGCGAAACTCCTTCGAGCGCGGCCCGGGCGCTTCGCCCCTGATGTCCGCGACGACCCGGCCCGGGCGCGATGACATGACGGCGATGCGGCTCGACAGATAGGCGCTCTCGTAGACCGAATGGGTCACGAACACGATCGTGCAGTGCAGGTCGCCCTGCAGGCGCAACAGGTCGTCGTTGAGCCGGAAGCGGGCGATCTCGTCGAGGGCGGCGAAGGGCTCGTCCATGAGAAGCAGTCGGGGCTTCAGCGACAACGCCCGCGCAATCGACACGCGCATTCTCATGCCGCCGGAGAGCTCGCGCGGATAGGCTTTCGCGAAGTCGCTCAAGCCGACGAGGGCAAGGCTCTCGGCGATGCGATCCCGTGCATCGCGTTTGGACACGCCGCGCAGGCGCAAGGGTAGCCACGCATTGTCCGCCACATTGGCCCAGGGCATCAGCGTCGGATCCTGGAACACGAAGCCGATCTCGCCGCGATGATCGTCATCGGTCGAGCCCGGCCAGGTGACGCTCCCGTCCGTCGGCTGCGCGAGATCCGCGATGAGGCGCAACACCGTCGACTTGCCGCATCCTGAAGGACCGAGGAGCGACACGAACTCGCCTGGGAACACATCGAGATCGAAGCCGGCAAGCGCGGTCACGCCGTTGGAGAAGATCTTCGTGATCTCTCTGAGAGAAACGAGCGCGGGCGAAAGCTGCGTCATGGGTGCGGCGACACGGGAAACGGCGTCGCTCTCCTCTTACTGCTTCAGGTTCAGCCCCACGCCCTTGTTCACGAACCGGAGCGTATAGGCTTGTCTGTAATCGAGATCCGCCTTGAAGAGACCGGCCTTCACCATCTTGTCGAAGAAGTCCTTCATGCGCGCATCCGTCATGGCGCCGATGCCGAGGCTTGCGGTGTCGCCGGAATCGACGATGCCATATTTCTTCATCTTGGTGCGGGAATAGGCGAGGAGTTCCTCCGTCATTTCCGGGTTGTCGCGCTTGATGAGCTCTTTCGCTTTCGTGTTGTCGCCGTAGAGATAACGATACCAGCCGATGGTCGAAGCATCGACGAAGCGTTGCACGAGATCGGGATTCCTCTCCACGACCTCGCGGCGCGTCTCCACGGTGGTGGAATAGGTGCTGAAGCCGTGATCGGCGAGCAGGAACACGTTGGGCCTGAAGCCTGCGGCCTTCTCGATGGTCAGCGGCTCGGAAGTGACATAGCCCTGCTGCACCGACGCCTTGTTTGCGATGAAGGGCGCCGGGTTGAAGCCGTAAGGCTTCACCTGCTCGTCCTTGAAGCCGTACTCGACTTTCATCCACTGGAAGAAGGTGGCGACACCATCCTTGGACAGAAGAATGTCATTGGACTTCTTGAGGTCGGCGAAGGTGTCGAGCCCCTGGCCCGGATGGCTGAGGAGAACCTGCGGCTCCTTCTGGAAATGGGCCGCGACCACGATGGTAGGGATATCCTTCTCCACCGCCGAGAAGGCCTGAATCATGCTGCCGCCCATGTAGAAGTCGAGCTTGCCGACGGTCATGAGCATGCGGTTGCTGGCACGGGGGCCGCCGGGCACGATGGTGACCTTGAGACCGTATGTCTCGTAGGTCCCGTCGGCGACGGCCTGGTAATAGCCGCCATGCTCGCCCTGGGCGATCCAATTGGTGCCGAAGGTCACCTCCGTCAGAGGCTGCTGCGCCAGGGCGCTTCCACCCAAGCAGGCTGCGATCGCTCCCGTGATCCAGGCGTTCAGCTTCATCGGCACTCACTTTCGGCCAGGCAGGACAAACCGCCTGCGATCCGAGGCACAGCTTCTGCGCGGTTCAGCCGTGCTTGGCAAGGTCTTCGTGCCGCCCGGGGATGGAGCAGGATCCACCGATACGCCCTTTCCACGTTATCACCGGCCCGGACCGGTGATCCCTGTCGTCGCGCGCTCCCCCAGCCCTTATCCTGCAGGTTTGGCCTGGGTTCGGCGTTCCGAAGCCCTCATCCTGAGAAGCGAAGCGTCACGAAGGCCGAGGGCGTCTCCAGCGTGCACTGGAGCCTCCTTCGAGACGCCGCTTGCAGCGGCTTCTCAGGATGGGGCTGTGTCTGAAAGCGCGGATCGGTGGACTACGTTCGGCCCTGACATTCTCCACGTCATCACCGGGCTTGTCCCGGTGATCCCGATTGGGTGAAGCGCAGCACTTTTCCGCATCGGGATGGCCGGGACAGGCCCGGCCATGACGGGGTGGGTGTCATTCCCGCCACACGCGCAGCCATCGCAGGGATGGAAATCCCTGAGCTCAGCGGCTGCTCGTGGGTCTTCTCCCGGTCCTGTTGACCACCGGGGTGACAAGGCGTCAGCGGCGGATCACTCGACAAACCAGGGATAGGTCCAGGTCTCCGTCAGCGCCCGGTTGCCGGCGCGCAGGAAGGCGCGGAGATCCGTGGATTGCCCCGGCTCCAGCCTCACGTCGATGGCGGCCCTGAAGCCGTTCGTGTGGCTGTTGGGCATGATGAAGGTATTAGTGATCTGGCCGGCCGAGGTGGAGGGCACGAGCTGCACCTGCTCCGGAGCGCCGAGATAGTAAGGCAGGTTGCCGCCCGCGAAGTCGACGATGAAGCGGCGGTGCCGGGGGTCGCTCGGCGCGTTCGATCCGCTGGCGCGGGGAGGCGCCTGGAAGGTGTTGATCACCTTGCCGCCCGGATGCATGGCCCCGATCGCCGATGCGGCGCGCAGGCGATAGGACAGAACGACCTCCTGCCCCGGCTCGAAGGGCCGGTTCGGCTGCCAATAGGCCACGATGTTGTCGTGGGTCTCGTCGGGGGTTGGAATCTCAACCAGCTCGACCCAGCCCTCGCCCCATTGCCCGATGGGCTCGACCCAGTAGCCGGGACGCTGATGGTAGGTGGCTTCGAGATCCTGATAATTCTCGAACATCCGGTCGCGCTGCATCAGGCCGAAGCCGCGCGGGTTGTTGTCGCTGAAGGACGAGATCGTCTTGGCGTTCGGGTTGCGTAAAGGCCGCCAGATCCACTCGCCCGCGCCCGATTGCATGAGAAGCCCGTCCGAATCGTGGATTTCGAGGCGGTAGTCGTCCGTCGGTTTCCGGTCGTTCTCGCCCTCGAAGAACATGGAGGTGAGGGGAGCGACACCCACATTGGTGATGGTCTGGCGCGGGAACAACGTCGCCGTGACGTCGAGGGTTGTTTCCTTGGACGGGTAGATCTCGAAGCGATAGGCGCCCGCCACGGATGGGCTGTCGAGAAGCGCGAAGACGATGGCCCGCTCGTCGTTGGGCTTGGGCATCTCGACCCAGAATTCACGGAAATGCGGGAACTCCTCCGCTTCGCCGCCTTCCACGTTGATCGCGAGGCCCCGCGCCGAGAGGCCGAATTTCTGCTCCGATCCCAGGAAGCGGAAGTAGCTCGCGCCGAGAAAGGCGATGACCTCGTCCAGCACCTTCGGATTGTTCAGAGGGTAGTGGAGGCGAAAGCCTGCAAAGCCAAGATTGACGGGCAGCGGCCGCTCGATCTTGTTGCGACCGTAATCGAACAGCTCCCGCTGATACGGCACCGGCGTGGGCACTCCGTCGCGGATGATGTTCACCGTCACCGGGCGCTGGTAGAGGAAGCCGAGATGGAAGAGCTGCATCCGGAACGGCCCGTTGCCGGACCCGAGCAGGGCCTTCTCGGGGCGGAAGCGGATGTCCCGATAATCGTCGAAGCTGAGCCGGTTGAGAGGCTCGGGCAGTTGTCCCGAAGGGGCCTCATACGGCACGGCCGCCAACTCGCGGGCCCGGCGCACCACATCCTCGTAATGGAACGGATTGGGCGCCGGCACGCCGGTCTGCTGCTGCGCCCAGCTCTGCCGGTATAAAGCGGGCAGCGCGGTGGCTGCGAGCAGGCTTTGCAGGAGGATACGGCGGGACAGGTTCGTCATGGCTGCGGAGCGTTCTCGTCTCAAGAGGAAAATGGCCGGAATTCAGGGATAGCAATATGGGGCCAGACCCTCTTCCGTGTACCTGTCCCGCTTAATGGAAGGTGAATGGTGATGCCGGCAAGACACAGGTCCCGGCAGGGTTAAAAAAATCCTGGGAGGGGTCCGAAAAACTCTTGTGATAGGGGGCGAATGCGCTTATCTCAGCCTTGCCCAATTTCGCACGTGCCTGTGGTCGTGTGTCGGTTGGTGGGCATCCGGACAAGAGGCCGGACAGCCGCCCGAGAGCGAACTAGCTCTCGATACCCCTAACCGGCAGCCGGAGGCGAAAACCGGCGCACCTCGTTCTCAACGGGGGACGCGACTTAAAGCAACGACGAACGGGCTTTTTTGGTCTCGTTGGCCCTCCAAAGGTCAACACCGAAGAGGCTTGTTTATCATTGCCAGGCGTGCGGATGGAGTATCCCCCATCCAATCCAAGGCAGCATCGTCGGGTGAAGAGCCCATCGCGCCATTCGTGTCTCCATCGCACGAAGCGGGATGCCATCTTCCCTCGCTGACGCCGGACGGCAGGAGTTCCTGATCGTCTGAATTTCAATCCGGAGGCTCCACAAGACCTCCATTGAACCTTTGGTGGGGAGAGCGCCATGACTCAGCGCATCCGTGAATTCCTGCGCAACCGACGTGAGGACGGCCCTTGCGTCGTCGTCGACCTTGAGGTCGTGCGCGACAACTATTCCAAGTTTGCCCGGGCGCTCCCCGACACGCGCGTGTTCTACGCCGTGAAGGCCAACCCGGAGGCGCAGGTGCTCAAGCTCCTGGCCGAGCTCGGCTCGTGCTTCGACACGGCATCCGTGGTCGAGATCCAGCTCGCGCTGGATGCCGGCGCGACGCCTGACCGCATCTCCTTCGGCAACACGATCAAAAAGGAGCGCGACATCGTTCGCGCCCTCGAGCTTGGCGTGCGCCTCTATGCGGTCGATTGCGAGGCCGAGGTCGAGAAGATCGCCCGCGCAGCCGCGACGGCCGGCATCGATGCTTCCGAGGTGAAGGTGTTCTGCCGCATCCTGTGCGACGGCGCCGGGGCCGAGTGGCCGCTCTCCCGCAAGTTCGGCTGCGTGCCCGAAATGGCCGTGGACGTGCTGGAGCATGCTCACCGTCAGGGGCTCGAGGCTTACGGCGTGTCCTTCCACGTGGGCTCGCAGCAGCGCAACACGGAAGCCTGGGATCAGGCTCTCGGTTCCGCTTCGGCGATCTTCCGTGAATGCGCGCATCGCGGCATCCACCTGTCGATGGTCAATCTCGGCGGCGGTTTCCCGACGAAGTACCTGAAGACGGTTCCCATGGTCGAAGCCTACGGCGAGTCGATCTTCCGGGCGCTGTCGAAGCACTTCGGCAACCGCATTCCGGAGACGATCATCGAGCCGGGCCGCGGCATGGTCGGCAACGCCGGCGTCATCGAGACCGAGGTCGTCCTGATCTCGAAGAAGAGCCAGGACGAGGACGAGGTGCGCTGGGTCTATCTCGACATCGGCAAGTTCGGCGGTCTCGCCGAGACGATGGACGAGTCGATCCGCTATCCGATCCGCAGCGAGCGCGACCACGACCGCAAGGTGCCGTGCGTGCTCGCGGGTCCGACCTGCGACTCGGCCGACGTTCTCTACGAGAAGGAGCCTTATCCGCTCCCCATCTCGCTGGAGATCGGCGACAAGGTGCTGATCGAGGGCACGGGCGCCTACACGACCACCTACTCGGCGGTCGCGTTCAACGGCTTCCCGCCGCTCAAGTCCTACGTGATCTGATTCACGTCCCGCCTGCCTCGTGGAATGAGGCAGGCACCAACCCCAACAGAGTTGTCCCGGACGGCCGTCTGGCTTCAAAGGGCGCATCGGATGACCGCGAAACCGGCATCCACTTTTGCGTCCGATGCTGCGAGTCGGTGCGAGGGCTGTCGCTCACCCCACGTGTTTTGGGAGGCCACGGCCATGATCACGATCCGCGAAGAAATCTTCCGCGATGTCGAGGCGCGCGAGGCGCTGCTCGATGCCTGCTTCGGACCCGCCCGGTTCCAGAAGACCTGCGAACGCCTGCGCGAGGGCAGGATGCCGGCCGACGGTTTGTCCCTGGTCATCGACCGGGACGGCGAGATCATCGGTACGGTGCGTCTGTGGCATGTCTCGGCCGGTCCGAACCGCCCTGCGCTCATGCTCGGTCCGATCGCCATCGACCCGGCCGTGCAGAGCCTCGGCCTCGGCGGCAAGCTCATGCGCGAGGCGCTGGAAGCGCGCGGACGCTCTCGGCCACAAGGCGGTGCTGCTGGTGGGCGATGCGCCCTATTACCAGCGCTTCGGCTTCTCCACGGCCAAGACCGGCTCCCTCTGGCTGCCCGGGCCGTACGAGCGCAACCGCTTCCTGGCACTCGAGCTCGAGGCGGGCGCGCTCGACAATGCCCGCGGCCTTGTCTCCGCGACCGGCTCCTTCGAGCAGAAGCCCGATCTCGGCGCCCTCGTCGCCGCGGCCGCGCAGGGTGCGCTGGCGGGCCTTCGCACGGCGCTCTGACGCCGTCTATCCTTCCGAGGGCTGCAACCGCGCGGCCCTCGGATTGGGCAGCGCGAACGTTACGGCGGCGGCTGCGACCATGTAGGCGGCAAAGCCGAGGCAGATCGCTTCGAGACTCACTCCGGCATCGAACAGAAGCCCGATGGCGCCCGGCGTGGCGGCCGAGGCCACCACCATGATGGAGCCGGCGAGCGCGCGGATCTTGCCCAAATGCGTGGTGCCGAACAGCTCGGCCAGAACGGCTGCGATCACCACATTGGTGCAGCCCGACGTGAGGCCGATCAGGCCGAAGAACACGAGCGGCAGAAGCGGTCCGTCGAACGTGGCGAGAGCAACGGATGCCGCCGTCATGCCTGCGAGATAGAAATGGCTGAGACGCACGGCGCCGAACCGATCGACGAAGCTGCCCGCGCTCATGGCGACCACGACGGACACCAGGGCGAAGAGCGTGATGCTGCTGGCCAGAAGCTCCAGGGACCAGCCCTTCAGGTCTGCGATGAAGCGCTGGTGGAAGAAGTACGCCGTCATGATCGCCGGATAGCCGATCATGGTGGGGATGAGCGCGAGAAAGCGCCAGTCGCTTAAGGTGTCGTTCCAGCGCGGGCCCGTGTCGTTCAAGGCCTTTCTCCGTGCCGACACCTCGAGGTCCGGACCCTTCGTCGTGAGAAGGAAGCCGAGCAGCCAGCCGATTGCCAGCGCCACCACGATCACGAGCGCGGCAACGCGCCAGACGCCGGTCCATTCGAACGCCGCGATCAGCGCGATGGCAAGGGCCGGAAGGGTCGCTTCGCCGGCCGGAAAGCCGAGCGCCGCCACGCCCAGCGCCCTGCCGCGTACGCCTTCATGCAGGCGTGCGGTGCTCATCACGCCCGCATGGCTGAGCATCCCCTGGCCGAAGAGGCGCAGGGCGAAAAGGCTCAGTCCCAGCGCGATGATGTTGGGCGCGAAGGACAGGCTGATGGCCGCCGCAGCCAGGCCAAGCATGGCCGTGCTGGCATAGAGCCGGATGTCGACCCGGTCGATGACGCTGCCGACCCAGATCATCAGAAGGCCGGAGGACAGCGTCGCAAGCGAATAGATCGAGCCGAATGCGCCGTGCGTCAGGCCGAAGGCCTCACGGATATTCGGGCCCGACAGAGAGATGAAGAAGGTCTGGCCGAACGAGGACAGGAAGGTCAATGCGAAGCCGAGGCCGATGACGCGCCAATAATGCCTGAGAAGTTCGTGAAATGTCATCGGTCGCGGTCGGGTGAGAGACAAAGGTCCTGCGATCATGCAGCCTTGTTGCGCAATGTCGAGCGTCAAATCAGCAAGGCACGAATGTGTTTGTCATCTTGCGTTCGCCATCCGCAGGGAAATTACCCGTCGTGCCCGGCAGTCCGTCCCAGGCATTGACCCCAGGGCCTCCTCAATCCTAGATGCGCCCAAAACCGATAATCGACGTTTACCCTTTTCAATCTCTGCTTTGGCAAGGAGACAGATCTGATGACCACTTGGCCCGTTCACGGTCGCATCGCCGGCCCCATCGTCATGATCGGCTTCGGCTCGATCGGCCAGGGAACCCTGCCGCTCATCGAACGCCATTTCGAATACGACAAGAGCCGCTTCGTGGTCATCGATCCGCAGGAGAAGCACAAGGAACTCCTCGACGAGCGCGGCATCCGCTTCATCCAGCAGGCGGTGACCAGGGACAATTACCGCGAACTGCTCACGCCGCTGCTGACCGCAGGCGGCGGTCAGGGCTTCTGCGTCAACCTCTCGGTCGATACCGGATCCGTCGACATCATGGAACTGTGCCGCTCGCTCGACTGCTTCTACATCGACACCGTCAACGAGCCCTGGGCCGGTTTCTATTTCGACAAGAGCAAGGGTCCGGAATCGCGCACGAACTACGCGCTGCGCGAGATCACCATGGAGGCGCGGCGGCGCAATCCGGGCGGCACCACGGCGGTGTCCTGCTGCGGCGCCAATCCGGGCATGGTATCCTGGTTCGTCAAGCAGGCGCTCGTCAACATCGCGGGCGATCTCGGCGTGACCTCGGACGAGCCGAAGAGCCGCGAGGACTGGGCGCGCTTGGCGCAACGCGTTGGCGTGAAGGGCATCCACATCGCGGAGCGCGACACCCAGCGCGCCAAGTCGGAAAAGCCCATGGGAACCTTCGTGAACACCTGGTCGGTGGATGGCTTCGTGTCTGAAGGTCTGCAGCCGGCCGAGCTCGGCTGGGGCACGCATGAGAAATGGATGCCGGAGAATGCCGGCACGCTCGGGCCCGACGCGCAGGCGATCTACCTGCTCCAGCCCGGCGCCGCCACCCGCGTGCGCACCTGGTGCCCGACGCCGGGCCCGCAGCACGGCTTCCTGGTGACGCACAACGAATCGATCTCGATCTCGGACTATTACACCGTGCGCGAGAACGGGAAGGCGGCCTACCGGCCGACCTGCCATTACGCCTACCATCCGTCCAACGAGGCGGTGCTCTCCCTGCACGAGATGTTCGGCCATGCGGGCAAGGTGCAGGAAGAGCAGCACATCCTCGACGAGAACGAGATCGTGGACGGCATCGACGAACTCGGCGTGCTGCTCTACGGCCACGGCAAGAACGCCTACTGGTACGGCTCGCAGCTCTCCATCGAGGAGACGCGCCGCGTGGCGCCCTACCAGAACGCCACCGGCCTCCAGGTGACGTCCGCAGTGCTCGCCGGCATGGTCTGGGCGCTGGAGAACCCGAAGGCCGGCATCGTCGAAGCGGACGAGATGGATTTCCGCCGCTGCCTCGAAGTGCAGCTGCCCTATCTCGGCCCGGTGAAAGGCTACTACACCGACTGGACCCCGCTCACCGACCGTCCCGGTTTCTTCCCAGAGGACATCGACACCTCCGATCCGTGGCAGTTCCGGAACGTTCTGGTGCGGTAACGACACCCCTACCCTAACCCTCCCCACAAGGGGGAGGGGACATGTCAAGGAGCTCTCCGTGCCCCATTTCGAGGAATTCTACGCCGACAAGCTCCGCGGCGGCCTTGGCGTCGTCGATGCCGAAAGCGTGCTGGATCTACGCGGCGTGTCGCGTGAGCAGGCAGCCGCGTCGATCCAGGACATGCTGGAGCGCAGCCGCTTCGCTCAAGGAAAGTCGGTTGCCATCCGCCTCGACCCGCCGCCGGAAGGCGGCGGCGAGACCCTCTTCCAGCCGATCGGCAAGGCTCTGCTCGAGGCCAAGAAGCGCGGCTGGATCGACCGGCTGCAGACGCTGCCGGCGCAGGACGGCCTGGGGTTCTACATCGTGCTGGCCGGAAAACCGGAACGCGAGGCTTAACCGATCAATCGACACCGAACCTCATCCTCAGGAGTTCGCCCAGCGACCGTCTCGAAGGAGGTTCCAGTGCCCGCTGAATCCTCCTTCGAGACGCAGACTTACGTCCGCTCCTCAGGATGAGGTGAGAGTTGGTTTCTGGCGGATCAGATTGAGGCTCTCACTGGCTGTCGCGGCCGCCGCCACAGGCTGCGGACAAAACCGATCAGCAGAAGAAGGCCGCCCCAGACCGCGCCGAAGCCGATGGCCGTCGAGAGGACGCCCTCCTCGGTGACCGGCAGGGCAGGCTAGAAATCGCGATAGACTGCTTCCATCACATCCCGGTCTCCGTCGCGCGCCATCAGGGCGACCCGGGCGAAGGGGCCGGCCTGCATCATGGTCTCTCGGTGGATCTCAAGGTTTCGCAGGCGCTCCACATTCGCCTGCATGGCAGCGCCCTGGCGGCTGACGAAATCGTCGGTGTTGGAGCGCAGGCGGACGATGGCGCTTTCCCGGGTCTCGCCGCTGGCCTGGGCATCCGCTTCGAAGCGCGTGATCACCTGGCGCAACTCGTCGATCGCACCGCCGAGGCGCTGACGGTACTGCTGGGCGTATTCCGGGCCCTGCGAGGCGATGATGCCGCCGCATAGCCCACAACCGAAAGCGACGATGCGAACGATCCTGGACAAGCTTAACCTCGTTTAAGGGTCAAGAGCCTTCAGGATATCTTGTTCCATCACCTCGTCGAGGGACTTGGCGACCTTCAGGGCCCTGGTCTTTTGGCCCGGCTCCATCACCAGGATCACGGTCTCGATCCCGGGGCAGCCGGGATCGTTGCAGGCGATCTCGTTGACCGCAAAGGCGGTGTCCGGCGAGACCCGAAGGGCCGCACGGGCCAGATCCTTCACCCGGTCGACGGCCTGCTTGTCGGATTTCGGCAGACCAAAGGACCCCCTTAAAAAGGCGCCGAACAGGGCCACGGGCGATCTCACGTCGGCAGGGTCAGGATACCGGCCTGACCGTCCTCGCAGCCGAAGGCGAGGCGCCGGCCAGCCTTGTCCCAGGCCATGGCCGTGATGCCGCTGTCCTTGACGGCCGGCCGAACCAGGAGTTCCGAGGCGTCGTTGAGACGGATGAGCAGGATGCAGCCGTCCTCGTAGCCGACCGCCAGCACATAGGTGTTGGGGTGGAAGGCGACGCGGCTGACCTTGGCCGGACGCACGCCGCATTCCCGCGGCGCCTTGCCCATGGGGCCTTCCTTCGATTCGAAGGGCCAGATGATGGCCGCTTCGGCACCGGAGGTGGCGAACCACTTGCCGTCGCTGGACCAGGAGAAGGAGCGCGTCTTCGACGGGTAGCCGCTCATCCGCATGTGGCCCTTGTCGGGGATGAGCCGCCAGCCGTGGAGGGCGTTCTCCTGCATGGAGGTCACCACGAAGCGCGCATCGGGCGACCAGGTGACGTCGAGATGCGAACCCTTCCATTCGAGCACCTCGGGTTTGGCCTCCACATTGGGAAACCAGAGCGTCGCACCGTTGTAATGGGAAATCGCCAGCCGGTAGCCCTTGGGCGCGAAGGCGAGGCCGCGTGCGGCGGAGGGAACTTCGAGGGTCTTCTCCCGGCCCTTGTCGTCGCGTGCGACGACCCGCTTGCCGGCGCCATAGGCGAAGGCGCCACCAGGGTTGACGGCGAGCGAGTCGATCCAGGCGCCCTTGGTCTCGGCCAGGGACTTGGTGGAGCCGTCGGCGCCCGTGACGGCGATGCGGCCATCGTCGCCGCCGGTGAGGAAGCGCTCGCCGTCGCTCGCCGCCACCAGCACCCCGGCATCCGGATGCGCCTCGACGCGATGGCTCTCGCCGTCCTTGCTGAGCAGAACGCCGCCGTCGCCGAGGCCGAAGGCGGCCGTGCCCTTCAGCCAGCCGATGGCCGTGACATGCGCGCCTGCCGTCACAGGTGCCACGTTCTGGGTCAAGGACGGAGCGGTTCCAGTACTCATCAAAGCGATCCCTTCATGCGCGCTGCCATATAGCATCGGACCCAAACATGGACACCACTTTTGGGACCCATCCGATGCTCATTTCCAGACCAGCGCATCGTGACAGGCAAGAAACCGGGCCACCTTCCGCACGATGCATTGGCTCAGATCGGACGAAGGGGGCTGGGGCATAACGAATTTTCCGAAAGCCGGGTGATCTACCAATGACCCCGGTGTTAGGCCTTTTGGGCTTTGGCCCGTTCCAGGCATTTGGCTTACGATGCGCGCTCCATGAAGGAGACACTGAATGCGAGCCCTGCCTTTGGCTGCCTTTGCCCTTGCCGCGACGGTATCTGCGCACGCGTTTGCCCAGGAGCAGAGCGTGGAACCGTCAGCGAGAGAGGCGCAGAAGGCGACCTGCCAGCAGGAAGCCAATCTGATCTACAGAACCGGAAGCAAGGGCATCGGCATGGGTGAGGACACCCGTAACCAGATCATCGCCGCCGCCGAGCCCACGTGCGCGACTGCATGGCGAAAAAAGCGGCATCGGCCCCGGGCTGAACCGGGGCCGGCCTCTCAAGCGATCAGGCCGCGCAGGCCAGGAACCCTTCCTTGATCGCCTTCTCGTTCAGGTCGCGGCCGATGAAGACCACTTTCGAGGTGTGCTTCTCGCCTGGTTTCCACTCGCCCTGGACGTCGCCGTCCAGGATCATGTGAACGCCCTGGAAGACGAAGCGCTTCGGCTCGTTCGGGAAAGCCACGATACCCTTGCAGCGCAGGATGTTCGGCCCCTCGACCTGAGTCAGGTTCGAGATCCACGGCATGAACTTTTCCGGATTGACCTCGCCATCGAGATGCACGGCGACCGATTGCATCTCCTCGTCGTGATGATGGTGATGGCCTTCCTCCAGGAAGTCGGGCTCGATCTCAATGATTCGGTCGAGATCAAAGGCCTTGCGGTCGAGCACTTCCGAGATCGGGATGGCGCAGTTCTGGGTGCGGTGGACCTTGGCGTAGGGGTTGATGGCGCGGATGCGCGCCTCCACCTCTTCCAGCTCCTGCGGCGAAACGAGATCGATCTTGTTGAGGATGATCACGTCCGCGAAGGCGATCTGGTTCTTGGCCTCGGGCGCATCCCTCAGCCGGTCGGAGAGCCACTTGGCATCGGCCACCGTCACCACCGCGTCGAGGCGGGCGGTGTCGGACACGTCCTGGTCCATGAAGAAGGTCTGAGCCACGGGGGCAGGGTCGGCGAGGCCGGTGGTCTCGACGATGATGGCGTCGAACTTGCCCTTGCGCTTCATCAGCCCGTCGAGAATGCGGATCAGGTCGCCGCGCACGGTGCAGCAGATGCACCCGTTGTTCATCTCGAACACTTCCTCGTCGGCGCCGACGACGAGTTCGTTGTCGATGCCGATCGCGCCGAACTCGTTGACGATCACGGCATATTTCTTGCCGTGCTGTTCGGTGAGGATGCGGTTGAGAAGGGTGGTCTTGCCGGCGCCGAGATAGCCTGTGAGGACGGTGACGGGAATCTTATCGGTCATCGGAACTTCCAGTATTGATGGATGTCATCCCCAGGAGCCTGCCGTACAGGCCGGGAAGGGGATCCAGGCTTAGGGGGTTAACCTGACCTGGATTCCCTTCCCTCGCTGCGCTCGCCGGGAATGACACCAAGCGCCGCAGCGATCAGGGGCTTTCAGCTCGATAAGGCCGCGCTGAAAGCCCTTATATTGTGTCTCATCATGTCAATGTAAGTGCCGGCCGGGCCGTTCGGCTCCGAGAGGGCATCGGAATAGACCCGGGACCCGATCGTGGCGCCGGTTTCCTTGGCGATGCGCTCCATCAGGCGGGCATCGGAGACGTTCTCCACGAAGACGGCGGCGATCCTCTCGCGCTTGATCTGCTGGATGATCCGGGCCACGTCTTTGGCGGAGGCCTCCGACTCGGTCGAGACGCCCTGAGGCGCGACGACGTCGATGCCGTAGGCCTCCTCGAAATAGCCGAAGGCGTCGTGGGAGGTGATGATCCTGCGGCGTTCAAGAGGGATCTTGGCGACAAGACCTTTCACCTCCGCTTCCACTTCGTCGAGCCGCTTGAGGTAAGATGCGGCGTTGGCCTGGTAAGTGGCCTTGCCCGCTTCATCCGCAGCGATCAGGGCATCCCGGATATTGGCCACGTAGATCTTCGCATTGCCGATGCTCTGCCAGGCATGCGGATCGGAGCCGCCATGGCCATGATCGTGTCCCTGCCGGTGGCCTTCTTCTTCACCCTTCAGCGGCTTCACGCCCTTGGCGGCTTCGACCTTCTCGGCCCCGGTGCCAGAGGATTTCACGAGACGGTCGATCCAGCCCTCGAACTTCAGGCCATTGGTGAAGACGATCTTCGCTTCGGTCAGGCGCCGTCCATCGGCAGGCGTCGGGGAATAGACATGCGCATCGCCGTTGGGACCGACGAGGGTCGCCACCTCGACGCGCTCGCCACCGACGTTGCGCACCATGTCGCCGAGGATCGAGAAGGTCGCGACCACCTTCAGCTTGTCGGCAATCTGCGCGGCCGCCGGCAGCGACGATGCGGCAAGGGCGAGGCATCCTGCCAGAAGGGACACGGCAGCTTTTCGCGTCAGCATGGGTCTTGATCCTTTGCGAGGGGTCAGGCTTCCAGGTGCCTGCCCGGCCAGACGAGCCACAGCAGGCCGCCCTCGCGCCCGAGCACGAGGGAGATCACGTAGACGGCGCCTGCCGATAGGATGATCGCCGGTCCTGCGGGCAGTTCTGCGTGGAACGAGAGCAGCAGGCCGCTCAGTCCGGAGACGATGCCGACGGCGATGGACACCAGCATCATCACGGTGATGTCGCTGGTCCAGAACCGGGAGGCGGCGGCGGGCAGCATCATCATGCCGACCGCCAGCAGGGTCCCGAGCGCATGGAAGCCGCCGACGAGATTCATGACGACCAAACCTAAGAAGATCAGATGGGTCGGCGTGCCGGCGTTGCTCACCGAGCGCAGGAAGATCGGATCCACGCATTCCAGCACGAGCGGGCGGTAGAGCGCCGCGAGCGCCAGAACGGTGATGGTGGAGATGGAAGCGAGGAGCAGCAGCGTGTCATCGTCGAGGGCCAGCACCGTGCCGAAGAGCACGTGCAGCAGGTCCACGTTCGAGCCGCGAAGCGACACGATGGTGACACCCAGTGCCAGGGACAACAGGTAGAAGGCCGCCAGGGAGGCATCTTCCTTCAGCGCGGTGAACCGGGAGACGAGGCCTGCCGCAACGGCGACGATCACGCCTGCGAACAATCCCCCGATGGTCATGGCCGGCAGCGAGAGGCCGGCGACGAGATAGCCCACGGCCGCGCCCGGGAGGATCGCGTGCGCCATGGCATCGCCGGTCAGGCTCATGCGGCGCAGCATCAGGAAGACGCCGACCGGGCCGCCGCCCAGAGCAATGGCGATCACGCCCACGAGGGCGCGCTGCATGAACTCGAATTCGGCGATGGGCGTATAGAACAGGTCGAGCATGGACGGGCGCTCTTACGCGACGCTGCGGTGGCAGATATCCGCATGGGGATCGTATGCCTCGACCATGCGCCGGGCCTTCAAAAGGTTCTCCGGGCTCAGCACCTCGCCCGTCTCACCCCAGGCCACCGGCTCGCGGGCGATCAGCAGGGTCTGCGGGAAGGTGCGCTTGACCATGTCGAGATCGTGCAGGACCGCGACCACCGTGCGGGCTTCGTCGTGCCAGCGGCGAACGAGGTCGAGCAGGTCGGCGGTCGTCTTGGCGTCGATGGCCGTGAACGGCTCGTCGAGCAGGATCACGGGGGCGTCCTGCAGGAGCAGGCGCGCGAAGAGCGCCCGCTGCATCTGGCCACCCGACAGGGTCGAGATCGGGCGCCGCTCGAAGCCGGTGAGGCCCACGGCGGCCAGCGCCTGCTCGATCTTCGTGCGGTCGTGCCGGGAAATGCCGCCGAACAGGCCGGAGCGGGACCAGAGGCCCATGGCCACGAGATCGTAGACCGAGAGCGGGAAGGACCGGTCGATCTCGGCGGCCTGCGGCAGATAGGCGATGCCGGGCGAGGCATTGAAACGGATATGGCCTTCGAGGGGCTTGAGCGTGCCGACGATGCCCTTGAGCAGGGTCGACTTGCCGGCCCCGTTGGGCCCGACAACGGCGATCAGGCTGCCGGACGGGATCTCGCCGTCGAGGTGATGCACGGCGGGCCTGCGGCCGTAGCCGAGGGTCACTTCATCGAAACGGATGGCAGCCGAATTTGCGGACATGCGTTAACCCATCACCCCGAAGACCAGCAGCCACAAACCCGCCAGCACGACGGCGGTGCCGGCCAGACGCTGCCCGACCGAGAGGCGCAGGAGCGAAAAGGTCGGAGCGGCGGCTACCACCTGATGCTCGTGGGTATGATGATGGTGGTGGTGGCCATGCGACATGGCACCCTAGATAGACCGGATCGGCCCGAATTTCTAGGGGCGTATAGTATTTTATACGCCCCTTCCAAGCTTATGGTTTAGTTGAGGATATCTCAGAACGTCGGGTGGTATTGGTAGAGCCAGGTTTCGCTCAAGACCTCGTTCTCGTTGCGCAGGTAGCAGCGCATCTCTACCGGCTCGGTTCCGGTCACCGCGAGGTCGAACTGGGTGCGCCAATGGCCAGGCACGTTGTTGGGCACGGCCTCGGTGAGGATGTTCGAGAACTCGCCGCGGGAGGCGCTGAGCACGGGCTTGGGAATCACGCCGCTCGGCAGTCTGGTCAGGGGCTGGCCGATGAACTCCACCATGAATTTACGCACGCCCTTCGGCCGGTTGGTGCCGGCCTGCCCGCCATTGCCGAGGCGGGTGGCGACGACCCGGGCGAGCGGCGTCGGGTAGGGCTCCTCCGCCGCCCAGTGCATGCGGTAGCGCAGCTCGAGGGCCTGGCCCGCGCGCACCGGCTCCGCCGGCACCCACATGGCGACGACGTTGTCGTGGATCTCGTCGTCGGTCGGGATCTCGACGAGCTGGATGGAACCCCGGCCCCAGGTGCCCTGCGGTTCGATCCAGAGGGACGGGCGGCGGTCGTAATAGACGCCGTCGAGGAAATGGTCGAAGTTCCGGTCGCGCTGGAGCAGGCCGAACCCCTTCGGGTTCTCATCCGTGAAGGCCGAGGTGATGATGCGTGGCGGGTTGTTGAGCGGGCGCCAGATCCGCTCACCGCTTCCGGTCCACATCGCGAGCCCGTCCGAGTCGTGGATCTCGGGGCGCCAGTCGATGGCGGTGGCCTTCGATTTTTCCGAGTACCAGTACATGGAGGTCAGGGGCGCGAGGCCGAGGCGGCTCACGTCCTGGCGCATGTAGACGGCGCTGTCGATGTCCATGATGACGGCGGCCGCCCGCTGCATGACGAAGCGGTAGGTGCCGGCGACGCTAGGGCCGTCCAGCAGGGCATAGACGGTGACCGTGTTCGCGCCCGGCTGCGGCGTCTCGAAATAGACATGGGTGAAGTCGGGGAATTCCTCGTTCTTCCCGAAAACGGCCACATCCACGGCGAGGCCGCGGGCCGAGAGGCCATACTGATAGAGCTCGCCGATGGCGCGGAAATAGGAGGCGCCGAGGAAGGCGACCCAGTCGTTCTTGCGCCAGTCGAGCTTGCCCGTGCGGGCCTCCTGGAAGCGAAAGCCGGCAAAGCCCGAATTGTCCGGCAGTTTCCGGGCGGGCGAATCCGCCGGCATGTCGAAATAGTCGCTGTCGTAGATGATCTCGCGGGCCTGTCCGCCCTCGACCACGTGCATGCGCACCGGCTTCTGGAAGAAGCGGCCCATGTGGAAGAAGGTGACGGGGAATTCGCTCGGGCCATTGGCCCAGAGCGCCAGATCCGTCTTGAACCGGATCTTGCCATGAGCGTCGTAGTCGATCTGGTACAGCACCTCGGGCGAGGGACTCTGCGGCGCCACATAGGGCGAACCCGCCATATCCTGCGCCCGCTTCTTCAAATCGTCGAACGAGAAGGGGGCGGGGGCTCCCATCTTCAGCCCTTGCTGCGCCAGGGCTTCGCCGGAAAAGCCTTGCGCAGCAAGGGCGGCCGTGGCGGTTGCGGTTTGGAGGAAGCGGCGGCGATTGATCATGGATGAGCGCATGTGTCTGTGGAAAGGACGCACCCCTACCGACCAAGGTGGCAGGATTAAGTCCCTCTTAGCCTCTTGAGAATTCTTCGTCAGCGGTCAAAGTTACCTCACACACAGGCGTAGCGATAACTGCGCCATAATTTAGGGAGTACGCCATGTATCGAAAAGTCATGCGCCGCGTCATGGGCGCCGCGGCTGCCATTGCGCTTGCCGGAGCAAGCATGCCGGCCCAGGCTCAGGACTTCATCAACGTCCTGACCGGCGGCACCTCGGGCGTCTATTATCCGCTCGGCGTCGCCCTCTCCAAGGTGTTCACGGACAAGGTGCAGGGCTCCCGTCCATCGGTGCAGGCCACGAAAGCTTCGGTCGAGAACCTCACGCTCCTGCAGCAGGGCAAGGGCGAGATCGGCTTCACCCTCGGCGACAGCCTCGCCATGGGCTGGGCGGGCGACGAGGAGGCCGGCTTCAAGAGCAAGCTCGACAAGCTGCGCGGCATCACCGCCATCTATCCCAATTACATCCAGGTCGTGGCAACGCAGGAATCCGGCATCAAGTCGCTCGCGGATCTCAAGGGCAAGCGCCTCTCCGTCGGCGCGCCGAAATCCGGCACCGAGCTCAACGCCCGGGCGATCCTCCAGGGCGCGGGCCTGACCTACAAGGATCTCGGCAAGGTCGAATACCTGCCCTTCGGCGAGTCGGTCGAGCTCATGAAGAACCGCCAGCTCGATGCCACCCTGCAATCGGCGGGCCTCGGCGTCTCCTCGATCCGCGACCTCGCCACCTCGGTGCCGATCGTCGTGGTGGAAATCCCCGCCAGCGTCGTGGACAAGGTCGGCACGCCCTACGTGAAGGTCACGATCCCGGCCAACACCTATGGGGGCCAGACGGCCCCCGTGCAGACGGCGGCCGTCGTGAACTATCTCGTGACCCATTCCGGCATGAAGGATGAGACCGTCTACCAGATGACCAAGGCGATCTATGACAGCCTGCCGGATCTCGCCGCGGCCCATGCCGCCGCCAAGGACATCAAGCTCGAGAGTGCGCTCTCCGGCATGCCTGTCCCGATGCATCCGGGCGCGCAGCGCTACTTCGACGAGAAGGGCGTGAAGAAGCAGGGCTCCTAAACCCTTCGACTGATTTACATCTGGGCCGGGGCAGGTGAACTGCTCCGGCTTTTTTATGAGAATGAAGAACAATCATCGAGGAGACGCCGCGCCATGAGCCAGGGTGTGAACAATTCCGAACTCGCCCAGATGGAAGCGCCGGCCGAATCCGTGAATCCGGAACACGGCTTGCCGGAGAGCTTCGGCGAGGGGTTTCTCGGCCGGCTCCTGTTCTGGATCGCCGTCTCGTTCTCCACGTTCCAGATCATCACGTCCTTCGGCATTCCCCTCGATCAGCGCTTCATCGCGGGCTTGAGCCTCACGCATCTTCTCGCCGTCGCCATGGTGGCATGGGCGGCCTGGCTGATCGGCCTTGTCATGCGCCGCCGCAGCATCGTCGATGGCATCATGGCCTGGATTGCCGTAGCCGCTGCGTTCGGGCTCGTCCTCTGGTTCGGCGGCAGCATGCCGAGCCAGGTCGTGCGTACCATCCATGTGGGCTTCCTGTGCCTCGTGGCCGGAGCGATGATCGCCAATCACCGGTCCGGCTCATGGTCCCTGCGCGCCACTGGCTGGATCGTCGGCTTTGCGAGTTTCCTGGTCGGCCTTTACCATTGGGCGCTCTACGAGGAGCTGATCGTTCGCGCCGGTGAGCTCACCACACTCGATCTCGTCATCGGCATCGCCGGGCTCGCGATCCTGATCTATCTCGTCTGGCGCGTGATGGGTCCGGCCCTTCCCATCGTGGCCGGGCTGTTCCTGGCCTATTGCCTGCTCGGCAATTACCTGCCGGCTCCCCTCGATCATCGCGGCTATACCCTCGAGCAGGTGATCGAGCACATGTCGTTCGGAACGGAAGGGATCTACGGCACGCCGACCCTGGTCTCGGCGACCTACATCTTCCTGTTCATCCTGTTCGGCGCCTTCATGGAGAAGGCCGGCGTCATCGACTTCTTCAACGACATCTCGATGGCGGTCTTCGGCGACAAGCAGGGCGGTCCCGGCAAGGTCTGCGTGGCGTCTTCTGCCCTCATGGGGACCGTTTCGGGCTCCGGCGTCGCCAATGTGGTGGCTTCGGGACAGTTCACGATCCCGCTGATGAAGCGCTTCGGTTTTACCTCCGCCTTCGCCGGCGGCGTCGAGGCGACGTCCTCGATGGGCGGCCAGATCATGCCGCCGGTCATGGGCGCTGTGGCCTTTATCATGGCCGAGACCATCGACGTGCCTTATTCGAAGATCGTCGAGGCCGCGATCATTCCGGCCATCCTCTATTTCGCAGCCTGCTATCTGGCGGTGCATCTGGAGGCCGGCAAGCGCAACCTGCGCGGCCTGCCGAAGTCCGAACTGCCGAATGCCTGGACCGAGATGAAGAAAAAGTGGTTCCTCCTCGCGCCGCTCTGTGTCCTCGTCTATCTGCTTTTTGCCGGGTATACGCCGCTCTTCGCTGGTGCGGTCGGCCTGTCGCTCACTGTGGCGCTGATCCTCGGCACCGCCATCGTGGCGGGCCTTGGCACGCCGGCTCTGCGCATCGCGTTCTGGATCGGCTTGGCGCTGGTATCCGCCTATTCACTGGCCTCGACCGTGACGCTCGTCGTCCTCGTCGTTGCGGCCCTGTCTCTATGGAACGCCTTCTCGGGCCGCGGACGCACAACCTTGCAGGCCTGCGTAGACGCCATGGCGGATGGTGCCCGGCAGGCGCTGCCGGTGGGCCTTGCCTGTGCGATCGTCGGCATCGTGATCGGCACCATGACGCTCACTGGGCTCGGGACCATCGTCGGCACCTGGATGATCTCCATCGGCAAGGAGAACATCTTCGCCGCCCTCGTGCTCACCATGATCTTCAGCCTGATTCTCGGCATGGGCATCCCGACGATCCCGAACTACATCATCACCTCGTCGCTGGCGGCCCCCATCCTGCTGCAGCTCGACGTGCCGCTCATCGTCTCGCACATGTTCGTCTTCTATTTCGGCATCATGGCGGACCTGACGCCGCCGGTGGCGCTGGCGGCCTTCGCGGCCGCCCCGATGGCGAAGGAATCGGGGCTCAAGATCGGCATCCAGGCAGTCAGGATCGCGCTGCCCGGCTTCGTCATCCCCTACATGGCGGTCTATGATCCCACCCTGATGCTGCAGCCGGTGCCGGGGCTCGAGGGAGTGGGCTATTGGCTCGCGGTGGTCTACATCGTCGTCAAGGCCACGCTGGCCATGGTGCTCTGGGGCGTGGCCTCCGTCGGCTATTTCCTGAAGCCCCTCACGTGGTGGGAACGACTCTGGGCGGCGGTTGCGGCGGCTCTGCTCGTGGCGGCGATTCCGCTCACCGATGAGATCGGCTTCGTGCTCTCGGCCCTCTTCGTCGGCCTCCATATCTGGCACTCCCGCCGGGTTCCCACGCCTGCCGTCAGCCGATGATCTGCCTTCTGGCCGGTTCGACGATGGTGCCTCTCATGGCCGGCGCGATCACACTCGCCTGGACGCATTCCGTCGAAAAGATCGTCTGGGAGGAGGATTGGCGCTCAAGCCCGGCGGGGCTCGAGCTCGTCGAGGCGCGGGTGCGCGGGTCAGGCGCCGGCATGGAGCCGCCGCCGGACGCCAAGTTCGCCAAGGGGGTCTGGTCGTGGAAGCCGAACCTGCCGCCTCAAGCGGAGGTGATCATGCGACGCTCGGGCGCGACGGCGGATTGGCGGATCTGTCTTTCAGGCCAATGCCGCCCGATGGAGGCCTATGTGCCGCCTGCGGCCGATCCGATCGTGATGAAGGCGTGCGAGGGCTCTTAGGCGCGCCCGGTCAGCGGCTCGACGGCGACGCAGCGGCGCCAGAGATTCACGAGGATGTAGAGGGCGAACAGGCTGAACAGGGCCATGAGCGCGTAGCCGACGTAATCGCCGAGTTCGAGCAGGCCCGCGATGGCCCAGCCGGCGGCGATCGCGACGCCGAGGACTTCCGCGCCGACCAGAACCATGATGCTCATGATGGTGACCACGTTGCGCCAGTTGGTGCTTTTCGCCTGAGCCACTTTCGCCTCACTCCGTTTGAAGCATCGGACCGAAAAGTGAACTTGCACTTTTAGGATCAATCCGAGGCTCATTTTTGACCGGCGCATCGTCCGCCGCGGAACAAGAGGTCCGCGTCAGCGAAAACCGGATCCACTTTTCCGCACGATGCGCTTGCAAAGGGGACTACCCTAAACGCCCCCTCCGGTGCAAGTTCTCCCCGAACCTCATTCTGTCGCGCCTCACATTCAAGAGACCATGTCCGAGACACCCGTCTTCTCGACCGCCGCCGTCGCGGCTCCTCACAGGCTTGCCGCCGAGACCGGCCAGACCATCCTCGCCGCAGGCGGCAACGCCGTCGAAGCGATGGTCGCCATGGCGGCGACGATTGCCGTGGTCTACCCGCACATGAACGGGGTCGGTGGCGACGGCTTCTGGCTCGTGCGTGAACCGCGAGGCCGTATCCATGCCCTCGACGCTTCTGGGCCGGCGGGATCGCTCGCCACCATCAAGCGCTACCGGGAGAAAGGCTATGACGCCATTCCGCCGCGTGGAACCGATGCGACGCTCACGGTCGCTGGCGCGGTCAGCGGATGGGGGCTGGCGCTCGAACTCGCCAAAGCGCTTGGCGGCCAACTGCCCCTCGATCTGCTGCTCGGGGACGCCATCCGCTTTGCCCGCGACGGATACCCGGTCTCCCGCTCCGAGGAGCGGTTCGTAACCGGCGAGGAATCCGCCCTCTATGAAGTTCCCGGTTTTGCCGCCGCCTTCCTGGTCGAGGGCAGGAGAGCACCGGAGGGCACGCAGAGGCAGACGCCGCGCCTCGCCGACACCCTGGAGCGGCTCGCTCATGCGGGCTTGGCCGATTTCTACCGCGGCGATGTGGGGCGGGAGATCGCCCTCGACCTGGAGCGGATTGGCAGCCCCATCACCCGCAAGGACCTTGAGACCTACCGCGCCCGCGTCGTGGAGCCCCTCTCGGTTCGGCTGAAGCACTCCACAATCTACAATCTGCCGCCGCCGAGCCAGGGACTGGCCACCCTGCTGATCCTCGGCATGGTCGAGCGCCTCAAGGAGCTTCGGGCCGAGACGCCGGAGCATCATCACGCGCTCATCGAGGCCGCGAAGCGCGCCTTCTCCCTCCGCGACCGGGTGGTGGCGGACCCGCGCAATCTCGCCCACGACCCGTCCTCCTTACTCGCGCCCCAGGCGCTGGAAAGGGAGGCTGCCCTCATCGACATGAAGCGGGCCGCCTCCTTTCCCCTGTCGCGCCCCATCGACGGGGACACGATCTGGATGGGGGCCATCGACCGGAACGGGCTCGCCGTGTCCTACATCCAGTCCGTGTTCTGGGCCTATGGCTCCGGCTGCCTGCTCCCAGTGACGGGTGTCCTCTGGCATAACCGTGGCACGGCCTTCTCGCTCGATCCTGCGAGCCGCAACCGGCTGGAGCCCGGCCATCGGCCGCTCCATTCCCTCAATCCGGCCATGGCGGTATTTGACGATGGGCGAGTCCTGTCCTTCGGAGCGATGGGCGGCGAAACCCAGCCCCAATTCCTCAGCCAGATCTTTTCACGCTACGCAGAGGCCGGCATGGGTCTGGCGGATGCGGTGGAGGCGCCGCGCTGGCTGCTCGATGCGAAGCCCCGCGAGCGCGAGGCCGTGCTGAAGGTGGAGAGCCACTTCGACCCCGGCTTGATCCGTGGCCTGTCGCGGTTCGGCCATCGGATCGAGGAGATGGACGAGGCCTATTCCGGACGCTTCGGTCATGCGGGCATGCTGGTGAAGCACCCGCGCAACGGCCGCGTCGAGGCCGTGCACGATCCGCGCTCGGACGGCGGATCATTGGGGCTTTAGGCGGCCGTCCAGAGGCCGTAGAGCAGGCTTGCTCCCAGCACCAGCACGAAGGCGGCCGCCAGAAGTTCGAGCCCCGCGATGGCGATGGCGCCCGAGGCCCCGCGTCCGCCGGCGACCTTCAAGGCCATGGCCTTGAAGAAGACCGCTAGGGCCGCGATGGCGCCGATGGTGAGCGCGGTGCCGAGCGCCATGGCGAAAGTCGCCGCGATGCCCGCCGCGAACAGACCCTGGGACAGGGCGAACACCAGGACGATGAGGGCCCCCGCGCAGGGGCGGATGCCGGCCGCGATGGCGACACCGGCCATGTCGCGCCAGCGCGTCAGACGGCTGAGCTCTTCGGGTGGCGGCATGTGGACGTGGTCGCAATCCTCCTGGACGGACGCATAAGGGTTGCGGGCCACCGCCATGACGCCGAGAACTTTTCCCGCTTTGCGCCAAGTGATGACGGCGCCGAGCAGGGTCACGGCGATGAAGCTCGCCAGCTCCACGTTCATGGCGAGCCTGTTCATGGTGGAGGCGGTGGCGCGCAGCACCAGGCTGACGATGAAGACGATCCCGATGGCGACCAGCGCCTGCACGAGGGCTGCCGCCAGGCTCAAGGCAAAGCCCTTGCGCAAAGCCTTCTCGTCGGCCACGAGATAGGCTGAGATCACGCCCTTGCCGTGCCCTGGTCCCGCTGCATGGAAGACGCCATAGGCAAAGCCGACGAGCAGCAGGGAGAAGAGGGCTGAGCCATTCTGCTTCATCTCGCGCACGCCGGCCTGCAGGCTGCCGTAGAAGCCGGATTGCACGGACAGGATCCAGGCCCCGAGGCTCCCCGAGGGCGTCGCCTCGCGCAGGCCCATGCCGAACGGGTTGCGCGGCGGCGGCTTGCTGATCGGCCCGAGCCAGAGCCCGATCAGCCCCATGGCCAGAGCAATGATCGCGATGGCGGCCAGCATGAGGCCGAGCCGCCGCCACAGCACCGGCCGGCCGGTGCCTGGAAGGGCAGGGGCGTCCGAGGTCAGGGACATGCGATGATGGCCCTGTTGGAATATTCGACGCCGAAATCGGCTTTCGGCTGCGCCTGGAGCGCCCCCTCGTCCTGCAGGATCTGCTGCATGGCGGCATCGAGCGGCTTGGCCTTGGCGATGCTCGTCACACAGCCCTGCGGCGCCTGGGCGAGCGATACGGACGCCTGGCCGTCCGAGAGGCTGAAATAGACGAAGAAGGTCGGGTCCTCGATCTCGATGGACACGGCCCCCGAGGGCACCGCCGGCGTCTTGAGCGGCAGGAAGAAGGACATGGAGACCTGAGACTTCTCCATGCTCATCCGGGCCTCGCGCGGCGAGTCGAAGCTCTGCGGCTTGCCGCGGGCTTTCAGCACCGTGAAATAGTCGAACTCGTTCAGGGATGCGGCATTCTCGTTCGCGAGATCCTGGAGCTCCTCCGGAGAGAGCTTGCCGTCGTTGTCCTTGTCGAGGCCCTGGGTGACGTAAGCCGTGTAGGCCTCATCGAAGGTCCAGTGATGGCGAACGCCCGAAACTTTCCCGTCGGGTGCGAAGACGACCTCCGCCTTGGCCGTCACCCACACATGGGGATGCGCGAGGGCGGGCGGGGCCAAGCCTATGGCTAAGGCTGCCAGGGAGGTTTTCAGACCAAGATGGCGTGTCATGCGTTGACCCTGGAAAAGCGACGCTTCCGGCTTAAGCCGGACCATAGGAGCGATATGCCGGTTTCGTGGTTAACAGAGGCGAAACGAAGGCGCCTGCTCGAGAGGCTCGATTGACGCCTTCCGGCATTTATGTCAGCATTACTGACATATCTCATAAGATGAAGACCGGAATACCGGCAGCGGGGCAAAGGCCCCAGGAGGAAACGGGAAATGACCGACGGTCATATGGCGCTCCGTGACGTAACGCTCGACGACAAGTACGACCTTTCCAAGGACGACGTTTTCATCACCGGCACGCAGGCCGTCATCCGCATGCTGCTCATGCAGCGCGAGCGGGATCGGCTCGCCGGCCTCAGCACGGCCGGCTTCGTGTCCGGCTATCGCGGCTCGCCCATCGGCGGTCTCGACCAGAATCTCTGGCGCGCCCGGAAATGGCTGGAAGCTTCGAACATCGTCTTCCAGCCCGGCCTCAACGAGGAACTCGCCGCCACGGCGATCTGGGGCTCGCAACAGGCTGAAGTTCGCGGCGACGGCAAGTATGACGGCGTCTTCGGTCTGTGGTACGGCAAGGGTCCGGGTGTCGACCGCTCCGGCGACGTGTTCCGCCATGCCAACATGGCGGGTTCCTCCAAGCATGGCGGCGTGCTCGCCCTGATGGGCGACGATCATACGGCGGAATCCTCGACCGTCGCACACCAGTCCGAATTCCACTTCGTCGACGTGATGATCCCGATCCTGAACCCGGCAGGCGTTCAGGAGATTCTCGATTACGGCCTTTATGGCTATGCCATGAGCCGTTTCTGCGGCACCTGGGTCGCCTTCAAATGCGTGAAGGACAACATCGAATCGACCGCCTCCGTCGACGCGTCGCTCGACCGCGTGAAGATCGTCCTGCCCGATGATTTCACGATGCCGCCAGGCGGCCTCAACATCCGCAACCGCGACGGGGTGCTCGACCAGGAGGCGCGGCTTCAGGACTTCAAGCGCGATGCCATGCTGGCGTTTGTCCGCGCCAACAATCTCAACCGCATCGTTCTCTCCGGCGGCCGCCATCCGAAGATCGGCATCATCACCGTCGGCAAGTCCTATCTCGACGTGCGCCAGGCCCTCGACGAGCTCGGCCTCGACGAGGTCAAGGCCAACGACATGGGCTTACGCCTCTACAAGGTCGCCTGCCCCTGGCCGCTCTCGCAGCGCGAACTCGTCGATTTCGCGCAAGGTCTGGACAAGGTCATCGTCGTCGAGGAGAAGCGCTCCCTCATCGAGGTGCAGCTGCGCGAGGAGCTCTACGGCACCGCCAATCAGCCGCTCTGCATCGGCAAGAAGGACGAGGAGGGCCGCTGGCTCTTTCCCGTGAAGGGCGCACTCGATTCCAACGACATCGCCATCGTCATCGGCGAGCGGCTGCTCGCCTATCACAACAACGACGATCTGCGCGGCCGCGTCGCGCGGCTTCGCCATGCGCAGGATGTGCTGGCAACGACGGGCGACGTGGCAACCCGCGTGCCGCATTTCTGCTCCGGCTGTCCACACAATTCCTCGACGAAGGTGCCGGAAGGCATGCGCGCCTATGCGGGCATCGGCTGCCACTACATGGTGCAGTGGATGGACCGCTCCACCGAGGGCTTCACGCAGATGGGCGGCGAGGGCGCGAACTGGATCGGCGAGGCGCCGTTCTCCAAGCGCGGTCACGTGTTCCAGAATCTCGGTGACGGCACCTACAACCATTCGGGCATCCTGGCCCTGCGCTGGGCGATCCACACCAAGACCAACGTCACCTACAAGATTCTCTTCAACGACGCGGTCGCCATGACCGGCGGGCAGAAGCATGAGGGCGGCCTCACCGTCGACATGATCGCGCGTCAGGTGCGCGAGGAAGGCGCGGATCGCATAGCCCTCGTCACCGACGAGCCGCACAAATATCCGAAGGAGATCCGTTGGCCTGACCGAATGACGATTCATCACCGCAGCGAGCTCGATTCCGTTCAGCGCCAGCTGGCTGAAATTCCCGGCGTGACGGTGATGATCTACGATCAGACCTGCGCGTCCGAGAAGCGCCGCCGCCGCAAGCGGGGCGAGTTCCCGGATCCGGACAAGCGAGTTATCATCAACGATCTCGTCTGCGAGGCCTGCGGCGATTGCTCGGTGCAGTCGAACTGCGTTGCCGTGCAGCCGGTGGAGACCGAGTTCGGCCGTAAGCGCCGGATCGATCAGTCGAACTGCAACAAGGATTTTTCCTGCGTCAACGGCTTCTGTCCCTCCTTCGTGACGGTGCATGGCGCCAAGATCAGGAAGGTCGTTCCCGAAACCGTCTCGGCGGAAGGCATGGCGTTCAAGCCGCTGCCCGATCCGGCAATTCCCGCCATCGACCGCACCTTCAACGTGATCGTGACCGGCATCGGCGGCACGGGCGTGGTGACCATCGGGGCGATCCTCGGCATGGCGGCGCATCTCGAAGGCAAGGGCCTGGGCATGATCGACATGGCCGGCCTCGCCCAGAAAGGCGGTGCGGTCTACAGTCATGTGCGGCTCGCCAACAACCAGGACGATATCCATGCCATCCGCGTGAGCGCGGAATCGGCCCATCTCGTGCTCGGCTGCGATCTCGTGGTGACGGGCACGAAGAAGGTGCTGGCCTCCGTGAAGGAAGGGCAGACGGCGCTCGTGGTGAACACGGCGGAAGTGATGCCGGGCGAGTTCACCCGCAATGCCGATTTCTCCCTGCCGACGGAACGCCTCAAGCGCGCGATCAAGTCGGCCGCGGGTACAGACGGCGTGTCCTTCGTCGATGCCACGGCGATCGCTACGGCGCTTCTCGGCAATGCCATTGCGGCCAACATGTTCATGCTGGGCTATGCCTACCAGACCGGCCGCGTTCCGCTCTCCGCTGCTGCCATCGAGAAGGCGATCGAGCTCAACGGCGAGGCGGTGAAGATGAATCTTTCCGCCTTCACCTGGGGCCGCCGTGCGGCGTCGGAGCCCGATCTCATCGCCGCCATGATGAGCGAGCTGAAGGCTCCGATGGAATCGCGCAAACTGTCCGAGACCCTCGACGAGGTGATCGAGCGGCGCGTGGCGTTCCTGTCCGACTATCAGAGCCAGCGCTATGGCCGCCGCTACCGCAGTCTTGTCGAGCGCGTGCGCGGGGCGGAGGACAAGATCGTTCCCGGCTCGACCGTGCTCGCCGATGCCGTGGCGCGCTCGCTGTTCAAGCTCATGGCCTACAAGGACGAATACGAAGTGGCGCGCCTCTACACGAACGGCCATTTCGAGCGCCAGGTCGCGTCAGCGTTCGAGGGCGAGAACCTGCGGTACGAGTTCCATCTCGCGCCGCCGCTGCTCGCGCGCAGGGACCCGGCCACGGGCCTCCCGCGCAAGATGAGCTTCGGGCCGTGGATGATGAAGGCTTTCCGCGTCCTCGCAGGCCTGAAGTCGCTGCGCGGCACACCGCTCGACGTCTTCGGCTATACCCACGAGCGCCGCGCCGAGCGCCAGCTCATCCGTGAGTTCGAGGGGCTGAACGAGGAAATCGTGACAAAGCTGAATGCCGACAACCATGCGGTGGCTGTCGGTCTTGCCAACATCCCGCAGAAGATCCGCGGCTTCGGTCACATCAAGGATCGCAATCTGAAAGCCGCTAAGGCGGAGGAGGCCGATCTCCTCGCCAAGTTCCGCACCGAGCCGCAGCCCCTGCCGGTCGCGGCGGAGTGATAGCTAAAACGGCTCTTGTCATGGCCGGGCTTGTCCCGGCCATCCCGATCCTATGAGGCGCCGGGCTTCAAGTTATCGGGATCACCGGCACAAGGCCGGTGATGACGTCTGAGATGCGGGAAGCTCAACCCCTAGCCTGGCTCACCTCGACAAAACTCTTCGCGACTTTCGGCACATTCGCCTCGTTGAGCCCCGCCACGCACATGCGGCCGGAGCCCACGAGGTAGACGCCATCCCGCTCGCGCATGACGTCGACCTGCTGTGTGCTCAGCCCCGTGTAGCTGAACATGCCGCGCTGATGGAGCAGGAAACCCACATCGACCTCGTTCGACAGGGCGCGGATCTGCTCGGCGAGGAGCCTGCGCATGGAATCCATGCGTGCGCGCATGGTCTCGACCTCGCTGACCCATTGCGCGCGCAGGTCGTCGTTGCCGAGCACGGTGGCCACGAGAAGCCCACCGGTCATCGGCGGGCTCGAATAGCTGCGGCGCACGGCGAGCTTCAATTGCCCGAGCACGCGCTCGGCCTCGTCCGCATCGCGGCAGACGACGCTGAGGCCGCCGCAGCGCTCGCCGTAGAGCGAGAAATTCTTCGAGAAGGAATTGGCCACGAGGCAGCTGGCGTGCTCCGCATAGCGGCGCACGAAGGCCGCATCTTCGTCGAGGCTGGTGCCGAAGCCCTGATAGGCCATGTCGAACACGACGATGTGGCGCTTGGCGAGAAGCACGTCGCTGACTGCGGCCTGCTGGCGCTCATCGAGATCGACGCCGGTCGGGTTGTGGCAGACGGGTTGGAGCACGACGATCGAGCCGTTCTCCGCCGTCTCGAGCGCCTTGACCATGCCGTCGAAATCCACGGACCGGTTGGTGCGATCCCAATAGGGATAGGTCGTGGTCTTGAAGCCCGCCCGCTGGAACAGCCCGTGATGGTTCTCCCAAGTCGGATCGCTGACGAGAACGGTCCGGCCGGGGCAGTGCTTGGCCAGGAAGTCGGCCGCGATGCCCACCGCACCCGTGCCGCCGAGGGTCTGGACCGTGGCAACGCGCTTCTCGGCAAGCGCCGGATGCGTGTCGCTGAAGACGAGCTTCTGCACGCCCTCGCGGTAGAGCGCGTGCCCTTCCATGGGAAGATAGGGCCGCTCGGCAAACCCGCTCCGTTCGTAGGCGGCCTTCACCGCGCCGAGCACCGGGATGCGGCCCTTCTCATCCGTATAGACGCCGATGCTGAGATTGACCTTCTCGGACCGAGGATCGGCCTTGAAGCTGTCGTTGAGGGAGAGGATCGGGTCGCCGGCGAACGCCTCGACCTGTCCGAACAGGGATTCCGTCATGCTGATCTCCAAGACCGTCGCGGCAGCAGGTTCTCGGCTGCATCGTTCATGCCGCGAGACCTAGCCCCTCCGGTGCCCTCTCGGCAAGGTTCTTCATGGAAACTCAGGTGTCCAGCCGCCAGTCCACCGGCTCCAGCCCCTTCTCGACGAGCCAGGCATTGGCGCGACTGAAGGGACGGGTCCCCCTGAAGTCGTTGAGCCGGTTGAGCGGGGAGGGGTGGCCGGCCTCGATCACGAGGTGCTTCGTCCGGTCCACCAGCGCCGCCCGCTTGCGGGCCGGACCGCCCCAGAGCAGAAAAACGACGGCGGGCTGCTGCGCCGAGATGGCCGCAATGGCCTGATCGACCAGGGCCGACCAGCCGAATTTCATATGCGCTCCCGATTGTCCGGCTTCGACCGTGAGCGAGGTGTTGACGAGCAGCACACCCTGTTTCGCCCATTTCGACAGATCGCCCGATTTCGGCATCGGCACGCTCAAATCCTCCGCCATCTCGGCCAGGATCGTGCGCAGCGATGCCGGGAGTCGCCGGGAGCCGCGATAGGAGAAGGCGAGCCCGTGGGAATCGCCCGGCGTCGGATAGGGATCCTGGCCGAGGACGACCACCTTGACCTTGTCGAGTGGCGTCAGGGAGATGCTGGTGAACACGGCCTCAGGCGGAGGCAGCACCTGCGCGCCCGAGGCGATGACCGCATCGACCTTGGCGGCCACGGTCTCGGCGCTGCCATCCTGGAAGAACGGCAGTTGAAGCCACCCGCCAGCCGTGGGCTTGGCGCGGAATTCGGCGAGGGCTTGGCTGATGGGGCCAGTCATGAAGAAGGCATGCCTTTCGGTATGGTGCGGGCTTTGTGGCTGCGCCGGCTCAATGGGTTGGCCGCAGGCGCATCGGTTGGATCCTCTCCCAGGGCCCGTCCGACGCCCAGTTTCTTAAGCGGCGCATCGTTCGAAGCTGAAAACCAGGTGTCCTTTTTAGTACGCTGCACTGTCGCTGAAAAAGACATCAGAGGTGCCGCTGAACTGGGCGCTGAGGCCGTCGACAGGATGTTACTTCTGTGACACGTTGCCGGTCTAGGTTCCATGGCCTTCACCCATGGTTCCAACCTGCTACGAGGACTTTCATGATGTTTCAGAGCCGCCCTTCCGCTGCGTTTCGCGCCGGGTTTCTCGGATTGTCCATGCTTCTGTCGGGCACCGCCCTGGCGCAGGAAGCCGTGACCATCCGCTTCGTCCAGACCAACGACATCGATCGCATGAGCGCCGAAAAGGGCCGCGGCGGCTTTGCCAAGCTGGCCACCGTCATCAAGGAGGAGAAGGCGAAGGGCAATGCCTTCTTCGTCCATGCGGGCGATACCCTCTCGCCCTCCCTCCTGTCTGGCTTCGATAAGGGTGCCCATATCATCGACATCCTGAACCATATGGGCGTCGATGCCATGGCGCCCGGCAACCACGAATTCGATCTCGGCGACGCAGCCTTCCGCGCCCGCATGGCGGAAGCCAAGTTCGACGTGCTCGCCACCAACATCGTCGACGGCAACGGCCTGCCGGCCAACACAAAGCCCGACAAGATGGTCGAGGTGCAGGGCGTGAAGATCGGCTTCTTCGGCCTCACGACCGAGGACACCCCGATCGCATCGAGCCCCGGCACCATCAAGTTCTCCTCCACCATCGATACGGCGCGCGCCAAGGCCAAGGAGCTGCGCGAGAAGGGCGCCGACATCGTCGTCGCGGTCGCCCATACGCCGCTCGAAGTCGACATGATCATCGCCCGTTCCGCCGGTGTGGATCTGATCATCGGCGGCCATGACGAGCACCTGCTCGCTTTCTACGACGGCAAGGTCGCCCTGACGGAATCGGAATCGCAGGCCAACTACATCAACGTCGTCGAGCTCGCCGTCACCAAGGCGACGAAGGACGGCAAGACCACCGTCACGTGGACGCCGAACTTCCGCCTCATCGACAGCGCCACCGTCAAGCCCGATCCTGAGATCGAGGCCGTGGTGAAGGGCTATGAGGACAAGCTCTCCAAGGAGCTCGACGTGGAGGTCGGCGTGACGGAAACGCCCCTCGACAGCCGCCGCGCCACGGTGCGCGGAGGCGAAGCCGCCATGGGCAACCTCGTGGCCGATGCGCTGAGAGCCTCGGTCGGCGCCGATGTGGCCATCACCAATGGCGGCGGCCTGCGCGCCGACAAGCAGTACGAGGCCGGTCAGAAGCTGACCCGCCGCAACATCCTGGCCGAAATGCCCTTCGGCAACACCACCGTGCTGCTCGAGGTCACCGGCGCCCAGATCAAGGCTGCGCTCGAGAACGGCGTCAGTCAGGTTCGCGAGCTGGGCGGCCGCTTCCCGCAGGTCTCCGGCATCGTGGCGGAGGTAGATGTGAAGGAGCCGGTCGGCAGCCGCGTGAAGTCGGTCAAGATCAACGGCCAGCCGCTCGATCCGGCCAATACCTACAAGCTTGCCACCAACGACTTCATGGCCCGCGGCGGCGACGGATACCGAGTCTTCACCGAGGCCAAGTCGCTCGTCGACGTATCCGCCAGCCAGCTCATGGCGACACAGGTCATCGACTACATCGCCAAGGCCGGCAAGGTCGCGCCGAAGGTCGAGGGCCGCGTCGTCCTGCGCTGATCCGACCGACAACTAATCTTCTTTAGGGCCGGGGCTCTCACGAGCTCCGGCATTTTCATGGAACGATGTTGCCGACGTGACGTTCGGGCGCATTTTTTACCTGTCCGCAACACGATAGTTCGCCCGCCTCTGGTCAATAGGACTTCGAGGCGTAAATTCCCTCTCCATCAAAGGCGTCTGCTGTGCCATTCTGGCCGCGCAACGGCGAATCTCCCACTCAAAAGCGATTTCTCCTTGCAATATTACATGCGCCCAGAATCGATCAGCCTGTCCCAGAAGCGGCGTCGCCGTTCCCTCGCGCGCGGTCGGCTGACCCTGTTCATGGGCCTGTTCGGCGTTGCTTTCATCCTCCTGACTTTCGGCTACATCGCCTGGGAGCAGCGCAACCGCCTGATCCAGCGCAATGAGGACGACCTCAGAAATGCAGCCTTCTTCCTGGCGGATCATACGGCCAGGCTTCTGGAGGTCACGGACCTGACCCTGAAACAGGCCGCTGCCCTGATGCAGGGGCAGAGCTGGGACCAGATCGAAACCTCGAAGCCTCTGTGGCAGCAGCTTCATGCCGTCCAGGCGGCGCTGCCTTTCATCGAGGATGTCTGGCTCAACGATCCGAGCGGACGCCTGCGTCTCACATCGGAACAGTTCCCAACGCCATCGTCGAACGTGTCCGGGCGCGATGCCTTCAGCGCTCAGGCGGCGGGCGATCAGGGATTGTTCATCGGCGAACCGATTCTCGGGCGTGTGACCAAGACGCCGACTTTCATGATCAGCCGTCGCCTCCAGAATGGAAGCGCGGAATTCGGCGGCATCGCGGCGGTCACCGTCTCCCTGTCCTACTTCTACGATTACTGGTCGAAGATCCGACTGCCGAAAGGCAGCCGGGTCGCTCTCCTGCGCGCTCCCGATGCAACGGTGATCGCCCAGTATCCTCCGCCGCCCGATGGTCTCTCCTTCGCACCCATCGACAAGTCAGCCTTCGACACGGCGCTTGGTTCAGCCTCCCAGGCCGGCCTCTACCCCTTCATCAGCATGGGTCAGGAGCGTGCCGGGGCCTATCGTCAGGTCGGCGCGATGCCGCTCTATCTCAATGTCAGCATGCCGGAGGATGCTTATTGGACGCCGTGGTTCGTCCAGACGCGGCTCTATGGCGCTTTTGCCCTGATCGCCCTTTTCGCCTTGCTCGCGCTGACGGCCTTGGCCTCCGAGCAGTTCCACGAACAGGCCGCCGATGCAGCCCTGCTCGAGCGGCAGGTGGCGCTGCGGACGAGCGAGCTGCGCACCGAAACCGCAGCGCTGGAAATTCTCAACCGCACGGGCAGCGTTCTTGCGGCCGAACTCGACCTCGACCGCATCATCGAGAGCGTTGTCAACGCCGGGATCGAGTTGACCGAAGCGCAGTTCGGCGCCTTCTTCTGCGGCGCATCCCAGGGCGGGAAAGAGCATTACGGGAAATTCGAGCCCGCAGGTCTCCGCGATACTTTCGCCGCCCTGAACATCCGGGACATCGGCGCGCCGGCTTTCCAGGAAGGCAAGGCGGTCCGCCTGGACAATATTGCCATCGAGCAGGGACATGACGGTACGCCTTTTACGCTGGATGCCACTTCGGATACGCCCGTGATCCGCAGCATCCTGGCCGTTCCCGTGGTTCTGCGGACCGGAGAGACTCACGGCATCCTCGTCTTCGGGCACGAGAGGGCGGGAATGTTCAATCGGCGCTCCGAGCGCCTGCTGGCGGGCCTGACGGCCCAGGCAGCCATCGCGCTCGAGAACAGCCGCCTCTACCGCAATGCACAGAGCGAGATCGAGGAGCGCAAGCAGGCCCAGACCCAGCAATCCCTGCTGATCCGCGAACTCCATCACCGGGTGAAGAATACGCTGGCGACCGTCCAGGCGGTGGTGGGCGCGACGGCGCGCTCTGCGCTCAGCATCGACGACTTCTATCAGGCGTTCGTCGGGCGCATCATCTCGCTTGCCAACACGCATTCCCTGCTGACCGAAGCCGTGTGGCAGACTGCATCCCTGCGCGAGATCCTGGAAAGGGAACTCCGGCCCTACAACGACACCAGGGGCGAGAGGATCGTTCTCAACGGTCCCGCCGTGGATCTACCCTCCGAGGCGGCCGTACCCATCGGCATGGCAATCCACGAATTGACCACCAATGCTGCCAAATACGGTGCCCTTTCGATCCCCGGCGGCAAGGTCGCCATAGCCTGGGAGGCTGAGCCGGTGGAGGATGGCACGCGGCTGAAACTCGTCTGGGAGGAGCGGGGAGGGCCCGGTGTCTCGGCTCCCACACGCCAGGGGTTCGGCTCGCGCCTGCTCCACAGGGTGCTGGCCACGCAGCTCAATGCGAAGGTCGAACTGGATTTCAGGCCGAAGGGGCTGCGCGTGGCCATCGATGCCGTGCTCAAGCAGGCGCGGTTCCCGGAGATGGGTGTCTGACCCGCTTGCATGCAAGACGAGCTTGCAATCAATCCCGACGATGCGATGAGGCGTCCTGTTGGCGGAACCGTCTGAAAATCCTATCTAGGGCGGCATCAAGAGCGGTATTCGTTTGTGGATCCTGCGGCCAAGGGGCTTTTCATGAATGAGAGTGTGAGTCTGACCGATCTTCGCCAGGGCGTGCGCCCGGTGGACCACCCGGCCGTTCGAACCGGGCGGATCGGTGTGCTTCTTCTGAACCTGGGGACACCAGAGGGCACCAGCTACTGGCCCATGCGCGCCTATCTGAAGGAGTTCCTCTCCGACCGGCGCGTGATCGAGACGCCGCGCCTCCTGTGGTGGCCGATCCTCAACCTGATCATTCTGACCAAGCGCCCCGGCCCCAAGGGCCGCGACTACGCTTCGATCTGGAACAACGAACTCAACGAGGGTCCGCTCAAGACCATCACCCGCAACCAGGCCGAGAAGGTGACCGAGCATCTGAAGGCCATTGCCGGCGACAGGATCACGGTCGATTGGGCCATGCGTTACGGCAAGCCGGAGGTGCGCGAGCGTATCCAGGCGCTCCTGGATCAGGGCTGCGACCGCATTCTGCTGGTGCCGCTCTATCCGCAATATGCGGCCGCCACGTCGGCGACGGCCTGCGACCAGGCCTTCCGGGCGCTGATGGACATGCGCTGGCAGCCGTCGGTACGGGTCTCGCCGCCCTATCACGACGATCCCGTCTACATCGATTCCGTGATCTCGTTGATGAAGAAGGAACTGGCGAAGCTCACCTTCGAGCCGGAGGTGATCCTCGTCTCCTTCCATGGCGTGCCGAAGGAATACCTGCTCAAAGGCGATCCCTATCACTGCCAGTGCGTGAAGACCTGGCGCCTGATGCGGGAGGCCTTCGGCTGGTCGCCTGACAAGTTCCGCATGAGCTTCCAATCCCGTTTCGGTACGGCGGAATGGCTGCAGCCCTATACGGACAAGACCGTGGAGGCGCTCGCAAAGAGCGGCGTGAAGCGCATGGCCATCGTGGCGCCCGGTTTCTCGGCCGATTGCCTGGAGACCCTGGAAGAACTCGATGGCGAGAACCGCGAGATCTTCATGCATAACGGCGGCGAGGAATTCGCCTATCTGCCCTGCCTCAACGACAGCGATGACGGCATGCGGGTGATCAACCACATCGTGGAGCGCGAGCTCCAGGGTTGGATCTAGGACTCCAGGCCTGTTTGCGCTAGCGTGAGCCCTCTGCAACGGAGTTGCCTGGGGGACTCATGCCGCTGAGTGGTTTCGACATCTTCGTCATCGTACTGGTGCTCGTCGTGGTGGTGACGATCGCCATGGGCATCAGGACGGTTCCACAGGGCTATGCCTATACGGTGGAGCGGTTCGGGCGCTATTCGCGCACGCTCACTCCGGGGCTCGGCCTGATCGTGCCCTATATCGATCAGGTCGGCAAAAAGGTAAACGTCATGGAGCAGGTGCTCGACGTTCCGAGCCAGGAGGCCTTCACCCGGGACAATGCCGGCGTCACCATCGATGCTGCCGCCTTCTACCAGATCCTCGATGCGGCCCGGGCCTCCTACGAAGTCTCGGATATGAACCAAGCCCTGCTGGTTCTGACCATGACCAATATTCGAACGGTCGTCGGCTCCATGGATCTCGACCAGCTCCTGTCCCACCGGGACGAGATCAACGAGCGCCTCCTGCGGGTCATGGACGCGGCGGCGTCTCCCTGGGGCGCCAAAGTCACCCGCGTCGAGATCAAGGACATCCTGCCGCCGCAGGATCTCGCCGGCGCCATGGCACGGCAGATGAAGGCCGAACGCGAGAAACGCGCCGCCGTGCTCGAGGCAGAAGGGCTGCGTCAGGCGGAGATCCTGCGCGCCGAGGGGCAGAAACAGTCGCAGATTCTCGCCGCGGAGGGCCGGAAGGAAGCGGCCTTCCGCGATGCGGAGGCCCGCGAGCGGCAGGCGGAAGCCGAGGCGAAGGCCACGGGCATGGTCAGCGAGGCCATTGCGAAGGGCGATCTCGCCGCGGCCAACTTCATCGTGGCGGAGAAATACATCGACGCCATCCGGGCGCTCGCGTCGGCGCCGAACCAGAAGGTGGTGATCGTGCCCATCGAGGTGGCAGGGCTTGCCGGAACGCTGGGTGGTATCGCCGAACTCACCAAATCCGTGTTCGGCGAGGGCGGGGCAGGTCTCAACAAGCCCGTGCGCAGCGTTCCCACGGTCGCCGGCGGAGCCGAGCGCTCATGATCGCCGACGCGTTCATCGGCCTAGGCGCCTGGGCCTGGATCATCCTTGGCGTCATCCTGATCGGCGTCGAGCTTCTCGCTCCAGGCTCGTTCTTCCTCTGGCTCGGTCTCGCGGCCATCGCCACCGGATTGCTGGATGCCCTGCTCGGCCTGTCCTGGCAGGCTGCGGCACTCCTCTTCGCGCTGCTCTCCGTGGGAGCGGTCATCCTGGGGCGGTTCGCCACCCGTTCGACGACGCAGCCCGATGCCGAGGCCACGCCGCTCAATCAGCGCGGCCAGTCACTCGTCGGACGGGTCTTCACCCTCGAGGCGCCGATCAAGGACGGCGAGGGGCGGATCCGGGTCGACGACAGCTCCTGGCGGGTGACGGGCGCCGACCGGTTCGCCGGCGCCAAGGTGCGCGTGGTGCGGGTCGAGGGCTCGACGCTCGTCGTCGACGATCCGTAAGCATCTTCAGGCGAAGTGGACACCGGTACGCCGCCTGGGCAATGCGACGAGCAAGAACCTCTACGCCGAGCCGGCGCGCAGCAGGTCGAGATAATGCACGAGGCCGATGGGTCGGTCGTCCTCGACCACGATCAGGGCCGTGATTCTGGAGGCTTCTTCCATCTCCAGGGCCGTGGCGACGAGGGCGTCCGGCGCGATGGTCCGCGGCGCCTTCGTCATGATCGCCGATACCGGAAGGGTCATGAGGTCGGGCTTGAGATTGCGGCGCAGGTCACCGTCGGTGACGATGCCCGCGAGCGTCCCATCGTCGTTCACCACGATCACGGCGCCGAAGCCCTTGCGGCCGATCTCGCCGATGGCCTCGTCCATGCGGGCGTCGATGCGGACGACAGGCAGGCGTTCGTCCTTGTGCATGATGTCGCGCACGAGCTTGAGCCGCGCGCCGAGCTTGCCGCCGGGATGGAAGACCTTGAAATGCTCTGCCGTGAAGCCGCGCTTCTCCAGCAGGGCAACCGCCAGGGCATCGCCGAGCGCGAGCTGGATCGTGGTCGAGGTGGTCGGCGCGAGGCCGTTGGGGCAGGCCTCCTTGGCCCGCGGCAGGGTGAGGCAGATGTCGGCCGCGCGTCCGAGGGTCGATTCCGCGTTCGAGGTGAGCGCGATCAAGGGCACCCGGAACCGCCGCGAATAGCCGATGATGTCGGCGAGTTCCGCGGTCTCTCCCGACCACGACAGGGCGATGATCACGTCGTCCGTCTGGATCATGCCCAGGTCGCCGTGGCTCGCCTCCGCCGGGTGGACGTAATGGGCGGGCGTGCCTGTCGAGGCGAAGGTGGCGGTGATCTTGCGCCCCACATGGCCGGACTTGCCCATGCCGGTGACGATGACCCGCCCCTTGGCCGCCGCGAGGGTTTCGACTGCAGCTGTGAAGACGGGGCCGAGGCCGTTGCCGATGGCGTCCATCAGGATCGTCAGGCCGTCCCGCTCGGTTTCGAGCGTGCGCAGGGCCGAGGCGACGGCCGGATCGGGCGAAAGGGGGGCTGTTCGTGCAAGTGCCATGGCCGCCCTCTAGCACAGACGGGCGGCCATGAGGAACCCTTGCATGAGGATCCCTGGAGCTTGCTTACTTCTGCCGCAGCAGGGCTTCGAGTTCCCGACGGAACTCGGCGGACAGCTCCTCGCGTTCCAGGGCATAGGCCACGTTGGCCATGAGGAAGCCGATCTTGGAGCCGGTGTCGTAGGTCTTGCCCTGGTACTTCATGCCGAAAAACTGCTGCTGCTTCATCAGCCGGATCATGGAATCCGTGAGCTGGATCTCGTTGCCGGCGCCGCGCTCCTGGGTGGAGAGCAGGTCGAAGATCTCGGGCTGCAGGATGTAGCGGCCGGAAATGATGTAGTTCGAGGGTGCGGTGCCCTTCGGCGGCTTCTCCACCATGCCGGTGATCTCGAAGGTCTGGCCGAATTCCTGGCCCACCGAGACGATGCCGTACTGATGCGTCTGATCCTCGGGCACCTCCTCCACGGCGATGATGTTGCCGCCATGCTTGTCATGGGCCGCGATCATCTGCTCCATGGAGCCGCGGCTGAGCATGTCGGGCAGGATCACGGCGAAGGGCTCGTCGCCCACGAGCTCGCGGGCGCACCAGACCGCGTGGCCTAGCCCGAGCGGCTCCTGCTGGCGGGTGAAGCTCGTCTGGCCGGCCTGGGGCTGGTCCTTGGCCAGAAGCTCCAGCTCCTTCGTCTTGTTGCGGCTTTCCAGCGTGCGGTTCAGCTCGTAGGCAATGTCGAAATGGTCCTCGATCACGGCCTTGTTGCGGCCGGTGACGAAGATGAAATGCTCGATGCCGGCGGCGCGCGCCTCATCCACCACATGCTGCACGACGGGGCGGTCGACGACGCAGAGCATCTCCTTGGGAACGGCCTTGGTGGCAGGCAGGAAGCGGGTGCCGAGACCCGCGACGGGAAGGACTGCTTTGCGGATACGCTTCATTGATTGGGCCATGATTGAGCATCAAGAGGGAAGGGTAATCTAAGTCAGGACCGGGAAAAGGGAACCGATAACTGTCAAGCTTCGGCACCGTCCAACGCGGCAGTGCTTCCGATGTTCCAGCGTTGCATGCGCCTCGTTGCGGCTCCCAACCTGAATTGGAGCTGACGTGTTGTGGTTAAGCTGCCAACAAAGGCGGTTTTGAGGAGGCCCATCAGCTGCCCGCCCCGTGGACACATAAGGACGCACTATCAACATGGGGAGCTATCAACCGGCTGTTAACCTGCTTAGTGTCGCATTGGCAGGGCAGATCTGTCCTGTTCGTGAGCGACTTCCATGCGCCAGCCGCTTTCTCTGGTGTGCCGCCTTTCCGGCGCACTCCTTCTCGGTTTGAGTCTCACCGTGGGTGCAGGCGGTAGCGTTCCGCCCGTGCAGGCGCAGGAATCCTCCCAAGCCGGCTTCCAGCGCTTCGTCCAGGGGCTCTGGCCCGCCGCCAAGGCGCGAGGGGTGTCGCGGGCGACCTTCGAGGAGGCGTTCCGGGGCGTCGAGCCCGATACCAAGATCATCGCTCTCACGAAAAAGCAGTCCGAATTCGTCCGCCCGATCTGGGACTACATCAACGGCGCCATCTCGGCCCAGCGCCTGAAGCGCGGCCAGGAGATGGCGGCCGAGTGGTCTAAGACCCTGGCTGTCGTCGAGCAGACCTATGGGGTTCCGCGCTCTGTCGTTCTCGGCATCTGGGGCATGGAGACCAATTTCGGCAGCTTCACCGGTTCGATCTATGCGGTGCGGGCGCTCGCGACCCTGGCCTATACCGGCTACCAGGACGATTTCTTCAAGGAGGAACTGCTCACCGCGCTCCAGATCCTGGAAGGCGAGCATATCGACCGCTCCAAGATGCTGGGCTCCTGGGCCGGCGCCATGGGACAGACCCAGTTCATGCCCTCGAGCTTCATGAAATTCGCCGTTGACGGCAATCGGGACGGAATTCGGGATATCTGGTCCTCGGTGCCCGACGCCATGGCCTCCACGGCCAATTACCTGCGCCAGCACGGCTGGGAGGCGGGACTGCCCTGGGGCTTCGAGGTGGCGTTGCCGCGCGGGTTCGATTACCGGCATTTGAGGCAGGATTTCGCCCGATGGCAGGCCGTAGGCGTGCGGCGCGTTGATGGACGGGCCATGCCCCGCTCGGGCGAGGCCAGCCTGTTCCTGCCGGGGGGCGCGGGCGGTCCCGCCTTCCTGGTGACGCGCAACTACGACGTGATCAAGGCCTACAACTCCTCGGACGCCTATGCGATGGGCGTTGCCCATCTCGGCGACCGGCTCCTGGGCGGATCGCCGATCCAGGGCGCCTGGCCCAAGGACCAGCCTATGCTCGACAAGGATCAGCGCCAGGAATTGCAGGAGCGGCTCGCCGGCCTCGGGTTCTATGAGGGCAATACGGACGGCAAGCTCGGCTCCAAGACCCGGAAGGCCGTGCGGAACTTCCAGCTGCGCCGTGGCTTGATCCCGGATGGCTATGCCGATTACGCGGTCTTGCGTGAGTTGCGCGCGACCCGCTGACGGAGTTCCCGCAGGGCTCTATACTCAGGGCTGGTCCGAAATGAAATGGAACCGCCTATGACCATGGTGCCGATCCTTCGCCGAGCATCCCTGGCGCTGTTGCTGGCCGTCCTCGGGGGCAACGCGGCCATGGCCCAGTCCGGCTACCAGCCGCAGGGCCAGCGCGATCTGCGGGCCTATCCTCCGGGCTATTATCCCGGAAAACTCGTGCAGCCCGCGCAGCCTCAGCCGCAGCAGGGCTTCAGCCTCAGGCGCTTTTTCGGGGCCCCGGACGAGCCGTCTCAGCCGACGCGCGCGCCCGTCGCGCGGCCGCGCAAGTCCGTTCCGTCACCGGCGGTCGTTGCGAAACAGGAAAAGCCGAAGGTCGATCCGAGCACCTACGTGGTGGTGTTCGGGGACGCCCTGGCCGGATTTGCCCGCCAAGGGCTCGATGCGCATTTCGCCGAAAACCAGGATGTGGCGGTCGTTCCCAAGATCAGGGATACAAGCCTCGTCCGTACCGATCCGGCCGATTGGCCCAATTTCATCAACTCGACCCTTGATAGCGGACAGAAGACGACCGTTGCCGTGGTGATGCTCGGTACGAGCGACCGGCAGGCGATCAAAGAAGGCGAGGAGTCCGTCGAGCCGCTGACCGATCGGTGGAAGGACCTCTACCGCCAGCGCGTCGATGCGATCGTGAACACGTTCAAGGAGCGCAAGATTCCCGTGGTCTGGATCGGCCTGCCGCCGATGAAGAACAGCAAGGCGTCCGAGGATCTGGTCGCCATCAACGAGATCTACAAGGAAAGCGTCCAGCGTGGCGGCGGCGCTTACGTCGATATCTGGCCGGGTTTCGTAGACGACGAGAACCGCTACACGGCCGAGGGGCCCGATGTGGACGGCGAGCCTGCCAAGCTGCGCACCAACGAGGGCATGTTCTTCACCCGCGCCGGCTCGCGCAAGGTCGCCTTCTTCGCCGATACCGAGATCAAGCGCATCTTGGGGCAGGGTGGAACGGCGGCGGCTCCCGGTCCGGCCGATATCACGCCCGCGGATGGGTCTTCCGCTCCCTCGATCGAGGCGGCACTCCCGGCGCCGCCGGATGCTGCTGCACCGATCCCCCTGCCATCAAAGCCGCTGGTCGGACCTGTCCTGCCGCTGACCCGCCAGGACGTGGCTCCAGGAGGGACGCTGGTATCGGCACCGCCAAAGCTCACCGGGGACAATGCCTATACGGTCCAGCGGGCCTTGCGGGTGGGAATCGCACCGGGCTCCCGGCCCGGTCGGGCCGACGATTTCCGCTGGCCCAATCCTTAAAGACATCCAGACAACAAAAACGCGGCGGTTCATTTCGCAAAATGAACCGCCGCTTTCGTTTAGGCGAACGGATGGATCAGACCGGCAGGGTGCTGGAGCCCATCAGGAAGGTGTCGATGGAGCGGGCGGCCTGGCGGCCTTCGCGGATGGCCCATACCACCAGCGACTGACCGCGCCGCATGTCGCCGGCGACGAAAACCTTCTCGCTGGACGTACGGTAGCTCTTGTCGTCGGCCACCACGTTACCGCGACGGTCGATAGTGACGCCCGACTCGTCCAGCAGGCCTTCCTTGATCGAGCCGGCAAAGCCGATGGCGATGAAGACGAGATCCGCCTTGAGCACGAACTCGCTGCCTGGGATGGGCTGGCGCTTCTCGTCCACGCGGGCGCATTGCACGCCGTTCACGCGACCCTTCTTGCCGACGACACCGAGAGTCGCAGCCTGGAACTCGCGCTCCGCGCCTTCCGCTTGGGACGAGGAGGTGCGCATCTTGGTCGGCCAATAGGGCCATACGGTGAGCTTGTCCTCGCGCTCCGGGGGCTTCGCACGGATGTCGAGCTGCGTCACGGAGAGCGCGCCCTGACGGAAGGCGGTGCCTACGCAGTCGGATGCCGTATCGCCGCCGCCGATGACCACCACATGCTTGCCGTTGGCGAGAATGGGTTCCGCCGTGACGTCCTCGTTGCCGACACGCTGGTTGGACTGGGTCAGATACGGCATCGCGTAATGCACGCCGAGGAGATCCTGCCCCGGCAGGTTCGGGTTGCGCGGATCTTCCGCACCGCCGGCGAACAGCACCGCGTCGAACTCGTTGTGGAGCGAGGCGAAGCTCTTGTCGACGCCGATATTGACGCCGCAATGGAAGATCACGCCTTCCGCTTCCATCTGCTTCACGCGGCGATCGATGTGGTACTTCTCCATCTTGAAGTCCGGGATGCCGTAGCGCAGCAGCCCGCCGGGCTTGGCCTGGCGCTCGAACACGTGCACCTCATGGCCGGCGCGGGCGAGCTGCTGGGCCGCTGCCATGCCGGCAGGACCCGATCCGATCACGGCCACGCGCTTGCCGGTCTGTACATCGGCCGGCTCCGGCTTTACGAAGCCCATCTCCCACGCTTTGTCGGCGATGGCCTGCTCGATGGTCTTGATGGTGACCGGCTGGTTTTCGAGATTGAGCGTGCAGGCTTCCTCACACGGAGCCGGGCAGATGCGCCCCGTAAATTCGGGGAAGTTGTTGGTGGTGTGGAGGTTGCGTGCAGCCTCCTCCCAGTCGTCGGACCAGACCAGATCGTTCCAGTCGGGAATCTGGTTGTGCACCGGACAGCCCGTCGGACCATGGCAGAAGGGAATGCCGCAATCCATGCAGCGTCCCGCCTGCTTCTTCAGGTCGTTGTCGTCGAGCGGCAGCGTGAACTCGCGGAAGTGGCGCACGCGTTCTCCGGCGAGCTGATACTTCTGCTCCTGCCGGTCGTATTCGAGAAAGCCTGTGACCTTGCCCATGGGTTTGCCCCTTTAATCCTTATTCCGCCGCCTGCAGGTTCCGGAGACGATCCATCTCCTGGAGCGCACGGCGATACTCGACCGGCATGACCTTCACGAACATGGTGCGGTAGGTCGTCCAGTTGTCCAGGATCTCCTTGGCGCGCGCCGAGCCCGTATAGGTGTGGTGATTGGTGATGAGCTGCATCAGACGCTCTTCATCGGGGCCTGACATGTTGGCCATGATGTCGATGCGGCCCTTGGTCTCCAGATCGCCGCCGTGATGGTGGAGGCGGCGCATCAGGTCCTCCTCCTCCTCGACGGGTTCGAGATCGACCATGGACAGGTTGCAGCGCTTCGTGAACGTACCGTCCTCGTCCAGCACGTAGGCGATGCCGCCCGACATGCCTGCCGCGAAGTTCCGTCCGGTCTGTCCCAGCACGACCACGAGGCCGCCGGTCATGTATTCGCAGCCGTGGTCGCCCGTGCCCTCAACCACCGCGATGGCACCGGAGTTGCGCACGGCAAAACGCTCGCCCGCGACGCCGTGGAAATATGCTTCACCGGCAATCGCGCCGTACATCACCGTGTTGCCGACGACGATGGAGCGCTCCGGCGCCGCCTTCGAGGCAGACGACGGGCTGATGATGATCTTGCCGCCCGAGAGGCCCTTGCCGACGTAGTCGTTGGCTTCGCCTTCGAGGTTGAGCGTCACGCCTGCCGCAAGCCAAGCGCCGAAGCTCTGGCCCGCAGTGCCCTTCAGCTTCACGGTAATCGTGTCGTCGGGCAGTCCCTCATGGCCGTAGCGCTTCGCCACCTCACCGGAGAGCATGGCGCCTACGGTGCGGTCGGAGCTGCGCACCCGAGCCTCGATGGTGACGGCCTCGCCGTTCTCCAGCGCAGGACCGGCCTGCGCGATGAACTCGCGGTCGAGCACGTTGGCGATGGGGTGAGCCTGACGCTCCTGGTGACTGATCGCCACGTTCGGTCCTGCTTCGGGCTTGTGGAACAGCTTCGTGAAGTCTAGGCCCTTCGCCTTCCAGTGATCGATGGCCGAGTTCTTGTCGAGCAGATCGGACTGGCCGATCATCTCGTCGATGGTGGTGAAGCCCATCTCGGCCATCAGCTCGCGCACTTCCTCGGCGACGAAGAAGAAGTAATTGATGACGTGCTCGGGCAAGCCCTTGAAGCGCTTGCGCAGCACCGGGTCCTGCGTGGCAACGCCGACAGGGCAGGTGTTGAGATGGCACTTGCGCATCATGATGCAGCCGGCCGCAATCAGCGGCGCGGTCGAGAAGCCGAACTCGTCGGCACCGAGGAGTGCTGCGATGATGACATCGCGGCCCGTGCGAAGACCACCATCGGCCTGCAGGGCCACGCGGCCGCGTAGACGGTTGAGCACCAGGGTCTGCTGGGTCTCGGCAAGGCCGATTTCCCAGGGCGAGCCGGCATGCTTCAACGAGGTGAGGGGAGACGCACCCGTGCCGCCCTCGAAGCCCGAGATCGTGATGTGATCGGCGCGCGCCTTGGCGACGCCTGCCGCCACCGTGCCGACGCCGACTTCCGCCACGAGCTTCACCGATACGTCGGCTGACGGGTTCACGTTCTTCAGGTCGAAGATCAGCTGTGCCAGATCCTCGATGGAGTAGATATCGTGGTGCGGCGGCGGCGAGATGAGGCCGACGCCGGGGGTCGAGTGACGCACGCGGGCAATCTTGGCGTCGACCTTATGGCCGGGCAGCTGACCGCCTTCGCCGGGCTTGGCGCCCTGGGCCACCTTGATCTGCATCATGTCGGCATTGACGAGATATTCCGTCGTCACACCGAAGCGGCCGGAAGCCACCTGTTTGATGGCGGAACGCTTGGAGCGTCCATCCGACAGGGGACGGAAACGCTCCGGCTCCTCGCCGCCTTCGCCGGTGTTGGACTTGCCGCCGATGGCGTTCATGGCGAGCGCCAGCGTCTCGTGCGCTTCCTTCGAGATCGATCCGAAGGACATGGCGCCGGTGGAGAAGCGCTTCACGATCTCCTGGGCCGGTTCCACTTCGCTCAGGGCAACGGGCGCACGTCCCGTCTCTTCCGCCTTCCTGATGCGGAAGAGGCCGCGAATCGTCTTGAGCTCGTTGTCCTGCTCGTTCACGAGACGGGCATATTCACGGTAGCGGTCCTGCGCGTTGAGGCGCACGGCGTGCTGCAGCGTCGCGACCGTATCGGGGTTCCAGGCATGCACCTCGCCACGCTGGCGGTAAGCGTATTCGCCGCCGACATCGAGCGCGTTGCGGTAGATCGGCGCGTCGCCGAAGGCGTCGCGGTGGCGGTGCACGTTCTCTTCCGCCACTTCATCCATGCCGATGCCTTCGATGGTGGTCGCCGTGCCGAAGAAGTCACGGGACACGAAGTCGGACCGGAGGCCGACCGCGTCGAAGATCTGCGCGCCGCAATAGGACTGATAAGTGGAGATGCCCATCTTGGACATCACCTTGAGCAGGCCCTTGCCGATGGACTTGATGTAGCGCTTGATCGCCTCGTCCGCGTCCACTTCCTCCGGCAACTCGCCGGCTTCAAGCATGGCTTCGATGGTCTCGAAGGCGAGATACGGGTTGATCGCCTCCGCGCCGTACCCGGCCAGGCACGCAAAGTGATGAATCTCGCGCGGCTCGCCGGACTCGACCACGAGGCCGACCGAGGTGCGCAGACCCTTGCGGATCAGGTAGTTGTGCACGGCCGCGGTGGCGAGCAGCGCCGGGATCGGGATGCGGTCCGGGCCAACCATGCGGTCGGTGAGAATGATGATGTTGTAGCCGCCATGCACCGCCGCCTCCGCCCGGTCGCAGAGACGGTCGAGCGCGCCGTCGAGGGTGGCGGCTCCGAGCTCCGCGTCATAGGTGATATCGAGGGTCTTCGTGTCGAAGCGGTCCTCGAAATGGCCGATGCAGCGGATTTTCTCCAGATCCTCGTTGGTGAGGATCGGCTGGCGCACCTCCAGCCGCTTGCGGCGCGATGTGCCTTCCAGATCGAGGATGTTCGGACGCGGGCCGATGAATGACACCAGGCTCATGACGAGTTCTTCGCGGATCGGATCGATCGGCGGGTTCGTCACCTGGGCGAAGTTCTGCTTGAAATAGGTGTAGAGCAGCTTCGGCTTGTCGGAGAGAGCGGAGATCGGCGTGTCCGATCCCATGGAGCCGACAGCCTCCTGGCCGGTGACGGCCATGGGCTGCATGAGGAGCTTCAGGTCCTCCGAGGTGTAGCCGAAGGCCTGTTGGCGATCGAGGAGAGACACGTCCGTGCGGGACTCGCGCGCCTGGACGGGCTTGAGATCCTCAAGCACGATCTGCGTGCGCTTCAGCCATTCCTTGTAGGGATGGGCGTCCGAGAGCTGCTGCTTGATCTCGTCGTCGGAGACGATGCGGCCTTCCTCGAGATCGATGAGAAGCATCTTGCCCGGCTGCAGACGCCACTTCTCGACGATCTTCTCCTCAGGAATCGGCAGGACGCCCATCTCGGAGGCGAGCACCACGAGGCCGTCATCGGTCACGAGATAGCGGGCCGGACGAAGGCCGTTGCGGTCGAGCGTCGCGCCGATCTGCTTGCCGTCGGTGAAGCACACGGCGGCTGGGCCGTCCCACGGCTCCATGAGGGCCGCGTGATATTCGTAGAATGCGCGCCGATCGTCGTTCATGAGCGGGTTGCCGGCCCATGCTTCCGGAATGAGCATCATCATGGCATGCGACAGGGAATAGCCGCCGCGCACCAGGAATTCGAGCGCATTGTCGAAGCAGGCCGTGTCGGACTGGCCCTCGTAGGAGATCGGCCAGAGCTTCGAGATGTCGTTGCCGAAGAGTTCGGAATCGACCGAAGCCTGACGGGCCGCCATCCAGTTCACGTTGCCGCGCAGGGTGTTGATCTCGCCGTTATGGGCGACCATGCGGTAGGGATGTGCGAGCTGCCAGGTCGGGAAGGTGTTGGTGGCGAAGCGCTGGTGCACGAGGGCAATGGCGCTCTCGAAGCGTTCGTCCTGCAGGTCGAGGTAGTAGTCGCGCAGCTGCGTGACGAGCACCATGCCCTTGTAGACGATGGTGCGCGAGGACAGGCTGACCGGATAATAGCCGGCGGTGCGCGCGTCCTTCATGTCGTAGACGGCATTGGAGATGACCTTGCGGGCGATGAACAGGCGACGCTCGAAGGTCTCGGCATCGTCCATGCCCTTGCCCTTGCCGATGAAGATCTGGCGGTGCTGCGGCTCGGTGGCCTTCACGCTCTCGCCGAGATCGCTCGAATCCACCGGCACTTCGCGCCAGCCGAGAACCTGCAGGCCCTCGTCGGTGATCGCCTTGGTGACGATCTCCTCGACGAGCTGAAAGCCCTCGGGATCGCGTGGCATGAACAGATGGCCGACGCCGTATTGGCCTTCCTCGGGCAGCCAGATGCCGACCTTGGCACATTCGGCGGCGAAGAACTTGTGCGGGATCTGAACCAGGATGCCGCAGCCGTCGCCCATCTTCGGATCGGCGCCCACCGCGCCACGATGGTCGAGATTGTGCAGGATGGACAGGCCCTGCTCGACGATGTCGTGCGTCTTGCGGTTCTTCATGTCGGCGATGAAGCCGACGCCGCAGGAATCCTGCTCGTTGGAAGGGTTATAGAGGCCCTGGGCGGACGGCAGGCCCGGATCACGCACCACTTTGACCGTATCCGCCATCGTGGCCGTACGGCTTGGCACTTGGGCTTCCAGGCTCTTAGTCGGCTCGTCGCTCATGGCAGATCCTCACATCCGAACACGTCTTCAAGGTTCTTTGAGGCGGCTTTTGGGCTCGCCGGATGATCGGATCGTCCGGGCGCCCGCCGCTTCTTCGGGTTTTCGAGGGTTGGGTCCGGCAGGGGAGCCCGCTCCTCGCGGGCATCCTTTGGGCTTTCAGAGTTCAGCCCAGAGTCGCCCGTTCCGCCCACGTTTTGCGGGCGGCTTTGTTGGTATCTCGTTTCGTTCGCGTTAGGCGAAGCATCAAGAAAACCCCAGGGCGAAAGGTAAGGAGTGCAGACACTCCAAAAGGGACAGCATCGCTGTCCTAATAGAGGCAAGGTGCCAGAGTTCAGCGCAGTGCACAAGAGGGTTTAGAAATATTTTAGACAAAAGTTACAAGCCGATGACTCCGAATGTAACAAAAACAGCTTTTGGGGCTTAGGAACGAAAGTCTCCACCGATGGGTCAATGATCTTGACATGTTGCCGTGGCTGGCCGGAGCGAGCACTTACCTAGACGGCAGGAGCATCCGGGCATGCCCAGAACGGGCATTCCCCTTTTCGAGCCGATGCTCTAGTACTACTGTGTCATAAACTCACGAGGCGAGCTATAGTCGGGAGATCCATCATGCGGAGGCGTGTGATGAACCTTCCTATCCCATCAGAGACGCGCGAGGCGCGGTTTGCCGCCTATGTTGATGC
>NZ_VOSK01000159.1 GCF_009296175.1 Microvirga tunisiensis | reverse complement strand
GACTGGGTCGCCGATCAAGCCCTTCTTGTGAAGCCGATCCGTCGTTGCCCAGTCGAAGCCCTTCCAGGCACAACGCTCGTTATGCAGCGTCAGCCATAACAGCGCCAAAACGGCATCGTCGATCTTGTCCTCATCGATCTCCATGAACCGACGTTACCACGCGCGGCACCCAAAATCCCGCGGCCCCGCTCGGATGGATACGACGAGGCCTGCTATATTGCCTGTATGGCATGGGGCGAAATGAGGCCCAAGAATGCCAGGAGCGCATGGGCCGAGCGCCACCGCTGGCAGCCCATTGTCCGCGAGATCAGAAGCAGGCCTATGACCCGTTCAGAGGCCTACGGCCTGTTTGAGAGCACTCCCATTGCCGGACTAGGTCCTGCCTATTTCACGAAGCTCATTTTCTTCCTGCTTCAATCGAACGACGGCTACATTCTTGATCAGTGGACGGGCAAGTCTGTTTCGATCCTGTTCGAGCCCTGTTTCATCGCATTTGACCATAGCGGATACGTCGCCCGAAGAAACTCGGCGCATGTCTATGAACGTTACTGTCGGAACGTCGAAGCACTGGCAGAGCGGCTGGACCTAGCAGCATCGAGAACGGAAGAATTGCTCTTCTCCCGCGGAGGACGGCCGAAACATCCATGGCGACACTACGTCGTGCAGAACTGGAAGCGATCGCCAGCCCGGTCGGTCTAACCTCGCCTCTTTCTGGTCAGCGGTCGGCTCTCAACCGGCCGCTATTTCTTTGGGGCTGCGAAGAAGTGCTGCCGCATGTGGTGGGGACGCACACCGAAATTGCGTGATCCCTCAAACCCCAGAGAAAATTTCATGGACAGTTCGCTTCCGCGCTTCCTGAACAAACAGGCAAAAGTTGGCTCAAATTCTCTCAACTCACTCGTCGAGGGAATGATTGTAGATAGTTTTGCGGGAGGTGGAGGCGCCTCAAAGGGCATCGCCATGGCACTCGGCCGTGAGCCCGACATTGCCATCAACCATGATGGCGAGGCATTGGCCATGCACGAGGCCAATCACCCAACAACCATACACCTTCGGCACAACGTTTGGAAGGTGGATCCGCGACAACACACAGCCGGTCGTAGTGTAGGCATTTTCTGGGCCTCGCCAGATTGCCGGAGCCATAGCCGCGCGAGGGGAGGCAAGCCGAGAGGCCAGAAAACGCGTGATCTAGCTTGGGTTGTCGTGCGTTGGGCTAAGTCAGTCCGACCGAAAGTTATCCTTCTTGAAAACGTCTCAGAGTTCGCCGAGTGGGGCCCCTTGACGATCGAGGGTCAACCGTGCCCAGACCGTAAGGGACAGACATTCGCGGACTGGGTGTCAAAGCTTGAACGCTTGGGTTACCGGGTTGAGTATCGGGAGCTGCGGGCATGCGATTATGGTGCCCCCACAATCCGCACCAGACTTTTCCTTGTCGCTCGCTGTGATGGAAAGCCAATCGTTTGGCCGGAGCCAACCCACGGTGATCCCAAGAGCGCCGAGGTTCAGTCGGGCAAGCTCCTGCCCTGGCGCACGGCTGCCGAAATTATTGACTGGTCGAAGCCGTGCCCGAGCATCTTCATGTCGAAGTCTGATGCGCAGCGGTTCAAGGATGAGACCGGGATTCAGACGAAGCGTCCTCTCGAACGGGCCACGCTTCAGCGCATAGCCAAAGGCGTCAAGCGGTATGTGATCGATGCGTCTGAGCCGTTCCTTGTCTCCCTCACACATCAGGGTGGAGAACGCACCGAAAGCCTCCGTGATCCTATCCGTACCGTCACAGCGGCCAATCGCGGCGAGAAAGCTCTCGTTCTACCCGCTATTGCACCCGTCATGACATATGCCCAGCAAGGCGGGGCCAACCGCCCGGTCCAGAAGCCGCTTCATACGATCACCGCTTCCCGTAAAGACCAGAATGCTGTCATCGCTCCTTACCTGGTACCCCGCTACGGTGAGCGCACCGGCCAGGAGCCGCGTACGTACCCGATTGATAAGCCCGCTCCGACCATTGTACCGGACGGAAACGGCGGGTCACTCGCGGCGGTCTCGCTGATGCGGCACTTTGGTGCCTCCGTCGGTTCTGCCGCAAACGATCCCCTGGGAACTGTTACTGCCGGTGGCGGGGGCAAGACGGGTCTTGTGTCGGCATTCCTGTCCCAGAACAACACCGGCATGATCGGTCATGCTATGGACGAACCGCTCTCGACCATCATTGGGAAGGGGTGCACGCAAAGCGTTGTCGCTGCCCATCTAACGAAGTTCCAAGAGAATAGCATTGGGCAATTGCCTAATGAGCCGATCCATACTGTGATGGCTGGCGCACCGCGCCATGGGGTCGTAAAGACCGAGATGGTCACCGCGCCGCACATGATCAATATGAAAGGCTCGGACATGCGTTCGTCGCCCGCCAATGATCCGATGCCGACAGCAACTGCTCAAGGCAATCACATTGGTACGGTTGGCGCCTCTCTTGTAGCTTATTATGGCTCAGATCAGGACACGCCTGTCACGGACCCGCTTCACACGATCACGACCCATGATCGGTTCGGCCTCGCAGATGTCCGTGGGACGGTTCCGCCGCTGTCGAGCGAACTCCTTGAGAAGGCCCGCCTGGTCGCCGAATTCTTACGCGAATTCGGCTGCTGGAACGGTGGTGAGTTTGTCACGGTCGGCCAGCACATCGTGGTGGACATCGGACTCAGGATGCTCACGCCCCGCGAGCTCGCGCGTGGCCAGGGATTCCCCGAGGACTATGTCCTTGAGGCCGTCCACAATGGGAAGCCCCTTACCCGGACTTCCCAGACGCGTATGATCGGCAACTCGGTGTGCCCAGATCTCGCCTCGGCCCTAGTCTACGCCAACATCGTTATCGCGTCCATGCTGCGAGAACCACCGCCGATCTATCGTGCTTGGGGATCGGATCTCAAGGCGCGCCTCGTAGCACGTCAGCAGCAGGCAGGTATCCGCCAGATGTCTCTCTTCGACGAGGCGGCCTAAGGGCCGCCTCTCACCCTTGAGGAGCGTAGCCCATGAGTCCCACCCCTGACCGCTCCTTCGATGTCGAAGCCTACTGCGTTGGCAAGATCCTGAGTGAGTGCGGTGAATTCGCTCAGGTCGGAGGCAATGCCCTCTGCTTTGGGATCGATACGCCTGATGGTGCCAAAACTGGCCGCAGTCGCATCGAAGAGGAACTGGGCGACATCATTGCAGCGATTTCGTTCGCGTCTCTCCATGAAGTTGTAGCTGGAGAGGCCGTCACTGCCCGCGCCCGTAAGAAGCTTCAGAAGCTCCTCGATCCTACCCAACGAGACAATCTTGGGCGTTCACTCGCTCCCCAGCCGCGCAGCCTTGTGGCTGGTACGGTTGGGCTCGTCACCAGGCGAGACGTGGATGGATCCACCGATGAGGTCATAACCATATCGTCGGAAGTCGCCACGGCTTTACGCCAGATCACCGACGGCAGCGGCCTCTCTATCGACACCTATCTACGCCGCCTGCTCAAGCTCGGGCTGCCGGTGAACCTCACCCAAGATGGGCCCATCGGCTATAGAGATCCATCTACAGGGCTCACGCTGCCAGAGGGCTTCGCAATCTATCGAATTTGGCAAGGGTACACCTACAACGCAGTCGCTCGCGGAGGCTTCTGGGTGACCCCAGATGGTCAGAGATTCGACAACCTCAATCGCCTCAACGCCTCTCTCGGCAAGCCAAATCCCGAGAACGCTTGGATATGCTGGAAGTTCGTGGACCGCGACGGCCGCGAGCATCTCCTGAACGCCCTGCGTCCATTGCCAAAGCCACGCAACCGCCGCCCCGGACGAGCCAGATCCTCGCCTCATTCCCAGCAGCAATCTTGAGGAGACGCGACATGCGTACCCGCCTTCACGCCCTCAGCGAGCAGGACGAAGCAACCATCCTTGCCGCACTGCGCTTCTACCTCCAGAACGGCCAAGGTGAGATGGCCCTTCGCAACCCCGATGTCCATGCGACTGCCACCTGCGGCGGCCGGCACCCGGCGTTAGCAACGGGTTCAGTCGAGGAGCTTTTCTCCAGAATCGACCTTCAGGGATTCGATCTCTTCCTTACCGTCGGCGTCGATATCGAAGGCGACACCATGTGGGAGATCGGGACCAGCGAGCCGGAGATCCAGGCCGCAGCCGCCGAGATCGCCGAGATCAGCGCCGCACCCCCGCGCGTCTATCGCCTGCCAGCTCAGCCCGGCGTGGGAGAACTGGCAAGCGAGCCAATCGCTTTCGCCCAAGCCGCCTGAGGAACCCGCTTAACGGTGATCACTCGGAGCGAGTTATGTGTCGCTCCTTTTGACAACGGACATGACCATGGGCCAAGCCAAACGCCGCGCCGGGCAATGGAACACATTCTATGATGCCCTCTCCGCTGAAGAACGGACGATTGCAGATGTTTCCCGCGCGACATACAGCCGGTTTATTGCCCCGTCTCGAGCAATGGGCATGTGCTATCGCGTGACATTCTTTCTCGCGGTCTATCTTCAGAATAAGTACGGTGTCTCTGCCACTCCGGCCGTCGGCTTCGCTCACGACGAGACCGGCCCCTTGATGGCTTCTCATGCTTGGCTCGAGTTCAATGGCAAGAAGACGGACCTGACACTGGGCTTCACTGAGCATCCTGACGTCCAGCTTCAGGGGCAGGTCCTGATCCTCGACCATGTGCATCAGCCGGGGCACAAGTACAGCTATCATCGAGAGCTCACTGATGCCGGCGCCGAGGCACTTGAGCGTCTTCGAGCCCGTACAGGAGGGCGCCAGATCGTTGACGCCAAGCAAGCTGAGCACGCAGCTATGATCGAGCGCAGCCGAGACTTTATTGATCCGGCCCTCATTGTCTTGATCTTGGATCATGCGGCATAGCGGACTGGTTTATGGTGGAAGTAGCTTCTGACGCGCGCAGGCAATTTGGACAGCCTGCGCATGTGGCTGACGGTCGCCCGCTTGAGCTGCTGTTTGCTGCGCACGGGCGCCTTGCGGGTGACGGCCTGCTTCAGGTCGGCGTTCAGGCCCTCGTCCGGGTTCAGTTCCGGACTGTAGGCAGGCAGGTAGAAGACCTCGATCTTGGTTCTATGCGTGGCCAGCCAGTCACGAATCTGGCCGGCCCGGTGCACCTGCAGCCGATCCAGAATCAAGAACACCTTGCGCCGGATGTCCCGGATCAGGCGCTGGAGGAAGCGGATCAAGGCTGCGGCGTTCACTGCCCCATCAAGAACCATCCAACGCAGAGCGCCGCGGTTGCTCACGGCAGAGATCAGGCTCAGCCCGGCCCGCCGATGGCAGACCCGGACCACCGGCGTCCGGCCCCGCGGCGCGTAGCCGCGACCGCGCACGTCGTCCGAGCGCAGACCGGTTTCGTCGCCCCAGAAGATGGTGCCACGCGCCCGGCGGGCCGCCGCCACGATAGCCGGGTACTCCCGTCGCAGCCAGCGCCGCACTGCGGCCGGGTTCTGTTCATAAGCGCGCCGCAACGGCTTCTGGGCCGTAAAGCCCCAGCGCGCTAGGTATTTGCCCACAGTCCGTATGGCCAGCACGACCCCGCAGCGCTGCCGGATCAGCTCGCGCACCGCCGCCCGGCTCCACAAGGCAAACGGCAAGTCCAACTCGTCCGGCGTATGCCGGCAGATCAGCCATCGCACCGCTGCCTCCTGGGCCGCATTCAGTAGCCGCTGCTCATCCGGCTTGCGCCCGCGCGGCTTACTCACCAATCCCTTCGCGCCCTCCGCCGCGAACCGCTTGCAGATGTCGAACACTCCGGTCGGCGAGAGCCCAACCTGCTTCGCGATCGCTCCGTAGGTCAGCCCGCGCTGCCGCAGCCCAATCACTTGCCGCCGACGCTCCTCTTGGGCCGCCGCAGGCAGCTTGCGCATGTCCACGTGCTTCATGCCGATCAAACTGGAGCTATCTGAGACTCCTTCAAGACAATGAGGGCCGGATCAATAATTCGATGCTCTCGTTCCTCGACAGTGCTCCCGACAGGCTCACCTACGCCGAACTTGCCAGGATTGTTGAAGATGAACGCTAAGCGATTGCTGGATTGATAGTGCCGTCTCGACAGACCATTCGACACGGTGTAAATTGCAATCTGGTTTGTGATTGCAACCGGTCACAAAACCTGAAGAGGGACGAGGAGCCAACCCCTGGCTCTCCGGCCCTCTTCTCGCATTTAGAGCTGCCTAACGTGCGGCTCGCTGCATACTCAACGACTGCAGCCCAACCGTCCTCGCCAAACTGAGCAGCTCTCGTCAGAGAGGCTCTGCGAGTCCCTCAAAAGAATCCAGGAGACGACCAGATCCGGTGCTTCTGCCCCGTGATCAAACCCCTCTGTAAGAATGGAGGCCTCGTGCGTCTTCAGATCCTGATTCAAGACGTTCATCACCACGTTCCGGCCAGCTTGGAAGGATACGACGATGCGCTTAGCCTCCTGGGAGATTATCTCGGACTTCTCGAGAGTGCCGGCGTCAAAGCGGAGCCTTCGGAGACACTCGACCGCGAGGACTGGATCGAGAAGATCGCTCGATTGATCGCCGTCCGTGACGCCTGTGCCAGGCACGGGATCGCCCTGTTCATTCAGATTTCGCTGCATGCCGACCCTGCACCGCTGAATGACCATGCCGAGGCGATGGGAGTGCCGTCCAAGGATGATCCCTTGGTCCTGCTGACACCCACTCTCCGCGCAGGGTTCGAGGGCCTTAGTGAGCTCGGATACGACCCTATCGCTCCGTTCGAGCAGCCAGTGACCTATGGCCTGAACTCCGGGTTCGTCCAGAATGCAGGGCGCAGGTTCATCACCTGCAAGCATGATGTGGAAGACATCCCAGAGGAGATTACTCACCTCCCCCTTCTAAACGATGTTGCTCGCTCCTTCATCGGCCAGAAGATCTCCTGGAAGATGTTGTCCGAGCCTCTCAAGGAATATCGGGTCCAGCACTTCATACCGACGCGAGAGGAGCCGCTTCCCGAAGAGATCACCTGGGCCGCAGTTCACCGGGGCGCCGGCATCTCGGCCATCCAGGAATTCGTCGAGATGGAGCAGGAATATCGCTGCTTCGTGGTCGATGGTCGCGTGGTCTCAGGTGCCGGCGCCGTGGTGGAATACACGCCTCTCAACCGGACAGCCGGGAAGGATGAAATCTTCGACTACGTCGTTCGCGGCAGGATCGGGGATAGGACGCCTCCTGAGGCCTCTATCGTGGTCAGCGCGTACCGTGACGCGGCACAGGAGATCGTGGACGAGATCCTGGCGGCCGATTCTGACTTCCCCCGCCATTTCGTGATGGATCTCTTTGCTGCCGGCTCTGGTGGCAACTCGATCACCATCGGTATCGTCGAGCTCAATCCCCTCGGCCGCTCCGGCTTCTTCGCGAATGATCCCCATCGGATCGCCGACGCTCTCCTCACCTGGTTGAAGTCCAACCCCGCCGAACTCACGGCTGTCTGATCGCAGGGACATACTCATGACCGAACGTGAAATCGAACAACTTCCGGATATAGCCTCCGGCGTGACCCTCCGCATTGTGGAGCGATCAGGTAATGGCTTCTGCTTCTTCGTGCTCGAACGTCCCACCCTGCCCCTTTTCCAGGTCACGACGCGTATGGAGTGGGACAGCATTTCCGTGAACGATACCCTCGACGAGGCTCGTGAAGATGCCAAGCTCGTCCATCTGAGTATCGCAGAGCTGCGCTCCGTCAAGCGCGAGTACGTCAAGCCCCGCGAGGTCGGTCTATTCTCCAGCCCCTGGGGAGCGCCCGACTACGCCTACGATTACGGCGAAGGGGTTATCAAGCTCGGAACACCCGGTCACGGTGGTTTCTTCCTGACACTCGAAGCCAACGAAAGAATCCATCCTGCCTGGCGCACTGGGAACGGCTTCTATGAGGAAGACGAGCAGTGGGGGATCGTTGCGCACCACTTCCCTCATCTTTTCACCACCCGTGACCGTACCATCGCCCGTCGGACGCTCATCAACAGCTTTCCCGACGAATTCATGAAAGTTACGGGCGAGGCCCTCACGGCCGACCAGAGCCATACTCTTCGTCAGCGGGAATTCTGGGCCACCAATGCACAGAACTGGCTCGTCGATGCCGCCTTCGGCGTTGCCGATCAGGATGTCAAGGTGGTCGCCAGCCTTGGCGGCAGGCGCGAGAGCAACACACAACGGTGGTTCTTAGTACCCGCCAACGAGTACAAGCCGAGCCTGCTTCCATTCGTTATTGATCTGGACCGCCACGTTGAGATCCTGGACGCCAGCCAGAAGACGTTCCACCCCAAGGCGGCCTAATGAGAGAACTCAGGCTCACCCTTTCCCCGACCCAGCGGCGCGTCATCCGACAAGCCGCCGAGACAGCAGAACGTCTGTCCAATCTGGACTTCACGGCGATCCGCAGTGTGACCTACTCCCAGCAGGCGCTCAGCACTAGCATCGGCGGCCACACATTCTTAAACCGATTGATTGCTGCGTCTGGCCGCCTGTCTCGGGGCCGCCCGTACTTCGACGGGCATCACCTTCAGATCGACGCGTCTGTCCTAAGGAAGGACAACGATTGCATCGAGATGTCCCTCGACGAGGCCGATCGTCTGGTCTGGTCCCTTGAGATCTTCCTTCGCCTGCATCTCGGCCAAATCCAAATAGCGATCGAAGGCCTCGTCACGGCAACTTCGCCCGAAGGACAAGAGGTTATTCGCGACCTGTCGGATCTCTGCTCCGCGTCGTTCGGGATTCACAGCCCTGAGATCCATGAGGACGCACGGATTGCCTATGACATCCGTCAGACGCTCCGGCATTACCTCGCCTGGTCCCGCCACCCTGAAGGCGGTCTGACCAGAGACTTTGACAAGCCCCTGCGGACGTCGGCTGTCGCTCTCCCTCGCATCACAACCGTCGCTGCGTAACGCACGACTGCGCGTGAGCGATTCCAGGCTCGCCATCAATGACAAGGATTCATCAAGCATGACCGAGCAAACTGCCCGGCCACCTCAGCTCGACTTCTTTTCCGATGGAGAGGCTCCCGTTCTAGCTGCCCTTGGCCTTGGGGTGGATAGTGTAGCAATGTGTGTGGAATTAGTAGAACGCGGCGATCGCATTGATGCAGCGCTCTTTGCAGATACGGGTTCAGAACGCCAACAAACCTACGAGTACCTCCCCATTTTCAAGAAGTGGCTCGAGGACCGAGGGGTGCCCTTGCATGTCGTTCGCTATGAGCCTAAGAACGTAATTACCCACGCCCCTATTTCGCACTGAGGTTCAGGCAGACACAGTCTGAAGGATTGTGTTGAACGCATTGGTGGCCGGACCGAGACGAGCCGTGCCAACGACCGTGCGTATGTCCGCTTCGCCCTCGGCGGCCCACATGGAGCGATAGCCGTTGGTCACCTTGCGCTGAATGACGGCCGGTCTGAGCGCGCGTTCGCAGGCGTTGTTGGTCGCCTCAACCAGTCCAGGCCAGTGGGCGAAGGTCAGGAGCTGATCGCGGGCGCGCCGGACCTTGCTCTGAATGTCACGGGCCAGATCACAGGAGGTCGGCGTGGCCAGGATCGCGTCCAGACTTCGCTCCAGGGCCCGGCGCTTGCGAGCGAGGGTCGAGGCGGCAAGGGTTCCGACCTCCTCCGCCAGGGCAAAGGCCCGGTGCAGCCACAGCTTGAGGCGGGAGGGCAGGACATCGGCGCTCACCTCATCGGCATAGGCGACATCGCGGGCAAGATGGGCCAGGCAGGTCTGGTGGGCGTCGGCATGGCCCTGTTGCGCGCTGTAGCGGTCGGAACACCAGACCTCGGGCCGGTGCCCATCCATCACGGTCCGGACCACGATGGCGCCCCGGGTCGCAGAGGCGTGATGGACCACCGCCTCGGCGCAGCGAAACACCCAATGATAGGCGTTGGAGCCCTCGATCCGAACGCCGGTCTCGTCGGAGGCGATGACCCGGGCCCGGCGCAACGCCGCAACCGCCTTGTCGCGCTCGCCCGCGAAGGCGCCCTGCGCTCGGCGCAGCATGGTCATCAGGCCGCCCTGGCTGAGCGTGAGCCCGAACAGATCCGCGAATGCGCTTTGCAGCCGCTCGTAGGACAGAGCCTGGAAGGTCTTGAGATAAGTCGCCATGGCATGGACGCGTGGCCCGAACGGTGTCCCCTTGGCGGCGTCCGGCACGGCCGCGGCGATCCGCGTTCCACACGCCCGGCAGCGCACCGCCAGGCGCCGATGCTGGGTGACGCGGGGCGCCACCTCCGGCAGCTCAATCTGCTCGTGGAGGCTGATCGTCTCCGCCGGCCAATCCGCCATCAGGACAGCCGAACAGCACGAGCACCGGTCAGGACGGTGCTCGACCACCTCATCAGGCGTGGCGCTGAGGATCCGGCTGTGGCCTTCATGACCGGGCTTGGCTCCGCCCGGTTTGGAGCGCTCGCGCTGCTCCTTGCGATCGGTCGAGGGCGGCTTTGAGGACGTGCGTGAGGTCTTTTGCGGCCGCTGCAGTCGCAGCACCAGCTCGATCAGCTCTTCCTTGCTCAGACGCTCAAGATCGCTGCGGCCCATACAGGCATGGAATCAGCGAAGCCCGACTCATGCAAGGGCCTGGGTAATTACCTAAGAACTTCAAGAACTATCCTCCTTATAGAACATTAGAGGAGAATTGTCTTACGAATGGGACTTTGCCGAGTAAAAGCTTCGGCTTTGGAAGTTGTTCGCAGAAATGGAAGATCCAGCCTCAAGAAAAATGGGCTGACAATTGGGAGCCGGCTCGGCGCTGTTGGGCTGCTGGCGGCAAGGTAATCAAGCTTATTGGCTACGATTGTAGTCCAGCTGATCAGAAACGCTATGCTGAACGTGAAGGTTCCACAGATAACAAGTACGAATACTTATATCCTCTGCGCGATCTCGGCTGGACGCGTGACGATTGCAAGGCCCGCATTGCAAAGGCTGGGCTTCCAATCCCGGTCAAATCGGCGTGCTTCTTCTGCCCTGTAACCAAGGCGTGGGAACTCCACGAACTCGAAAAGCCGTTTCTCCGTCGCATCGTTCTGATGGAAGCAAGAGCTAAGCCCCGACTGATCAATGTGGAAGGGCTTTGGCGTAAACCGGTGCTCGGCATGCGAGGTGCAACGCCTCGTCCCGGATCAATGACAGAGTACATTGTTGACCAAGGACTACTCCCCGAGGACGAAGTTAGATTGATCTGTGAGAAAGCACCTCAAGATCTCCTTGCCTTTCAGAAGTCGGTCGCCGACATCGACATCTCGGAGAGGCCAGAGTTGCGGGAGTGGATCGACTTCTTCGACATGACGCGCGGTAGCCTCATGAAGACCGATCAGACACCGTCGCTCTATGAGAACGTGAACCAGCCACTCCAAGCCGCCGCCTGAAGGAATCCGGCCCCTTTCCGGGGCCGGTCCGACAGTTACTCATCACCGATCTTGGCCGGGCTTCCAACCTTCTCGGGTTTGTCGCTTCCACACTTGAAAGCGGCACTCTTGCCGTCGGCGATCTCGGCGGCCCGAACGTTGGCATCGGCGATCTGGGCGTCAACATACGCCATATGGCATGCGCGATCGCCATCGATCTTCGTGACTAGGAGTACCTGCTTGGTCGAACCGATGTCTTCGCTGACGAAGACGCGCAGGATTGATGCGATCGGCTGCCCATCTTTCATCCGCCATTCGATCTTCTTGCCGGTAGCGTCACCACCTGGGCGAAACATCGGCTCAAGATCGCTATCGCCCTTTTTCCCAAACTGGACGCCGAATAAGCCGCCCGTATCGCCGAAAACGACCTTTCGGCCGGCTGGAGCCGAGCACGTCCACTCGCTCAGCTCGGAATGCTCCCTCTGCTGTTTGCAGGTCTTGCCGGACGTATCTGAGTAGGCCGCCGTCACACCTGAAATTGCGGCTCCGCCTGAAGGTGCACTTCCCGCGGCCTCGGCAACGGGTTCCCCTGTACCCGCAAGCGTGCCAACCTTGATCGACGTATTGCAGGCCTTAACGACCTTGCGCCTGGAAGTGACGCTGAAGTCCAAGGCGCCCTTGGACGCATTGTAGGTCACATAGGCCCGATCGCCGCCGTAGGGGTCCTTCTCACCAAGCGCCCAGTCGTAAGGGGCGCAGGCTTTCCCTTCGACTACACGGACGTTCTCGCCTTGCTTAAGCTGGATCCGGACGGGGCAGTCGGTGCCCCACGTTTGCGTGCTGCTCGAGGAGTTCGCGCCGCCATCGCATGCGCCACCACCCTGATAGATGCTCACGGCAACTGAGGCGTCCCCGACCTTGAACTCTCGCCCAAAAACGGCCCCGACTACATATTGCCCAGGACTGCGCTTCTTGAGGATGCTTGGGTCCACGATCTTCTTCATGGACTCGTTCGCCTTATCGAGCACGTCCTTCCACATCGCAACCGGCGGCTCGGCGTAGGTCCCGGCCGCAAGCAAGTCATAGGACTTCATTGCGTCGGTGGCATTCTGCGCCAGCGCCGGCGCCTGGACGACCGCGGCACACACGACAGCAGCCGATATCCAAAGCTTCATTCTCATAGATTTGCCCCACATAAAAGCTGGCCGAAGTTACCCCTCCACGCGCGGCCTGCCAAGAACCGAAAGGGGATCAAAAATCCCATGTACGACGATCCTGACGATGAAATCTGGGCCCGGATTCAATTTTTTGGGGATCAGGACCAGGGGGAAGCCAACGACTTTATCGCGATCAGCCTTCCCGACGAGGTGAACTCAGCCAAGCCACTCTATATCCTCGTACATCCAGGTGACGTCGTACAGTCGAAGGACGATGCGTCCAACTCGGACGACCCCCGCCAGATTCCCGAATACTCGTGGGCCTGCCAGATTGCCCAGGCGGAAGAGGTCGACAAGCTTCTTAAGGCGGGATGGGACTTGGCCGTCCTCCATCGATTCTCCAGCACATACGCATTTGGAGTGTCCAACTCGGCCGAAGAGCTCGTCAGCGCTATCGACACAATCCACGAAGACGGCGCCAGCCTCTATGGCGACGATCTCGACGCGGCGGCCAAATTCCTTTGCGAGCGGATGACTGCCGCTAAACGCCCCGCCGTTCTCCTCTCTGGCGCCTGGTCCGCTGCAGACGGAGGATGTATCACAGCTCTCGGACAGGCCCTCGAAGCCGCTGGGACCAGGGTCCATCTCTCCTACTCAGCATGCATATCGCCGGACGGGAGTGAGGATGAATGGCGCCCGATCGCGGGACGGCTTCCCAGCATTCAAATCCCGCCAGCCTCTTCCCAGCCTGCTCAGGCTTCCAGTGACCTCCGACGCCTTTTAGGGGCGTGACAGCTGGCATTTCGAACTGCGGCAAATTGGCTTCAAAAAGGGGTTACCTCTTCAAACAAGTCAGATCCCTTAACCATTCCCTTTTCCGTCGCTTCCGCGCTATAGCTTTTCCCCAGCAAATCATCCACTGTGAACAAACCGATCGCGAGGGCTGGGGGGCTCCGTTGTCGAAGGAAAGCGCCGCTGACATGCAGCCGGCGCTTTTCTTTTACTAGGTCGTTGGTGGCCTTGTCATGCCAACTTATGCACAGGTGATGTAGCCGTCGATCCCCAAGGGTATCCCCACATTAAGCTTTCAAGCGTGATAGACTGTTTGCCTTGACCTTCCGGTAGAGGGCCCAAGATCAACACGCGCCGGACGGTATCCGAGGAAAGGGAATATGTGGCTTCTCACGGGTTCCATCGCGATTGGTTGCGCATGGTGCCTGACGAGAGTCGGCAGCAGTGCTTTCGCATTCTGGAGCTACGTCGTCCTCGGCCTCATCGCCTTGGCTGCATGCCTGTGTCGCGTCACTGTTCTCGTCGTCGACGCCCTTGACAACCTGGCCCCGGAGGAGCGCGCGGCCCGCGCAACCGTTAACAAGATCGTTTCCAAGCACCTCGATACCCTCGCTAGGCGCCGTATCGCTCTGGTAAGCATCGACCACTACGGCCTTGAGGAAACCGACGCGTGGGAGAAGGAGTTGCGGCGCTTCCTGTCCAAGGTCATCAAGCCCGAACTCAGCGAAGAGGCGATCAGCATCCTCGCTCCTAAGGGGAAATTCAGCCCAGCCATCGTAGACATGATCAAAGAGCGCGTGGGAATCCGGGCAAAGGAGTTGGAAGCCCGGCTCATGTTTGACGAGGACATGACCCCATTGGAGTTTGAGCAGTGGGTTGCTGCCAGCTTAGCCAAGTCTGGATGGAAGACACAGACGGTCGGGGGAACAGGCGACCAAGGGGCCGATGTCATCGCCGAAAAGGACGGGCTGAGAGCCGTCATCCAATGCAAGCTCTATAGCAGCCCGGTTGGCAACAAAGCCGTCCAAGAAGCTTACGCGGCCAGAAAGCATCACACTGGCGGAGTCGCCGCCGTGGTCACAAACGGTGGCTTCACGCCTTCAGCCAGACGTCTCGCCGCCACGACCGGCGTCCTGCTCATTCTCCACTCCGAGCTCGAGCGCTTTGAAGAGATGATTGAGAAGCGCAGTTCCGGCCATGACTGCGAGTTTTCAACACTGGCCCCGATATAGGTCAGACTGATCCCCTTTCCTGCTTTAGCTATCAGGGATCAGATCAGATAAAATCCCATTAGAACTAGATTCAAGATTTATACTCTTAAGGAGAGACCTTATGGAATCTCAGGGCCGCCTTGCCTTGTTTTCAGCACTCGTGGCCCTCCTCTGCAGTGGCTCACCCGCCCTCGCAGCGTTCGTCGCTCGGGCTCCAGCCGAATCCCCTGCAATCATTATCGGCGGTCTCGCAACGTTCTTGGCTTGTGCGGCCGGTTACGCCGTCCATGAACTTCTGGCCTCAAAACGCAAAGCCCCGTCCGCGAACCAACCTACAAGCGTAGCCCCGGTCGCTCCTGACCAGCTCCCATCCGTTGAGATCATTAGAACAGAGGCCCCTCGGGCAGAGGCCTCTTAGAGCCCGTCCCGAAAAGGGTTGAGTGGCCGAGACCGCTATGATTCCAGGAGGGTGCTGAAGCCTGATCTGGAACCGCAATGTGGACCCCGACCACCCGGCGGCAGTATAGCCGCGACGGCTTGCGT
>NZ_VOSK01000158.1 GCF_009296175.1 Microvirga tunisiensis | reverse complement strand
CCATGGACCATGTTTTTTAACGGGGTCATGAGCCACCAATAAGCTAACGGCCGCTCCCCTCCGGCAACAGACTACCAGCAAGCTGTTTCTGACCCCACAGGCGGACCCGATCCGCGACGGTTTTTTAGAAATCGCTCGCCAGGCCCTTCACTTCCCAATCCTCGTAGCGGACGGGCTCGAGGCCTCCGCGGCCCTGGAACTCCTTCTGCTGGGCGAGTTCGGCCGCGCGGGCATCGATCTCGAGCCGGCGCTGGGCGGCCTCCGCGAGTGCCCTCTGGGCCGCGGGAGACAGGGGCTTGCCGGGGGCTGCGCCCTCGATAAGGCGATCCGGAGGGGTGTTGTCGTTCGTACTCATGAGGTGCCTTATGCCAGAGTCCCGCTCCTCTTGGGAGGGAGCTGGACCATTCCCACATAGGGGTTCAACGGATGGATTTTCGTTGACCACGAGGTGGAGACCCCGATGAACACCGTCAAGACCGGAATGCTGCTGGCGGGCCTGATGGCCCTGTTCGGCGTCGTTGGTTATTTCCTGGGCGGCGGCACCGGGATGATGATCGCACTGGGCTTCGGCCTCGCGACGAATCTCTTCGCCTATTGGAACTCGGACCGGCTGGCGCTCGCCGCCCATCATGCGCTCGAGGTGGACGAACGCACGGCGCCCGAGCTGGTCCATATGGTGCGCGATCTTGCAGGGCGTGCCGGCCTTCCCATGCCGCGGGTCTACCTCATCGACAATCCGCAGCCCAATGCGTTTGCCACCGGGCGCAACCCGGAGAACGCGGCGGTCGCCGCCACCACGGGCCTCCTGCACATGCTGTCCCATGACGAGGTGGCGGGCGTGATGGCGCACGAGCTCGCCCATATCAAGAACCGCGACACCCTCATCATGACCGTGAGTGCGACCATCGCCGGCGCCATCGCGACGCTGGCCCAGTTCGGCTTCCTCTTCGGCGGCCGGGGCGAGAACCGGCCGAACCCGATTGTGATGATCGGCACGGCGCTGCTGGCACCCCTGGCCGCCATGATCATCCAGATGGCGATCAGCCGTTCGCGGGAATACGACGCCGACCGGATGGGGGCACAGATCTCCGGCCAGCCGCTGGCGCTCGCCTCGGCGCTCGACCGCATCGCGGGCGGCGTGGCGCATATTCCCAACCCCGATGCGGAGCGCCGTCCCGCGACCGCCTCGCTCTTCATCATCAACCCGCTCTCGGGTCAGGGCGTGGACAACCTGTTCTCGACCCACCCCGCGACGGAAAACCGGATTGCGGCCCTGCACGCTTTGGCGCAGGAGATGGGCGCGTCGGCGAAGCCACCCGGCTTCGTCGCACAGAGTTCATCGAGTCCGTGGGGTTCCCCCGGGGGCTCAATCGGAGGCTCGACCGGCACTCGCCGCGGGCCCTGGGGATAAAATTTTGAATCAATCGGACGAACAGGCAGGCCTCGGGCCCCGCCGCCTTGCCTGGATGGCGGTGGCGGAGACCATGAAGCGGCGCGTGCCGCTCGACGACGTGATGGAGGAATTGGCCCGGGCGGAAAACCTCTCCGGCCGCGACGAAGCGCTCGCCCGCGCCATCGCCATCGTGACCTTCCGGCGCCTCGGCACCCTCGGACGGGCGTTGAACGAGCGGCTCAACAAGCCGCCGAAGGACGAGCGCCTGATGCATCTGCTCGCCACCGGCGCGGCGCAGATCCTGTTCCTCGACGTGCCCGACCACGCCGTCGTCGACAGCGCGGTGCAGCTCGCCCAGAACGATCCCAAGCTCCATCACGCCGGCGGCTTCATCAACGCCGTCCTGCGCCGCGTCGCCCGCGAGCGCGAGGCCATTCTCGCCGAGACCGATCCCTGGCTCGACACGCCGACCTGGCTGGAGGAGCGCTGGATCGCGCAATACGGCGAGGCTCTTGCTACCAGGATCGCCGAAGCGCACCGGTCGCTCGCTTCCGTCGACCTGACGGTGAAGAGCGCCCCGGAAGCCTGGGCCGAGCGTCTCGGTGGCGTTCTCCTGCCCACCGGCAGCATCCGTCTGAAGGAGCGCACCGCGATCCGCGAGCTGCCCGGTTTCGAGGACGGCGAATGGTGGGTGCAGGATGCCGCCGCCGCCCTGCCCGCCCGCCTCCTGCAGGCACAGCCCGGCGAGCGCATCGCGGATCTCTGCGCCGCGCCCGGGGGCAAGACCGCGCAACTCGCAGCGGCCGGTGCCGAAGTGCTCGCCGTCGACCGCTCGGCGAAGCGCCTGCAGCGGCTCGAGGAGAACCTCGCCCGCCTCCACCTGAAGGCCGAGACCCGCGCCATCGATGCGGAAAAGCTCGATGTAAGCCCCTTCGACGCCATCCTGCTCGATGCCCCCTGCTCGGCCACCGGCACCATCCGGCGCCACCCCGACGTGGCCTGGACCAAGAGCGAGGAGGACATCCGCAAGCTCTCAGGACTGCAGAGTCGTCTGCTCGACAAGGCCGCGAGCCTGCTGAAAGCCGGCGGGCGGCTGGTCTACTGCACCTGCTCGCTGGAAGCCGAGGAAGGCGAACGGCAGGCGGAGAGTTTTCTTGCTCGCCATCCCGAATTCGCCCGCAAGCCCATCGCGGCCGACGAGATCGGCGGCTTTGCCGAGTGCATCACGCCGCAGGGCGATATTCGCACCCTGCCGAGTCACCTGGCGCTTTCGGAACATGACCGCAGCGGCCTCGACGGATTCTTTGTCGCACGGTTTGTGCACAAGGGTTCGTGATCATAGTGAATCCTCCCTTACCTGTTGTTAACCGGTCAGCAGGAACTCCTCACCTAAGTTGGCTGGGATTCAAGCGAACAAGGGGAGCGCCACGGGTGGAATTCGGGCCGGATCGCTGGCGTTTGTACAGGCTTGCCGCTCGCGAGGCAGGCCGCGCCATGCGCGAAAGCGCGGTCTGGAGCCTGTCCAGGCTCTCGAGCGCGCCGGCGCCGACGCGGCTGCTCTTCGCGCCCCAGGACCTGCGCACGGCCGATCCCACCATCGCCACCGACATCTATTCCGGCTTCTTCGCCTTTTCCGGCCGCGCCATCACCACCGGCGGGCGCTCGCCGTTCGCGTTCACGCCGCCGAGCCGCGCCTGGGGCGAGGCGCTCTACGGCTTCGGCTGGCTGCGTCATCTGCGGGCGGCCGGCACGGCGCTCGCCCAGGCCAACGCCCGTTCCCTGGTGGACGAGTTCGTCACCTCGAAGCTCGGCGACAAGCGCATCGCCTGCAGCCCGGAGATCACGGCGCGCCGGCTCATGTCCCTCATCAGCCAGTCGCCGTTGATCCTGGAAGGCGCGGATCACGCCTTCTACCAGCGTTTCCTGCGAATCATCGGCCAGCATGTGCGCAAGCTCGAGCGCCAGGTCAGCTCCGGCGCCCTGCCCTTCCAGCAGCTGATGGCCGCCATTGCGCTCTGCTATGCGGGCCTGTGCTGCGAAGGCCTCGACCGCAATTTGCGGCACGCGAGCCGCCTGCTCGCCCGCGAGCTCGAACGGCAGGTCCTGGCCGATGGCGGGCATGCGAGCCGCAATCCGCGGGTCATCGTCGATCTCCTGTTCGATCTTCTGCCCCTGCGCCAGATGTTCGCCAGCCGCGAGGTCGACACGCCCGACGCCCTGCTCCACGCCATCGACCGGATGCTGCCGATGGTGCGCCTGTTCCGGCACGGGGATGGCACCCTGTCCCATTTCAACGGCATGGGCGTGACCGCAGCCGATCATCTGGCGACGCTGCTCACCTATGACGACATGCGCAGCCAGCCGATCCACCACGCGCCGCATTCGGGCTATGAGCGGCTGGAGGCCGGGCGCACGCTGCTCGTCGCCGATGTGGGCGCTCCGCCGCCGCGACCCCTGTCCCAGGATGCCGGCGCCGGCTGTCTGTCCTTCGAGTTCTCGAGCGCCGCGCAGCGCATCGTGGTCAATTGCGGCACGCCCTACATCGCGGGCAATGCGATCATCCAGGCTTCGCGTTCGACGGTGGCGCATTCCACCGCCTCCATCGACGACATCTCCTCCTGCCAAATCGTCGACAAGAAGGGGAGCTGGCTGCAGCGCCGCATCTCCGCCTGGATCCTGCGCCGCGTCGGCCCCGTGGTCATCAGCGCCCCTGAGCACGTGACGGCGGAGCGCAGCGAACGCGAGCACGCGCAGCTGCTGAGCGCCAGCCACGACGGCTATAAAGCCCGCTTCGGGATCACTCACGAGCGGCGCTGGCAGCTTGCTCCCAAGGGCAATGTGCTGGAAGGCGAGGACAATTTTAGAATCGAGGGCAGCCAAAGCGGAAACTCTGGCACGGCGCAGGCCATCATCCGCTTCCATCTGGCGCCCGGCATCAAGGCGAGCCGGGCTCAGGGCGGCCGCGTGGTCATGCTGGTGCTGCCCAACCGGGAGGCCTGGCAGTTCTCGGCCGCCCCGGTCGAGGCGGAGCTCGAGGACAGCGTGTTTCTCGCCACCGCCGAGGGCATGCGGCGCACGGAACAGATCGTGCTGACGATCCGCCCGGGCGAGACCCAGACCGTGCGCTGGCGCTTCGAGCGCCTCGCCCGCACGTTCAGCTCCGAGCAGGCTGCGGAGCCCGGGCCAGAGCTGCTCTGAACAAGGTTCCAAATGGCGGCGACGCGGTTCCCATCCTCGGCCTACCGTGGTATCGCGCCCGCATCTTCCAACCCTTGAAGGGAGCGGCCGCCATGCCGAGCGACCTGAAGCGCGTGTCCCGCGCTCTGCTTTCCGTATCCGACAAGACGGGTCTCGTGGACTTCGCCCGCGCGCTCTCCGAGCGCGGCATCGAGCTGGTGTCCACCGGCGGCACGCACAAGGCCCTGAGCGAGGCAGGGCTGCCCGTGAAGGACGTGAGCGAGCTCACGGGCTTTCCGGAGATGATGGACGGGCGCGTGAAGACGCTGCATCCGTCCGTCCACGGCGGCCTGCTCGGCATCCGGGAGAACCCCGAGCATCAGGCGGCGATGCTCGCCCATGGTATTCAGCCCATCGACCTCCTGGTGGTGAACCTCTATCCGTTCGAGGCGACGGTGGCCGCCGGCAAGCCCTATGACGATTGCATCGAGAACATCGATATCGGCGGCCCCGCCATGATCCGCGCCGCGGCCAAGAACCATGGCGACGTGGCCGTGGTGGTGGACGGCGGCGATTATGCGGCCGTTCTCGACGACCTCTCCGCCTACGACGGCTCGGTCACGCTGACCCTGCGCCGGCGCCTGGCCCAGAAGGCCTATGCCCGCACGGCGGCCTACGACGCGGCGATCTCCAACTGGTTCGCCGCCGAGCTCGGCGAAGAGACGCCACCCTTCCGCGCGCTCGGCGGCGCTATCGCGGAGGTCATGCGCTACGGCGAGAACCCGCACCAGAGCGCCGCCTTCTACCGCACGCCTGAGAGCCGCCCGGGCGTCGCCACCGCGCGCCAGGTGCAGGGCAAGCAGCTCTCCTACAACAACATCAACGACACCGATGCGGCCTACGAGGCCGTGGCGGAGTTCGTCCCGGAGCGCTCCGCCGCCATCGTGATCGTCAAGCATGCCAATCCCTGCGGCGTCGCGGAAGGCACCACCTTGCGCGAGGCCTACGAGAAGGCCCTGCGCTGCGATCCGTTCTCGGCCTTCGGCGGCATCGTGGCCATGAACCGGCCGCTCGACGCGGAGGCCGCCAAGGCCATCACCGAGATCTTCACGGAGGTGATCATCGCGCCCGATGCGACCGAGGAGGCCATCGCCATCGTGGCGGCCAAGAAGAACCTGCGCCTGCTGCTCGCGGGCGGCCTGCCCGATCCGCGCCAGGAGGGCCTGACCTTGCGCACGGTCTCGGGCGGCTTCCTGGCGCAGAACCGGGACAATGCCGTGGTCGACGCCATGGACCTGAAGGTGGTGACGAAGCGCGCACCCACCGACCGGGAGCTGGAGGATCTGCGCTTCGCCTTCCGCGTCGCCAAGCACGTGAAGTCGAACGCCATCGTCTATGCCAGGGATCTCGCGACCGTGGGTATCGGCGCCGGCCAGATGAGCCGCGTCGATTCCTCCCGCATCGCAGCCTGGAAGGCCGCCGAGGCCGCGAAGGCCGCGAACCTGCCCGAGACCCTCGCCAAAGGCTCGGTGGTGGCCTCCGACGCCTTCTTCCCTTTCGCGGACGGCCTGCTCGCCGCGGCGGAGGCCGGCGCCACCGCCGTGATCCAGCCCGGCGGCTCCATGCGCGACGACGAGGTCATCAAGGCGGCCGACGAAGCCGGCCTCGCCATGGTGTTCACGGGCCACCGCCACTTCCGCCACTGAGGATGGCGCTGTCCGGTGCGGTTCATCCTCCGTCATCACCGGCGTTGTGCCGGTGATCCCGACTGAGTGAAGCGCCGCGCCTCACCGCATCGGGATGGCCGGGACACTGTGTGGAGCTCTCATCGAGACGCCCGCTTCCCATCATGATGATGACATTTCTCCCCTTCATTCCCATCTGAAGCGGAGCAGAAGGAGACGTGCATGATCATCACCACCACGCCGAGCATCGAAGGCCGCCGCGTCGCCTCCTATCGCGGCATCGTTTCGGGCGAGGCGATTCTCGGCGCTAACGTGTTCCGCGATTTCTTCGCCTCCATCCGCGACGTGGTCGGCGGACGCGCGGGATCCTACGAGCGCGTTCTGCGCGATGGACGCGACACCGCCCTGCAGGAGATGATCGAGGAGGCCCAGCGCCTCGGCGCCCACGCGATCGTTGGCGTTCACCTCGATTACGGTGCGCTCGGCAAGAACGAGGGCATGATGATGGTGTCGGTCAGCGGCACGGCGGTGACGCTGGAGTGATCCCCGCCGTGTCATCCCCGCGAAAGCGGGGATCCATGACCGCTGACGCTTCAAGGAATGACGCTGCGATAATGCCTCCGCCTTTTCCGTGAACGTCGTGTTTATGGATCCCGGGCTCCGCTGCGCGGCCCCGGGATAATGGTGGGGCGTTTCACACCCGCTTCACACCGCTCAACAGCCAGAATCCAACGAGCAGGAACAGGATCAGCACCGCCGGTCCTGCCGCCTGCGTCTGGAAGATTGCCGTCGCAACGGCGACCGCGAGCGGCGCCAGGAAGGATGTGACTTTTCCTGAGAGCGCCAGCAGGCCGAAATAGCGCCCGGCCTCGTGCGCTGGAACCAGCCGCGCGAGCAGGCTGCGCGAGGAGGCCTGCAGCGGTCCCGCCACGGAGCCGATGACGAGGCCGAGCAGCACGAACGCCTTTTCCGGCGCGGAGCCGTAGAGGCCATCGTCGGGAGCGGACGGGGCCGTCGGAATCACGAAAAGAATGTGATCGCGCCCGAGCGAGAGAACGCCGATGCAGACGAGCGCGAGAATGGCGATCGATCCGAGGATCACCGGCTTTGCGCCGATGCGATCGTCGAGCCGTCCGCCGATCAATGCGCCGAGCGTGCCGGTGATGGTGAGCAGGATGCCGAAGATGCCGAGCTCAATGGCCTGCCAGCCGAACACGCCTGCCCCGTAGATGCCGCCGAAGGCGAACAACGCCACCAGCGCATCCTGATAGACCATGTTGGCAAGGAGAAAGCGGCCGATGCTCTCGTGCCGCCGCGCATCGTCGATGGTGCTCCGCACCTGCTCGAGCCCTTTTCGCGCGGCCTCCTTCAGGCCCATCCCCGAGCGCGGGACATCGGGGGTGAAGAGGAAGAGCGGCAGCACGAAGACGAGGAACCACAGGGCCGAGAACGGTCCCGTGATGCGGTCGCCCTCGCGCGTCGCCGGATCGAGTCCGAACAGCGGGTTCAGGCCGAAGACCGTCTTCATCGTCACCGGATCGGCGGCAAGAAAGCCGAGCACGATCACGAGCGACACGAGACCGCCCAGATATCCCATCGCCCAGCCGGTGCCCGAGAGGCGGCCATAGCGCTCCGGTGGCACGAGGTGCGGGATCATGGCGTTGTTGAACACCGCCGCGACTTCCACCGCCACCGTGCCGAAGGCGAAGCCCACCAGGGCAACCGCGATGGCATGGGGCTGTCCCGGCGCCGCGTACCACAGGGCGAAGGAGGCGATGAACAGCACGAGACCGCACGCTGCGATCCAGGGCTTTTTCGGCCCGGTCGCGTCGGCGATGGAGCCGAGGACCGGCGACAGGATGGCGAGCACGAGCCCCCCGGCCGCCGTCGCATAGCCCCACAGGCTCTGTCCGCTCACGGGATCGGGCGCGAGGGCGGAGGCGAAATAGGGCGCGAAGACGAAGGTGGTGACCAGGGTGAAGAAGGGCTGGCAGGCCCAGTCGAACAGGAGCCAGCCCAGAATGGCGGGGCGCGAGGCTTTGCGCGAGGGAGCGAGGGGATTGATGTCTCTCACCGGGCTTTGCTTTCCACGCTGTTGCTGAATTGTCGTCAACGCTTGCCTTCTCTCGTCATCATCGGCCTTGTGCCGGTGATCCCGCTTGGAAAGCGTGGCGCTTCACAGGATCGGGATGGCCGGGACTGATCCCCGGATCAAGTCCGGGGACGGCCATGGCGGAACGATCTTACTCAGCTTTGCACGCGGCCACTTCCCCCGCATTCAACTCCACCTCACAAGGGAGGAGGAGAGTTTGCGGGCTCAACTCATGCGCGCGAGATCGCCGAGCAGGCTCGCCGCGACGGTGATCTTCGACAGCGTCAGGCCTGACGAGACGATGCCGTCGACCGCGCTTCTGATGCGGTTGACGTCGGCGCCGCGCTTCTCGCCCCAGGCCCGCACTGCCTCGATGCCGGACAGATCCTGCGACGACACTTCCGCCGTCAGACCGCGATGCGCATAGGCGATGCTGTCGACGGCCCGATCGAGCGCCAGTCGGTCGAAATAGTCGCTGACGTTGATCTGCTGTGCCGCACTGATGAGAGCGCCGAGCCGGAACGAGGCCTCGAGGGCGAAATGGGTGCGGGCGATGTCGCTGACCGGCTTGCCGGTCTTCTGCGCCGTCTGCACGATGTCGGGAGCCGCCACGAGATCGGGCAGCGATGCGATGCGGCGCGCCAGATCCTCCGGCGTGCCCTCATCCGCCAAGGCCTTGGCGCGTGCATCCCAGGCTCCTTGCGCCTCGGGCGACAGCGTCTCGGTGAGGCTGCGCTCCACCTCGGCGATTCCGGCCCGGTAGGTCCCGATGATCTCGTCGAGGGAGTGGTTGACGAAATCCACGTTGCGGATGAACCAGACGATCCGGTTCATCAGGAGATCCTGCAGCTCGCCATAAAGATGCAGCTGCATCTTGCCCGGAACGACGCCGTCGAGAGCATCGATGGCGACATTCATCTCGGTGAGGCCGAACGAGTCGCGGGTGGCCGCATAGGCTGCCGCGATGGTGGGCGCGTCCGCACCGGTCTGGTCGACGAGGCGGGCCACCATGGTCGGGCCGCCCCGGTTGATGATCGCGTTGGCGAGCTGCGTCGCGATGATCTCGCGGCGCAGGCGATGGGTTGCGATCGCATCCGGGAAGCGCTCGCGCATCTCGGCCGGGAAATAGCGTTCCAGCTCCTTGCCGAGATACGGATCGTCCGGCACCGGGCTTTCCAGCAGCTCGTCGTGCAGGGAGAGCTTGGCATAGGCCAGAAGCACCGCGATTTCCGGCCGCGTCAGAGCCTCGCCGCGACGTCCGCGCTCGGCCAGCGTGCTGTCGTCCGGCAGATACTCCACGGCGCGATTGAGGCGTCCCTGCGCCTCCAGCATGTGCATGAGCCGGCGGGCGAAGCCGAGATCGGCGACACCGAGCTGCTCGGAGAGCGAGATGGCCAGGGTCTGCAGGTAGTTGTTGCGCAACACGAGAGCGGCGACATCGTCGGTCATATCCGCCAGAAGTTCGTTGCGCTGCTCCTGTGTCAGGCGTCCGTCGCGCTCCGGCGTGGTCAGCGCGATCTTGATGTTCACCTCCACGTCGGAGGTGTTGACGCCTGCCGAATTGTCGATGGCATCCGTGTTGAGGTGAACGCCGCTCTGCGCCGCCTCGATGCGCCCGCGCTGGGTCACGCCCAGATTGGCGCCCTCACCAATCACCTTGGCGCGCACCTCCGGACCGGTGATGCGGATGGCATCGTTGGCGCGATCGCCCACCTGCTCATCCGTCTCGGCGGATGAGCGGATATAGGTGCCGATGCCGCCGAACCAGAGCAGATCGACACGGGCTTTCAGGATCGCGTTCATCACTTCGGCAGGCGTTGCGTGCGGCTTGTCGATGTCGAGCAGCGCGCGCATTTCGTCCGAGAGCGGAATCGATTTCGCATTGCGCGGGAACACGCCGCCGCCGCTTGAGATCAGCCCCTTATCGTAGTCCTGCCAGCTGGAACGGGGCAGATTGAAGAGCCGTTCGCGTTCCTTGAAGGAGCTTTCAGGATCCAGTTTCGGATCGATGAAGATGTCGCGGTGGTCGAAGGCGGCCACGAGCTTCAACGCCCGCGACAGCAGCATGCCGTTGCCGAACACGTCACCCGACATGTCGCCGACGCCCGCCACCGTCACCGGCGTGGTCTGGATGTCGATGTCCATCTCGCGGAAGTGGCGCTTCACCGCCTCCCAGCCGCCGCGGGCGGTGATGCCCATCTTCTTGTGGTCGTAGCCCTGGCTGCCGCCGGACGCGAAGGCATCGCCGAGCCAATGGCCTTTCTCGATGGAGAGCGCATTGGCGATGTCGGAGAAGGTGGCCGTTCCCTTGTCGGCCGCGACGACGAGATAGGGGTCGTCGCCGTCGTGGCGCACGGTATCCGCCGGCGGAACCATGCTGTCGCCGACGATGTTGTCGGTGAGCTGCAGGAGCGTGCGCACGAAGATGCGGTAGCTCTCGGTGCCCTCCGCCAGCCAGGCCTGCCGGTCGCTTGCCGGCGGCAGGTGCTTGGGCACAAAGCCGCCCTTGGCGCCCACCGGCACGATGACCGCGTTCTTGACCTGCTGCGCCTTGACCAATCCGAGGACTTCCGTTCGGAAATCCTGCGGACGATCGGACCAGCGCAGGCCGCCGCGCGCCACCTTGCCGAAGCGCAGATGCACGCCCTCGACGCGGGGCGAATAGACGAAGATCTCGTAGAGAGGCTTCGGCAGCGCCAGCCCTTCCACCTTCGCGCATTCGAACTTGAACGCGATGGTCTGGCGCGGCAGGCCGTTGTCCTCGAGCTGGAAGAAGTTGGCGCGGATGGCGGCTTCGATCAGGTTGACGAAGCGGCGAAGAATCCGGTCGTCGTCGAGGCTCGTGACTTCTTTGAGCTGCTCCTCAATCCGCTCGCGGATCGCAGCCTCCGCAGCAGCCCGTCCCTCGTCCTTGCGCGGGTCGAAACGCGCATAGAAGAGCTTGACGAGATCGGCCGCGATCGCGCCGTGGCGGGCGAGCGTTTCGGCGAGATAATCCTGCGCGTAGGTGACCTGGATCTGGCGGAGGTAACGGCCGAGCGCCCGCACCATGGCGACATCGCGCCAGCCGAGACCCGCTTCGAGCACGAGGCGGTTGAAGCCGTCCGATTCCGCGAGGCCCCGGAAGAGTGCGAGCAGTGCCGCCTCGATCAGAGCCTGGATCTCGTCGATCTTGATCGTACCGCCGGAAGCGCGCTCCAGGGTCATGTCATGGAGCCATACCCGGTCCGCCGCGCTGAAGGCGACCCGGTAGGTCCGCTCATTGACGACGCGGAAGCCGAGATTTTCCAGAAGCGGCACGCGCTCCGACAGCGGCAGCGCCACATTGAGCGAGAACACCTTCAGGTTCACGCGGGTTTCGTCGTCGCCTTCGCGGCGATAGAGATCGACGGCGCGGGGACGTGCCTCCGAGAGTTGCTCCAGAAGAGCGATGTCGGCAAGGACCTGCTCCGCCCCGAAGGCCTCGCGGTAGGCCGCACTGAAGGCGTCGGCATAGCGGGACGCCAGGGCGCGCGCACGGGCGCCGCCGACGGTGGCGTCGAGCGCGTCGCGCAACGCATCGCTCCAGGTGCGGACGATGGCGGCAATTCCCTTCTCCAGGGTCTCGCGCGGCACATCCGGGGTCTCGCCCTCGTCGCGACCGATGATGTAATGGGTGCGCGCGAGCGGCCCTTCCGGATAATCGGGATAGGATGCGGAGACGCGGCCCTCGTAGATGCCGGCCAGGAACTGGCCGATGCGCTGGCGTGCCTGGGTGTCGTAACGGTCCTTGGGCACGAAGACGAGCACCGAGACGAAACGGTCGAACTCGTCGGTGCGGGCGAGCGCCCTCACCCGCGGACGCTCCGACAGGTTCATGATCTCGATGGCGAAGTGGTAGAGCGTGTCCTCGTCGATCTGGAACAGCTCGTCGCGCGGATAACTTTCGAGCACGTTGAGGAGCGCGCGGCCGGCATAACTCGCCGGATCGAAGCCCGCACGGGCGAGGACCTTCGCCACCTTGAGGCGCAGATAGGGCACTTCGCCGGTGGTGTTGGTGTAGGCGCTTGCCGTGAACAGGCCGACGATGCGCAACTCGCCCCGCAGATGTCCGCTGTCGTCGAACAGCTTGACGCCGATATAGTCGAGATGGGCGCGGCGGTGGACGCGCGATTTCACGTTCGCCTTGGTGATGATGAGCGCCTGCGGACGCGCCAGGAAGGCGCGGATTTCCGGCGTCATCCCCACCAGTTCGCGGCCGCGACGCAGCACGCGCACGGAGGGATCGCGCAGCAGGCCGAGACCCGAGCCCTCGACGGGATCGGCAGCAGTGTCGCCGGAGGGCAGTCGGTATTCGCGAAGGCCCAGGAACGTGAAGTTGTCCCGCGACATCCAGTCGAGGAAGGCGACCGCCTCCTTCACCTCGTCCTCCGGCAGCGGCGGGGGATTGAGGCGGTAATTGTGGACGATCTCGGCGATCTGGGCACGCATGCCCGGCCAGTCGTGCACCGCAACGGAGACGTCCCTGTGAACGAGGCGCATGGTCTCGATCAGGCTGGTCCGGGTCTCGGGATCGTCAAGGCGGGGCAGGTGGATATGGATGAAGCTTTCGCGCTTCACGCCGAGCCGCAGGGCGGCGGTGGCCTCGCCGACGAGGCGCACGAGAGCGCCGTTCGAACCCCGCTCCACCGCCAGGATGGGATGGGCGACGAGCAACGGCTCATAACCCTGGTCCACGACCTCCGCGAGGGTCGAATCGAGCAGGAAGGGCATGTTGTCGTTGACGATCTCGAGCACCATCACGTCCTGGCGCCGGCCGTCGCGCTCGATCTCGAAATCGAAGAGGCGGATATCCGCGCCGTCGGCGGTACGGGAAGCCTTGAGATGCTCGAAGGCTTCCGCAGCGAGATCCGCCAGCGTCTGCGGCGAATAGGGCGCCAGATCCTCGGGCGGGACACGCCCGTACAGATCGCGCACGAAGGTTGGCGGAATGGCCTTATGACCTTTTTCCAGCACGGCGACGGCTTCCGCCGTCAATTCGCTTCCGCTGGTCGGTGTATCCAGCTTCATGCGCGCATCCTCTTATGTATTTGGCTGCGGGAGCGTTGCCACAGTGCGGCAGGTTGCGCAACAAAAGCATAAGGTTCTAAACAAAGTTAGGTAAAGTTGCTGCATTGCACAGGCACTTTACGCTGCCTTGGCCTCCAAAGACGACAGATTTTCGTCGCCCCAGTCCTTCATCGCCATCAGAACAGGCTCCAGAGAGCGGCCGCGGACCGAGAGCGTATATTCGACCCGAGGCGGCACCTGGGCATAAACGGTCCGTACGACGAGGCCGTCGGCCTCGAGCTCGCGCAGCTGGTGGGTGAGCATGCGTTGCGTGATGGACGGGATGAGCCGGCGCAATTCGTTGAAACGCAAGGTTCCGCGCAGGAGCTTGTAGAGAACGATGATCTTCCACTTGCCGTCGATCAGGCTCATCGTCCGCTCGACGGAGCATCCTTGAACCCTCGGCGCTTTCTGCGGCATCACGGTATCCTTTTTGACACTATGGGCTGTTTTTGTGCGTTCTTGCGCGATCATACACTATGCCCAACTATGTCCCCGTCAACAGGAGACATGCCATGCGCGCCGTCGGTTACCAGCAATCCCTTCCCATCGATCAGGACGCCTCCCTGGTCGATGTCGACCTGCCCCGTCCCGAGCCGGGCCCGCGCGACCTGCTCGTCGAGATCAAGGCGGTGTCCCTCAACCCGGTCGACACGAAGGTCCGCATGCGGGCTCAACCGGAGCCGGGCGGCGTGAAGGTCCTGGGATTCGATGCGGCCGGGGTCGTCCGAGGGATGGGCAAGGATGTCTCCCTGTTCAAGGAAGGCGACGAGGTCTTCTATGCCGGCGCCATCACACGACAGGGCACCAACGCGGAATTTCATGTGGTCGACGAGCGGCTGGTGGGCGCAAAGCCGAAATCCATCGGCTTCGAGGAAGCGGCCGCCCTTCCGCTGACCACGCTGACCGCTTGGGAAACCCTGTTCGACCAGCTGGAGATCAAGCGTCCTGTGAAGGGCGCGGCCAACGCCATCCTGATCGTGGGCGGCGCCGGCGGTGTCGGGTCCATCGCGATCCAGCTCGCGCGCCAGCTCTCCGATCTGACGGTGATCGCCACAGCCTCGCGACCGGACACGCAGGCCTGGTGCCGGGAGCTCGGCGCCCATCACGTGATCGATCGCAGCAAGCCTCTCGCCGCGCAGGTGGAAGCGCTGGGGATCGGCGCGCCGGCCTTCATATTTTCGATCACTCATACGGAGGCGCATTTCGCCGAGATCGCGAAAACCCATTGCGCCGCAAGGCCGCTTCGCCCTGATCGACGATCCGAAGGCGCCGCTCGACATCAGCCTGCTGAAGGGCAAGAGCGTCTCGATTCATTGGGAATCCATGTTCACGCGCTCCACGTTCCAGACCGCCGACATGGAGCGGCAGCACGAGATCCTGAACGAGGCTTCCCGCCTCGTTGATGCAGGCACGATCAAGACGACGCTGGCCGAAGTCGTCGGGCCGATCGACGCCGCCCATCTCAAGCGCGCACATGCCTTCATCGAAAGCGGCCGCGCGCGGGGCAAGATCGTGCTGTCGGGATTTTAGATCGGTCGCACACGAACCTGATTGCGGTCCGCCGTTAAGAGAATGTTAACCGACAAAAAAAGATCTCATGGGCCAGTGACCGCCGGATTGGTGAGGTAAGGCGGTCACCTCACCCCGGAGGCCGCTCATGCTCTACTCGCCCTCAGCAGACGCTTCATTCTCGCACAGCACCCACACGATCTA
>NZ_VOSK01000157.1 GCF_009296175.1 Microvirga tunisiensis | reverse complement strand
AGATAGCCGTAGATGTAGATCTTGAGCAGGGTGGCGGGATGATACGCTGGGCGGCCCGTCACCTCCGGCACGATGCCGGCAAAGCCCAGGGCCGCGAGGTCCAACTCGTCGATGAATGCCTCAACAAACCGAACGGGATTGTCTTCGGTCACATCGTCATCCAGGCAGTCAGGAAGCAGGGTTGCCTGCCGACGGTCCTCACCCTCAACGAAACGCTTCATCGCGACCTCCGCCGATCACGATCAGCTTAGCAGATCAATGCGTTTCCACACAGGCTGGACCCGTTCTGGATCTTTATAGCCTGTGCTCTCCCAAGGCCGTTCGCGCAGGTTTCCGGAAACAGGGACGTGCGATCAGAACCGAGCGCTGACGCCGAGCACCGGCCCGTGCTGGAGCATGTCGAACCCATAGCGCTGCCGGCCTTCGACCTGCTCGTAGTCGACGGAGAGCGCGCGGTAGCCAGTCCCCCGAGGTGATGCCGTTGTAGCTGTCGAAATCGAAGCCGTAGGCGCCGATGACCTGCCAGGAGAAGTCGCTCCTGAGCCCGAAGCCGCCGAGGTCGCCGCACAGGAATAGCTCGTGCCCAGGCGCAACCGCTCGCGTCCGGATATCGCCCCGCTCCAGGCCGATCTTCGACCAGACGAGATCGCCGTAGAACGAGAACGGGCCGGTGCGGGCCTCGAACTCGCCCATCCGCGCCATGAGGGTATCGCTCTCCCGCACGATGTCGGCGAAGCTCGCGTCGACCTTTGCTAAGCGCCCACGCACGGTCTGGGTGCCGTTCAACGCCATGAGCCAGCCATACGGGGTGACGCGGAAGCTCCAGCTCGGCAGCACGGGCGCCTCGACGGCAGGAGCAGGCACGGTGAGGTCGGCGGCTGTTGACGGGCGGACAGGTCGCCGATTGCGAAGCGGACTAAGAGCCTTCTCGCGCATCTGCCGCTGACCGCTCGGATCCTGCACGGCGACAAGGGCTACGCCACCAACCCTGTCCGGCACCGAGCCGAAGCCAACGGGAGCTTGCCGAACATCCCGCCGAACGCCAGTCGGATCTGGAAGAGCTGCTTCTCACCCGTGCTCTATCGGGCCCGCAACGCTATTGAGCGCATGTTCTGCCGCCTCAAGGACTTTCGCTGGATCGCGACCCGCTATCATCGGCTCGCTACTAACTTCCACGCCGCCGTCCTCCTCGCTGCAATCGTCAGTTGATGCCTATGAGCCCGCAGCCGGCTGCGCGCCCTGTGCTACATTCGTGCTGAGGTTGATCCACCGGAACGGGCGACCTTGGATCAGAGTAAGGGGGACTGCCGATCGGTTCGGCGAGCCTCCCGCAAATTTGAGGTTCGGCTGGCGTTAGATCAGCCCACGAGGAGGAAGAATTCAGGCGTCCCACCGCGAGGTGCGGTGTTTCAGTTGAGCTGTTACAGTGGTTGGATATTAGCGATAGGATTTTCGATGCACTCGTGGCGAACAGTCCTGCCCCTGCGATCCCTCGTGTCGCTAGCTGTCGTTGCTTTGCTCGCCACGGCAATCTTCCTGTCGACGGTGACGAGCAGCCGGGCGGATGCCGAGCCGAAACGGATCATGATGCTGCATTCGTTCGGCCTTCGCTTCAAGCCATGGACTGATTACGCCCAGTTCATTCGCTCCGAGATAAGCCGGAGAGCGCAAAGACCGATCGAATTCGATGACCAGTCGCTTCTCAATGCTCGACTGACCAACGACAAGACGGATGGTCCTTTCGTCGATTATCTTCACGCTTTGTATGCGCAGAAGCCACCCGATCTCATTATCGCCATCGGCGCCCCAGCCGCCAACTTCGTTCAGCAATATCGTGAGCGAATATTTCCAGGAACGCCGATGCTCTTTACAGCCGTGGAGGCGCGCCGGGTCCAATACGATCAGTTGACTGAGGACGACACGGTCGTGGCGGCAGCACACGACTTTCCTGCCTCATTCGAGACCATCCTGCGCGTCCTGCCCCAGACAAAGACGATCGCAGTCGTGAACGGGGTTTCGCCCAATGAAACATTCTGGCTGGGGGAGCTGAAGCGGGAAACCGCACCACTGGCCGGGCGGGTCGAACTTAAATTCTATAACGATTTATCATTCGAAGACATTCTGAGAGACGCAGCCAATCTTCCACCTCACAGCGCCATCTTCTGGCATTTGATGAACGTCGATGCGGCAGGCGTTGCCCACGAAGCCAATGCCGCGCTGGGCAGGCTTTCTGCCACCGCCAGCGCTCCGGTTTTCTCGTACATTGATAATTTCTTCGGGGACGCCACCACCGTCGGCGGCCCGATGCATTCCATAGAGGAATTAAGTACGGTGGCAGCAACTGTTGCGGTTCGTATCCTCAACGGCGAAAAGGCCGGCGACATCAAAACGTCTCCTACCAGATACGAAGCACCGCGATTCGATTGGCGGCAGATGCAGCGATGGGGAATCAGCGAGAGTGACCTTCCGCGGGGAAGTACGGTTCTCTTCAAACCGCCCACGATGTGGGCAATCTATCGCTCACAGATCCTGACTGTCTCCGCCGTTATTGTGCTTCAAGCCGCTTTCATTGCGCTGCTTCTCCAAGAGCGTCGTCGTCGTCATTCGGCGGAAATGGACTCACGACAAAGAATGGTGGAGCTGGCGCACGTCAACCGCTTTTCCACTGCGGGCGAAATGGCTGCATCGCTCGCCCACGAGATCAATCAGCCGCTTGGAGCAATTCTCAACAACGTCGAGACTGCTAAGATCATCCTCGAAACGGAACCTCCGGACCTCAATGAGCTAAAGGAAATCGTCGGCGACATAGACCGCGATAATCGCAGAGCCGGCGAAATCATTCGCCACCTGCGCAGCTACGTGATGAAGGCTCCTTTTGAGAAGAAAGACTTTGACCTGAACGATCTCGTCTCTGAAACCGTCAATTTCCTGTCGCCGCAGGCGAGAGCGCGTCAAGTCGCTCTGCGAAGCAAGCTGACGTTCAGTCCCCTGCGGATCAATGCAGATCGGATTCAGTTGCAGCAGGTGTTGTCGAATTTGATCCTGAATGCGATCGATGCTGCATCAGACCCGACACTGGCCGAACGAGCCGTGATGGTGGCGACGCAAGATGGAGAGTTCGCCGAGGTCTCGGTTTCAGACACAGGGCGCGGTGTACCGGAGGAGGTCGCAAAGAGTATATTTGACCCATTCTTTTCGACGAAGAAGCATGGCATGGGCATGGGTCTTTCAATCGTGCGTACGATTGTGACCACACACGGCGGTCAAATCGATTTCGAGAACCGGAACGGCGCGACCGGCACAATTTTTCGACTCAAATTACCACTGGCCTAAGCACCAACGCGTGGGGTACCCGCTGGCACGATGACCAAGGCGACGGCACACGCCGCAATTGAAAGTCATAGGTCATGTCGCGTCTCGATCGCCTCATCGGGTCTGGCCGCGACCCTACGACGGCGTTCTCATGGGCCGCCCTCGGCTTTGCGAGCCCATCGCGCTGCGACCGTCTGCACTTGGCAGACGAGGTCGCGGGGGCTGAAGGCGAGCGCCAGCTTCTCCCGGCCCACTCTTCCGGGACGGGCCGCCCGTAGCCGCGAGCCCCCTGTCTGAGTCATAGGAGTGCTGGAACTATCTCCAAGCTACTGGAGATGGGTCTGCGTAGTCGTCCGATGCATTAACGGAGTACGTATCCGGAACACGCACGGCGACGCAGGCGTGTTGAGTACCCTGGTGACCTAATACGACTTGGTTCAGGTGTCTGTGGAGCCGGACAGTGCCGCTTGCTAAGACCACACGGTTGAACATGTGGTAGCCGGCGCTCACACACCCTCTCGCCCGGGGCTCAGCGCTCGCTGCCTAAGTCGATGACCGATTCGACCGCTTCAATCAGGCGGTCGGACGGGAACGGCTTGTGCAGATACGCGACACAACCCGCTTCCAAAGCCGCCTTGTGCGTGGTCTCGCTCTCCACCGCCGTGATGAAGATGACAGGAACCGAATGGCCTGAACGCGTCAACTGACGCCGCAGCTCAATGCCAGACATGTGCTGCAAATGAATATCCAGCACGAGGCAGGTGGCATCACCCAAGTGCGCTCCTTCAAGAAAGCCTTCAACACTGCTGAAGGTCTCAGTCTCGAATCCATGCACTTGCAGCACCCGCTGCATCGCCCGGAGCATACTCGGGTCATCATCAAGAACGATGACCAGATGGCGTTTGCCCATGGTTGACGATCGCATGGCCGGGCCAGTCAAAGCGCTGGTGACCCCAGAGGAGAGCAAGTTCAAGATTTTCAACCGCTGTTGTTTGTCGCTCCCATTGTGCAGGATACGGTGCCTATTGCTATTGTCCCTGAGGACAGGATCGGCTGGCCAGGGCCGAGGTGGCCTTAGGTCTTGGTGTCAGCGTCTGATCTCGGCTGGTTGCTCGACCAGAACCCCGAGGCGTTCCGCAATCAGCACGAGCTCGGCGGCAGACGTAATTTGCAACTTGTCCATGATGTTGCTGCGATGGGCTTTGATCGTCCGCTCTGTCGCCCCAAGCTCTCGCCCAATTTCCTTGTTCATCTTTCCCCGAGCGACACGTTCGAACACCTGCCGTTCGCGAGGCGTCAGGCTGTCCACTAGGCTCCGCAGCGAATGGAGTTGTTCATTCTTCTCCCGCCATGCGCGGCTGCGGGCAATCGCCCGCTCAAGGGCAGCAATCAACTCGTCTTTCGTGACTGGCTTGGTCAGCAGATCGTCTGCGCCCGCTTTCATGACCTTGACGGTGGTGGGGACGTCCGCATGTCCAGTCAGGAAGATGATGGGCAGGTGCGAGCCTAAGGCGGACAGCCGGTCCTGCAAGTCCGGCCCGCTCAGGCCAGGTATCCTGATGTCGAGAAGGATGCAGCTCGGACCGGCATCATCGGGCAATCGCTGCAACAACCGTTCCGCCGAGTCATAGGTCTCGACAGCATAGCCAGAGGCGCGCAGAAGACGCTGGGTTGCGGTGCGGAACGACTCATCGTCATCAACGATGTGCACGACGGCTGACATGGGCGTCACTCCCATTCCGACCCGCTACGCGGAAGGAAACTCATTGTCCCTGAGGACACTGTCCTCGAGGTCAATGTGCCTCAGGACAATAGCGCAATCAATCCCGAGCATTGTAGCGTGGCACCATAAAGCATCCCTCCTGGTTTTGCGTAACCCGCTATCGACGATGCCATTGTGACAGTCGCCGCCCTTGTTGAGATCAGGCATCGCCAGGCAGACGCTACTCGGTAAGCCCTCAGGGACGAACAGTGGACAAAGGCAACCAATGCCCATCTTCGACCATTCCGCATCGCGACCCGGCTACGCCGAGGCCGCCCTCCTGCGAAGCGTTCTTGGCTCGGCGAAACCGAGCGTCTCGTCCTTCCAACGCCTATCGGGAGATTTTCGCGGGCGGCAACGGCGCGCGAGCGTCAAGCGCGCCCTGGTCGTCCTCGCTTTGCTCGGACTGTTCTGCGGCTCGGCAGCCGTGATGAGCGAGAAGCCCCCGCCTCCATCGGGTCCTGCGCCGGTCCGGCCTCCTGCCGCGGCCCAAGGTCCCGTTCGAGCACACGTAAAGGCCAGGCCAGGTCTGCTGGTCCCAGGACCTCTCACCGAAATGACCTATTGCCTGTGGTCGGAGGATCCCGGCGAGCCCCCCGCCGCCCGCCGTCTGGTTGCCGAAGTCGATACCGATGCAGGAGCATTCCATGCCAGAAGTTGCTGACATTCCATTGGGCCTGAGCAGCGGCCGACTGCCTTCTCGAGCGACACAGTCCCTGACCACGGCAGCACCAGCGCGTCCGCTGCCGGCTGGGTACGTCCAACTCGGCGTGGCCAAGGAGATCGCCCCGACCCTGCGCGAGTTCGGCCTCGATCCCGAACCGATCATCAGGGCGGCGGGGCTCGACCCGAGCCTGTTCGAGGATGGCACCAACCTGATCCCGCATCGGGCTCTCGGCCGGCTGCTCGCGTTGAGCGTGGCGCGAACCCTGTGCCGGCATTTCGGTCTCCTGGTCGGCTGTCGGGCGACGATCCTGTCTCTGGGGCTGGTGGGCCGCCTGATGCTGCACTCGGAGACCTTCGGGGATGCGTTGCGCGGTCTGGTGGCCCATCTCGGTGTGCAGGACCGGGTCGTCGTCCCGTCACTCGACGTGGCCGGCGACACGGCCGTTTTCAGCCACGCCGTCTATCAGCCCGGGATGGAAAGCGGGGATCAGATCACCGACGGCTCCATCGCCTGTGCGGTCAATGCCATTCGGGCCCTGCTCGGGGCGGACTGGGCGCCATCGGAGGTGCTGCTGCCCCGCGGCAGGCCGGTGGATATGGAGCCCTATCGACGCCATTTCCGGGCGCCGGTCAGGTTCGATCAGGAGATGGCCGCGCTGGTGTTCCCGAGCCACTGCCTGGAGCATCGCATCGCCGGCGCCGATCCCCTGCTACGGACCATGCTGGAGGAGCGGATCAGCCAGCTCAAGGGCGCTCAGGGCTGCGAATTCTCGGACGACATCCGCCGGTTGCTGCGCGTGCGGCTGACGGGCGACCGTTGTTCGGCAGATGACATCGCTGAACTGCTGACAATCCACCGCCGCACTCTGAGCCGCCGCCTGAAAGACGGTGGCGCAGGGTACAGGGGCATCACGAACGAGATCCGGTTCGAAATCGCGCGTCAACTGCTGAGGGACACCGAGGTGCCCCTCGGCCAGATTGCGGCGGCCCTCGACTATTCGGAGGCGAGCGCCTTCACACGGGCGTTCCGGCGCTGGTCCGGCGAGACCCCGACGGCTTGGCGTGCGAGGCACCGCCGCGACGGGCAGCGGAGCTCACCCGAGCCGCGAGGCGGCTCATCCCAACAACTCAGCGGCCTTGGGAGAACAGTCGATGAAGAGGCGTCCGATCGCGGCCATCGCATTACGTTGCAACCTATTCCGGCACAAGTGGCACCCAGATCTGTGTTGTGCGGTACCTGAGCATCATCCGGTCCCGAACTTTGTCACTGGCGAGCAGTGGGACTTCGAGGGCACCTGGGAAGGCCCGATCTCTCCGCCCGCGTTGAAGCCGACGGCAGCTGAGCCAGGTTTGTGCGTCGACGGCTTTCATCTGTTCCAAGGACCTGGCCCTCGCGAGAGACTGACGATGTCCGAACATCCAGCGGCAGGCGGACTGTGACGCGTCATTGCGAGGCGAGGGCTTCGAATTGCGACCCGATGATCGATACAGCGGACGCCTGCTATTCTGACTCATTTCCGCGGGAACGCAGTCTGAACAGCCTTCCGCAAAAGTTCTCCTCTACGGGAGCGGCACAAGGATAAGTGGAGTGTGTGTCGACGGCCGCATCGCCGCACTGGTAATATCTGAACGCCAAAAGGAGACCGTGCCATGAACCGCCTGCTGGTCAGCCTTTTCCTTGCAGCGCCATTGATCCCGGTCAGCACCACGGGCATGGCGCAGTCGCAGTTCGATGGGCGCTGGACTGTGACGACCATCCCCGAGAAGGGCGGCTGTCGGAGGAAGCATCATTACGCGGTTGTGGTTGAGAATGGCGTGGCCCGCAATGCCTCCGGGCGGACGAGGGCCAATGTTACTGGCGGGCTGGAGCCCAGCGGGCGCGTGCGGGTCAGCCTCCAACGCCGCGGGGCCCAGGTTGACGTGACAGGCAACCTCGCGGGGCAATCGGGTTCCGGCCACTGGACTATCGCTGGGAGGATCGACTGTTCGGGACGGTGGACCGCCGCCAAATGGCGCTGATGCCGGATGGTGGCGTCGCCCGCGAACCAGTGCTGTCTTTAGGGAATGCGAAGATCTATCCTGTTCCTATCGCTGGCAGGACTGATCCGGGCACAAGCGGCTGAGAGTGGCGTGCGCTCCCGCCCCAACACGGAGGACGGCTTGGCCGGCGACAAGGAGGGTGACGAGCTTGAGGACCCAAGTATGCTCGGGAAGCGTATCTTGGACACGACCTGCGACCTGATGAGGGGCACTCGCCTGCATACAATTCCCGACTGGCGGTTTATTGAACCGACCTGTCCATACGGCGCCGCTCACTGCCCGCAAAAGGGACCGAGGAAAGACCTCCACGTCGGACACCAAGCCTGTCGCACGGTGCGACGGCGCATATCCGGTGTTTCGTGTCGGGGTCATCCTGAACCAAGGCTGCCTCGCCGAACCAATGCGAGGATTTGGGGTCCCTCAATCTACGGTGACGGCGCCTAGTGCGAAGCCTGTCTTACCGGGGATGATCCAGACCGCCCCATCACCCAGCATCATCCCCCTGTCCCGGACGAAAACTGCCTCAAAACTGGATTCCGCGACCACCTCCCGAAGGCGCGGGCTCATGACCGTATCCTTTGCCGCTACAAGCTGTTCTCGGGTGCGGATCATCCGCTTGGCCTTGCGTGTGATCGACAAAGGATACTGGGTGACCCGGGCAAGAAGTTGGATATCGCCCGACCGGAACGCGGCCTTGACACGCCTGAAGCCGTAATAGGCGGCCAGGGGATCGAATTTCAGGTCGCGATAGCTGGCCTCAATCTCGGGCGACAGCTTCGGCCGGGAGAACCCTGCCTCTGGGGTCTTCACCGGCAGGTCCATCGAGCGCCGCAGTTCCCGCACGAGGAGGTCCAAGGCCGTGTAACGATCATAGAGCGTCTGCAACTTGGGCTCGCGGGCCTGGGCCGCTCCGTTCGCGAGGGATCCCGTGATCTCCGGCTCGCCGGCCGCCACGTCAACTCCGGCATATTGCCCGGCGCGGGAGAAAGAACTCGCCGCCAGTTCGTCGGCAAGCTGGTTGCGGGCAATCCAGGTCCGTTCCTCAACTTCGCCCAGAACCTGCTCGTGCGATGGCTTGAAGCCGGGACCCGTGGCGATGTCGGCGGGCAGGGCCTGCATGGCTTCCTGTGGCTTCGGGCCCTCCAGCGTACCAGATGGACTTCGCGGATCGACCTTGTAGGTCCGGCCATAGATCGTGACGAAGAAAGGGGTCGCCTGAACCGGAACCGCGCCAAGGATCACCAGCAGACACCCGCAAAGCCCGACACCCTTTGCGGTGAAGCGGGTCATCGCCGCCTCCCTTCCTTAGGTTCAGTAGTGTCGCCGAACTGCGCGGCGCGACGACCGCCGAGCCACGCCCGCCACGCTGCCTGGCGTCCCCGGCCGGCCGACAACGGCCTGAGCGGTGTCGCATTTGAGTCCGACACTGATGGCGCCCGCGTGACCGGAAGCCGTTGCATTCGAGCGGCTCACGTCGATCGATACTGGAAGGGAGACGAGAAAGGCGGCAATGCCGCCGGTCACGGCCAGTTTCAGTGGTAGATTGCGCATCGTGCCCTCTCCCTGTGCTGATGGTGTCCGAGTTGCGCTGCTTCTCACCATAAACCTGCTGACCGGGGTTGCTTGACCGGCTGAGCCACCGGCTTTTCCTTTTGAGACAACCGCCTTCGAATTCGTTTCACCCTGGACAGGCTTCTGCCCGGTGGGATCGCATCGCCTGTCTCTTTCCAGGCATGCTTGCCCACGTCGCGCGGGAAGGGGCGCGTGCGTGGCCTTTATGTCAAAAATGGCAAGTCCCTGGCCCAACCGATCAAGCATGTTTGGCCAACGGGATCACAATGGCCCTCTCATGACAGCCCGCCTCGCGCCGCGCTGTCCAACTGTCGGCGGAAAAGGAGAACGGCAATGAACAGGCTTCTCTTGGTTCTGGGTGTTCTTGCGACGAGCGCTCTTCTGATCCCGGGCGATGCCGAGGCCCAGCGCAGCGGCCGGGGTGGCGGCGCCCGCATCGGCGGCGGATACGGCGGCAACGTCGGAGGCGCGCGGATGGTCCGTCCGCCGGTCCGCGGGGTCTCAGCAGGACGCGTCGCGGGCGTGCGGCCCGGCAATGGCCGATACGACGTCGGCAGGGCCGGCTACTATGGTGGGCGCTATGGCGCGCGGCCTGGCTACGGCAGGTATGGCGTCGGCGCGGCTGGCTATTATGGCGGCCGCTATCCGTATTCCGGCGGCTACTACGGTGCTCCGGGCTGGGGAGCCGCCGGTCTGGTGACCGGAAGCGTCATCGGTGCGGCGGCCGCGTCCACCTATCCGGCGTACCAGACGCCGGTATCGTCATCGGTCGGCGGCTACTGTGCGACTACTGTCCGGACCTGCGCCCTGACCAACGCGGCACCGGTGGGAACCGGATGCTCCTGCCGCACGCAGGGCGGACGGGCCCGCGGCACCGTAGTGGGGGACTGACCTCTCTCGCGGAGGTGTTTCCGTTGGGCTGGGTTCCCTCCGCGTCACCGACTCGCACGGCCTGCTGATCGGCCGAGATGTCCAGGTCCGTGACGGTCGACCTGTTCCGGATCCGGGCTCCCCGTTGCGATCGGGCAATGGGAACTGTCCGCCGTCGAGTGCCACCTGATCTCCGGCGGCGGCCCTTTTGCAGGCCCTCCACTTTTGAGCCGTGCCGTGGAAGGCAACAAACGTTATCATGCCATCGACATGCACAGGATTGTGGGTCGCATCAGGGAGCTTCGCCGACTGCGGCGGGTGTATACGGACCGGCTGCTCACGCTGCTGACCGTGGTGCTCATGCTCGCGATGTTCGTCTTCGCTCCGCTTCAAGCCACGGGGATTTTCGTGTTTCAGGGCTTCGCGATTGCCGCCCTGTTGGCCATCATCGGCAGCATGTTCGTCATCTCTGACCATCCCGCAGCACTGGCCGTGATGTTTGTCTGCCTCACGGCCAACATCGTGGTCTTCGTGCTGCGTCTCTACTATCCGCCATGGCCGTACAACCTTTATGTCTTGGCTTCCGCCTGGCTTGCCATCGCAGTCACCCTTGGAGCGGTCGTCGCCCAGGCGGTCTTCCGGCGTGGCCGCGTCACCTACCACCGCATCGTCGGCGCCATCCTGCTGTACCTGCTCATCGCCGTCCTGTTCGGGACGCTGTACATCTTTGTCGGCCTGTCGATCCCGGATGCCATCAAGGGCATCACGTTCGAGGACAACGCGGCCCTTGCCAACTCGGTGTTCTATCTGAGTTTCGTGACCCTGACCTCGACGGGCTACGGCGACATCGTTCCGGTGCATCCGATCGCCCGCACGCTCTGCATCCTCGAAACCGTCATCGGCCAATTGTATCCGGCAACGTTGCTGGCGAGGATCGTGACCCTCGAAATGCGTCAGGGCAGCGACTGAGAATCCAACTCGCGTGGGTGCTGCCGTCCACACATGCTGCCGCCAGTTCGACGCCGTTGTTGATGGCCAGATTGTCGAGATGGCGACATTCGGTCGTGAGGGAATGGTTGGACTGGCATTTGGTGGGATCCCACCTGCCTCCTTTGGCTGCTATTTGATACGGGTTCTTGGCGCAGCCTTGCGCATCGAGGCTGGGAGAATGCATGAGGTAGTGTCTGCTCGGCCCGGCATTCAACACATGACCCTGACGTACACGGAGGTGTTGATGGCGCTTAACCTCCAGTCCATGGCCTGCAATGCCTTTCATAGTGTTGAAGCTCGCTGTTGCCGCTGGATTATCGCCTCAGGCGATAGGACTGGTCGCGAGGATGTCCCGCTCACGCACGAGTATCTAGCTGAAATGCTCGGCGTTCAGCGGTCGACGGTGAGCGCAGTGACCATGCCTCTCCAGGACACCGGCTTGATCCACCAACGCCGGGGAAAAATCACGATCCTCGACCGCACTCGCCTCGAAAATGCGGCGTGTGAGTGTTACGGCATTCTTCGCGCGCAGTGCCTACAACTCCTGCCGCTCGCACAAGTTGAGCCAGAGAAGTAAGAGCTTTGTATTCTCTCCGGTCTTAACGCAGTGAAAGGCCATCGTCTTGCCTGCCCTCTTAGGTGGTGTTGTTCTGGGCATTACCCCACATGATCCATATTGGCCTCCTCCTTCTCGTTGACCGATGCCTTACCGTCGGACTGATGACCTTTGTGAACCTCCCAAGCATCGCTGAAGCTCTCGACGGTCGCCTGAACGAGGTGGTGATCCGCTATCTGCACCTGAACCGCTTGCGCTTTGCTCTGCGGCTGTCCCGCCATGGACGGGATGTGTCGCTCAACGTGCTGGAGCGCAAAGGCGCCGCCCGCGTCGTCCTGGAAAAATAACGCAGGCGTTTATCGTCACGGCTTCTGCGGTTCTCGATGTGGTTTGCCGATCCACTACTAGACGGCGAACCGCATGTCGGCTGTTGGTCAGACGGCACATCATCGGCCTGACGCCTCTTGACTGATCTAAAGGCCCGGCTGAAGTGATGGTTTGATCTGCTTTCGTCACAAATTGCCAAGCACTTGGCCCAAATGATCAAGCGCATTCGCCAAACGTGAACACAATGTGTTCTGCTGATTCGGAGCTTGCCTCGGATTGGGCTGTGCACCTCTCGGCGAAAGGCAGGATGGCGATGGATAGGCTCCTCTTGTCTCTAAGTGTTCTTTGCCGAGTGCTCTTCTCGTCCCAGGTGATGCCGCGGCCCAGCGGTTCGGCGGCAGAGGCTTCGGAGGCGGAGGTGGTGGTGCCCGCATCGGTGGCTTTGGCAGCCCGCAAATCGGGACCGGTGGCGCTGGCTTCCCCCGAGGAGCGATTGCCGCCCGGCCTGGCGGTTCTGTCGAGGCGGTCTGGGAGGCTATCGGACGGTGGCGATTGCTCGCCCAGGCATGGGTGGGGTGTATCGTCCGGGAATGATTTACCGTCCCGGACTTCGTGGATATGGCTGGCGGGCGCCATATTACGGCCGCGGCTGGCGCTATCCGTACAATGGCGGCTACTACCCGCGCTACCCGTACTATGGGTGGGGCGCTCGTCGCGGGACTGACACTCGGGGCCCTGAGCTATCTGTACTACGGCTATGGCGCCTGAGCGATGCTTGAGAGAAGTAGGCGCAACTGACGATGACCGAGGCTGCACCTATGAACCTCTTGCTTAAAGAAATTCGTCACAATCCCCTGCTCTGGCTGCTGGCCTTCGTGCCCGTGGTGTTCGCCGCTCACAAGCTCACGCCCGAAGCGCATACGCTGCTTTTTGTGCTGTCCGTCCTGGCGATCGTGCCGCTGGCCGTGCTGCTGAGCCACGCCACCGAATCCGTTGCGGTCAAGACGGGCGATGCGGTCGGCGGCCTGCTCAACGCCACGCTCGGGAACTTGACCGAACTGATCATCGCGCTGGCCGCGTTGCGCGCCGGACAATATGCGCTCGTGAAGGCATCCATCGCCGGGGCGATCGTCACCAACTCGTTGTTCATGTTGGGCGCCGCGTTCCTGCTCGGCGGACTCAAGCACCACGTACAGGAATACAATCGGGGCAACGCCCGTCTTCAAGCGGGCCTGCTCTTTCTGGCCACGATCGCGTTGTTAATGCCGTCGGCGGTCTCCGGAGCCGATTCCACCGCGGGATCAGCAGTTACTGACAAGTTGAGCGTAGGTCTGTCCGTGCTGCTCATCGCCGCCTACGGATTGGGCCTGCTGTTCACGCTCAAGACACATCGCGAATTCTTCGGTGGCGCGGATCATGCCGACCCGGGTGAGGTGCCGTGGCCAATGGGCTTGGCCCTGACTACGCTGGCTGGCGTCACGATCCTGGTCGCGCTGGTGAGCGAGGTGTTCATCGAATCAGTGCAGCAAGCAGCTGTGGCATTCGGGATGACCCCTGCATTCGTGGGTTTTGTCGTTGTGGCGCTGGTGGGCGCTGCAGCGGAGATGGCCTCGGCCTTTGCTGGCGCGCGCAAGAACCGGCTCGACCTGAGCGTGGGCATTGCGCTGGGGAGCTCGGCCCAGATCGCGCTCTTCGTCGCCCCCGTGTTGGTGTTGCTCAGTTATGTCATCGGCCCGGCACCGATGAACCTGCAATTCTGGCCGGGTGCTGTGATCATGATGCTCATCGCCACCATGACCGTGTCCCTGGTGACTAACAGCGGGCGCTCGGCGTGGTTTGTCGGAGTGCTCGTCCTGTTGGTGTACCTGATCTTCGCGATGACGCTTTATCTGTTGCCACCCCGGGTTCTGTGATTGGCCTCACCGGAGCGGTCTGCATGTTGCGCCAAGTTCTCGTAGGAGCCGCCGTCAGTCTTTGCAACATTGCCATCCACGCGTTTTTGATGGCGGCTGTCATGTGGGCGGCGCGCACCGCGGTTGCGATGACAACGTCACGTAAATCGCTTCAATTGATTGCCGTCATGATTGCAACCGTGTCTTTCCTGATGGCCGCACATCTTGCCGAGGTATTCGTTTGGGCATTGGCTTACGCAGTCGTCGACGTTGCCCCTGAGGGGACTGATCTCATTTACTTCTCCTTTGTAAACTACACGACGCTCGGCTACGGCGACGTGACGCCGGGGGAGCGGTGGAACTTGCTCGGGCCCATGACGGCGATGAACGGGGTCCTGTTGTTTGGTTGGTCAACCGCAGTGATTTTTGAGGTCCTGCGGAGGGTCATGACGACCGTCCGCAGCGATGACAGATAGGGAGAGGAACGTGGGTAGCCAGGGTAATGCGGTGCGCTCATAGTGAGCATGCCATCCAATCGAATGCGGCAGACGCATCCAAAGGCATTCGAATAACGGATCTTAGCACGGAGCCGAAGTAGACCGAGAGTCCGCAGTCGTGGGGAGCCTGTGTAAAAACACAAAGCAAGCTCATCGCAGCGAACTATTTGGTTTCGCTGTACCGAGGAATTCTCGGTCAAATGAGTGTTGAGAGACATGAAATTGCGCCAGCGAGTGGCCCGTTAGCGTTTTCACACACCCTCGTGGGGTAAGCGGACCATTACACGGCCATGCACACGACCATACTTAACGGAATAGTTTGTCTCGGAGCGCTCATTTCGGGGAACGATCGCTTTCTCCCGGGCTGATCCGATCGAACTGCCGCGCCAGACCAACCTCAGACCGGCTCAAGACTCGGGAACGAGCGATTTTGGCACGCAGCCCCGCAATCACGAGCTGGCGCGGTCGATCGTTTCGGCGAGCGAACCTTGGCCCTGCTTTGGCGTGCCGTCCTGGGGATCAGACCGATCGGGGCTGCTCATGGTCGGATAGAATTACGACAGATGGCGTAGCCATGCCTTAACCCACGTCGCGGCGAGGCAGTGACCCATGATAATGCTTGTAATAGGGGCAAAACCGTTGGCGATCACGCTAAGGAGCAGCGGTCGCTGACCAGATCTGCCAGGCGCGGGACGGCTGGCGCATCAGCAATTCCCAGTCTATCGCCAAGATAGCTCCAGAATGACACT
>NZ_VOSK01000156.1 GCF_009296175.1 Microvirga tunisiensis | reverse complement strand
CACAACCGACACTGCCGGCCCTTCGGCGCATGCTGCTTGATCATCTGGCACATGCCATGCGCCTGCGATGTCCATTCTGTCAGGCTCGCTTCACTCTGGGCCTAATGATGGGAGTGCCAAAGTAGTGCTAGACACAAATAACCCAACAAAAACAATATGGTGCCCCTGGCCGGGATCGAACCAGCACTCCTTGCGGAACTCGATTTTGAGTCGAGCGCGTCTACCAATTCCGCCACAGGGGCAAGGATCCGCGAAGTACCATGGGCGGCAAAGGTTGGTCAATGCGAGAGATGTGAAGGGAAGCCGCAAGGCTGACCTCTCGCAATTCCAGGCGCCTTGTGCTCAAAGAGGCGCGGGGCAACGGCCTCGATCCGGATCTGAACTCGTCGGAACACCATGCTTAGACGCCTCTACGACTGGACCCTGTCCCTCGCGGGCCGACCCTCGGCCCCTTATGCGCTGGCTCTGGTCTCCTTTTCCGAAAGCTCGTTCTTTCCGGTTCCGCCAGATATCATGCTCGTGCCGATGATGCTGGCGCGGCCTGACAAGGCCTGGTCCTATGCCCTGATCTGCACCGTCGCTTCCGTGCTGGGCGGCATCCTGGGATACTTCATCGGATTGGGGCTCTACGATTCCATCGGAGCCTGGCTGTTCCAGCTCTACGGTCTCACCGAAGGAGCCGAGACGTTTCGGCACGCCTATGCCGAATACGGCCATTGGGTGATCCTGCTCAAGGGACTGACCCCGATCCCGTACAAGCTCGTCACCATCACCTCGGGCTTCGCGGGCTATCATCTGGGCTGGTTCATCGTGCTTTCGATCCTGACCCGTGGAGCCCGCTTCTGCCTCGTCGCTTTGCTGATGAGCAAATTCGGGCCGCGGATCAAATCGATCATCGACAACAATTTCAATCTGGTGGCGGCTCTGGCCATTGCGGCCTTCATTGGTGGCTTCGTCGCCTTCCGCTACCTTTTCTAGACGAGAGGGATCGATGCAGATCAGCCTTACCATGCGTCAGGTCGCTCTGGCCGTGGCCTTGGGAGCCGCGGCCACGGTCGGCGGTGCGCTCATCTTCGAGCATGCCTTCGGCTATGTGCCGTGCAAACTCTGCCTGATCCAGCGCAATCCCTATTACATCGCGATCCCTCTCGGGCTCGCGGCGGCGCTCCTGCCGCCGCGCTACACGCGGGCGGGGCTTTGGCTTCTGACGCTGATCTTCGTCATCAGCGCAGGGCTCGGGGCTTATCATTCCGGGGTGGAGTGGGGTTTCTTTGCCGGGCCGAGCGATTGCGGCGGCGGATCGGGCGCAGGCGGGGGCAATGTGGGCGATTTCCTGAACCAGTTGCAGAGCACCCGCGTCGTCAGCTGCACGGAAGCGGCCTGGCGCTTCCTCGGTCTGTCATTGGCGGGCTGGAACGTCCTGATCTCGCTGGCTCTTTCAGCCTTTGCTGCCATGGCGGCCGCTCGCAAGGGTTTTTACCTCGACCGGTGAGGGCTTGCGTCGGCGCAGGCGACCCCGCTAGCCTTCGCTCAAACAGGATCGGGGACCTTCATGAGTATCCAGGCTCTCAAGGACGAGATTGCACGACAGTTCGGGACGCCCGCGGTGGTGATCGATCTCGACGTGGTCGAGCGCAACATCGCCCGGGTGCAGGCCCTGTGCGATGCGGCCGGAATCGCCAATCGCCCGCACATCAAGACGCATAAGAGCCCGGTCATCGCCGACATGCAACGGGATGCAGGCGCGCGCGGCATCACCTGCCAGAAGCTTGGCGAAGCCGAAATCATGGCCGAGAATGGCCATGACGACATCCTCATCGCCTATAACATCCTCGGCGAAGAGAAGCTGAGCCGCCTCGGCAGGTTGCTGTCGCGGGCGAGGGTCACCGTGGCGGCCGACAACCCAGTCGTCGTCGCAGGTCTGCCGCAGGCTGCAGTCATCGCCGGACGCGATCTCGATGTGGTCGTGGAATGCGATACCGGGCGCAAGCGGGCCGGGGTCGAGACAGTAGCGGAGGCCGTTGCCCTGGCCAGAGACATCGCGTCCCGCCCCGGGCTCTCATTTGCGGGCTTCATGCTGTATCCGCCGGAGAACGCCGTGGCCGAGACGCAAGTATTCCTCGATGCGGCCACGGCCAGCGTGCGGGAGTTCGGACTTGAACCGCGCATGGTCTCGTCGGGCGGTACCCCCAATCTGGTCAATCTCGGCAAGATCAGGGGCGTGACCGAACATCGGGCCGGGACCTCGGTGTTCAACGACCGCATGATGCTGGCTGCCGGCGTCGCGCAGTTGGAGGATTGCGCCCTGACGGTCTATGCCACAGTGGTCAGTCGGGCCGGTCCCGAGCGGGGTATTCTCGATTCAGGATCAAAGACATTGACGAGCGATACGGGCGGCCTTGAGGGGCACGGCCTCATCCTCGAGCATCCGCAGGCCAAGATCGCCCGCTTCGCAGAGGAGCACGGATTTCTTGATCTGTCCGCCTGCAATGATCGCCCGGGCATTGGCGATGTGGTGCGCATCGTGCCGAACCATGTCTGTGTGGTGGTGAACATGGTGGATCGGCTGGTAACCGTGCGGGGAGACAACATCGTCGGCGAATTGCCAGTCGCGGCTCGCGGTCGTCTGGCCTGACCGGTTTGCCCATAGGGGGAGGGACCGGCTTGCGAGGTCTGAATAGATACGAGAAGGGGCTTTAAGGCTCCAGTTCGCTGTCCCAGTAGAGATAATCCATCCAGCTGTCGTGGAGATAGTTCGGCGGGAAGAGGCGGCCGTTGGAGTGAAGGTCGTGGACAGTCGGGGCGAAGGGGCTCTGCCGGGGCCACATTTCCACCTCGCGGGGCAGTTTGTCCCCTTTGCGGAGGTTGCAGGGTGCACAGGCGGCGACGACGTTCTCCCAAGTGGTTTGCCCGCCCTTGGACCGGGGGATGACGTGATCGAAGGTTAGGTCCTCACGATCTCCGCAATACTGGCAGCTGAAGCGGTCGCGCAGGAAGACGTTGAAGCGGGTGAAGGCCGGGTGACGTGACGGTTTGACGTAGGTTTTGAGCGATATGACCGAGGGAAGGCGGATCTCGAAGGTCGGACTTCGCACGACCTTGTCGTATTCCGAGACGATGTTGACCCTGTCCAGGAACACCGCCTTGATCGCGTCCTGCCAACACCAGATGGACAAGGGGTAGTAGCTCAAAGGCCGGTAATCGGCATTGAGAACGAGGGCCGGGCAGGCCTCCGGTCGCACAACAGGCTGGACGTGTATCGTCACCTCACCTCCTCGGAGCATCGGACCCAAAAGTGAACACCACTTTTGGGATCCAGGCGATGCTCTTCTTCTTGGCTGGCGCATCGTCCGGCCCGGAAAACCGGAACCGCTCTTCCGAACCATGCGCAGGACAAGAGAAGCGTCGTATCCCGTCGGAGTAGACTATAGGCAATATGACACCGTTGTGAAGATCCAGGGCCAAACGTTTGTGACGCACCCACAGGAAGTGCGGTGTGGACAAATCAGGCCGACTTCCAAGTAACTTGGCGCATTCTGCGGAAAGGTGGATCGGGCTTTTCGCTGACGCGGACCTTCGGTTCGCACCCAACGACGCTCTAGGAGTTTCGATGAACCTTCTCCAGCAAGGCTTGGCCTGGATCGAGCCCGCCATTGTAGCCTATGGCGTATGGGCCCTGCTCATCGTCCTCTATTTCGAGTCGTTCGGAGCGCCCCTGCCCGGTGAGAGCGCACTGATCGCAGCTTCTCTCCTGGCGACGCGCGGCGATCTCGCAATCGGCCACGTCTTTCTGGCCGCCTGGCTCGGCGCCGTGCTGGGTGATAGCACCGGCTATCTGATCGGCCGGTTTGGCGGCCGGCCGCTTCTGAACAGGTTCGGGTACGTGGTGAAGCTCACGCCGGAACGCCTGTCCAGGCTGGAGACCATGGTGAAGACCAAGGGGTTCTTCATGGTTCTCACGGCGCGTTTCATCGTCGTGCTGCGGCAGCTCAACGGCCTCATCGCCGGATCGGCCGGGATGCCCTGGCACCATTTCGTCGTGGCGAACGCCCTTGGGGCCATGCTGTGGGCCGGCCTGTGGAGCTTCGGACCCTACTTCTTCACCGATGCCTTCAAGCGGCTGCTCTAATGCTTAAGCCCGCTGAGCAAACGTCTTAGCGGGTCGGAACCGGCTTCTCGCCACGATAATCGTAGAAGCCGCGCTTTGTCTTCCGGCCGAGCCAGCCGGCTTCCACGTATTTCACGAGGAGCGGGCAGGGGCGGTACTTGGAATCGGCCAAGCCCTCGTGCAGCACCTGCATGATCGAGAGGCAGGTATCGAGGCCGATGAAATCGGCCAACTGGAGCGGCCCCATGGGATGGTTGGCGCCGAGCCGCATGGCCGTGTCGATGGCTTCCACGGAGCCCACGCCCTCGTAGAGGGTGTAGATCGCCTCGTTGATCATCGGCAGCAGGATACGATTGACGATGAAGGCCGGAAAATCCTCGGAAACGGTGGAGGTCTTGCCGAGCCTGCCGATGAATTGCTTGGCGGATTCGTAAGTGTGATCCTCGGTGGCGATGCCCCGGATCAGCTCGACGAGCTGCATCACCGGCACCGGGTTCATGAAGTGAATGCCGATGAACCGTTCCGGCCGGTCGGTGGCGGCGGCAAGGCGCGTAATCGAGATCGACGACGTGTTGGTGGCGAGCAGCGCGTCGGGGCGGAGCGACGGGCTGAGATTGGTGAAGATCTTGCGCTTCACCTCCTCGTTCTCGGTCGCAGCCTCGATGACGAGGTCGCAGGCGGACAGATCGTCATAGGTGCGGGCTGGTTTGATCCGCTCCAGCGCCGCCTGCCTGTCGGCATCGGAAATGGCACCCTTGGACACTTGGCGCGCCATGTTGCCGTTGATCGTCGCAAGCCCGGCATTGATCCGATCTTCCGAGAGATCGTTGAGCCGGACGTTGAATCCCGCGAGCGAGCAGACATGGGCGATGCCGCTGCCCATCTGTCCGGAGCCGACAACGCCAACCGTTTTGATCTCAATGCCCATCTGATCTTGCTGCCTGCATTCAATCGTCAAAAGCGGCCGGGCAGAGAGTCCCGCCCGGTCCGTCATTATTCCTGACCTTATTGACCTGCTTTGGTCAACTCCTCCTTCAGTTCCGGCAGGATCTGAAAGAGGTCGCCGACGAGGCCGTAATCCGCCACCTGGAAGATCGGGGCCTCCTCGTCCTTGTTGATCGCCACGATCACCTTGGAGTCCTTCATGCCCGCCAGATGCTGAATGGCCCCTGAAATGCCCACCGCAATGTAGAGATCCGGCGCCACCACCTTGCCGGTCTGGCCCACCTGCCAGTCGTTGGGCGCGTAGCCCGCATCCACCGCCGCGCGCGAGGCGCCCATGGCCGCGCCGAGCGTGTCGGCAATCGGCTCGATATACTTGGTGAAGTTCTCCGACGAGCCGAGCGAACGGCCTCCCGAGATGATGATCCGGGCCGAAGTCAGTTCGGGACGGTCGTTCTGGGCGATCTCCTCGCCCTTGAAGCTCGATGTGCCCGGATCCTCGGCAGGGTCGACGGCCTCGATTGAGGCCGAGCCACCTTCACCGGCAGCAGGAAACGCTGCAGTCCGAACCGTGATCACTTTCTTGGCATCGGTGGCCTGCACGGTCTGGATGGCGTTGCCGGCATAGATCGGCCGCTCGAAGGTGTCGGGCGCCACCACCTTGGTGATGTCGGACACCTGCATCACGTCAAGGAGGGCAGCCACGCGCGGCATCACGTTCTTGCCCTTGCTGGTGGCAGGCGCCACCACGGCATCGTAGGGGCCGGCAAGCTGTACGATGAGCGCCGCGGTCGGCTCGGCGAGTTGGTGCTCGTAAGCGGCGCCCTCGGCGAGCAGCACCTTCTCCACGCCTTCCAGCTTAGCGGCGGCTTCGGCGGCCGCACGGGCGTTGGAGCCGGCCACCAGGACGTGCACGGGCGCGCCGAGCGCCTTGGCGGCCGAGAGGGCCTTGTGGGTGGCATCTTTCAGGTGAGCGTTGTCGTGCTCGGCAATCAGCAAGGTGGTCATTGTTCTAAAGTCCTTCTTAGAGCACGCCGGCTTCGACTTTGAGCTTCTGGACGAGTTCAGCCACGGAGCCGACCTTCACGCCTGCCTTGCGGCCGCCGGGCTCGGCGGTCTTCACCACCTTCAGACGCGGGGATACGTCGACGCCGAGCGTCTCCGGCGAGGTTTCGTCGAGCGGCTTCTTCTTGGCCTTCATGATGTTGGGCAAGCTGGCATAGCGCGGCTCGTTGAGGCGCAGATCCGTGGTGACGACGGCCGGCAGCTTGAGGCCCACCGTCTGCAGGCCGCCATCGACCTCACGGGTGACGTCGATGGAGCCCTCAGTCACATTGACCTTGAACGCGAAGGTGCCCTGTGGCCAGCCGAGCAGGGCGGCGAGCATCTGGCCGGTCTGGTTGGAATCGTCGTCGATGGCCTGCTTGCCCATGATGATGAGATCGGGCTTCTCCTGCTCGACCACCTTGGCCAGGATCTTGGCGACGGCGAGCGGCTCGACGGTCACGTCGGTCTTGACCAGGATGCCGCGGTCGGCGCCCATGGCCAGCGCGGTGCGGATGGTCTCGCCCGCCTGTTGCGGGCCGATGGAGACGGCGACGATCTCGGTGGCTTTGCCCTGCTCCTTCAGGCGCACGGCCTCCTCGACGGCGATCTCGTCGAAAGGATTCATGGACATCTTGATGTTGGCCAGTTCCACGCCCGACCCGTCCGGCTTCACCCGGATCTTCACGTTGTAGTCCACAACCCGCTTCACACACACAAGAAGCTTCATTCGTCTGTCCTCACCAAAGGTCGGGTCCGGATGTCGCCGAAAAACAGCCCTCCGGACATATAGGAAAAAGGCGGATGGGAACCTAGAGCATCGAGCCGGAAAGTGAAATGCGCTTTTGGCCGTCTGTTGCAGTCAGTGGTCATGCCTCAATGTCAACGCGGCGCCTGCATTTCCTGGGCCTGGACGCGGGCGAGCACGGGATCGTAACGGCGGCGCATGAGGGGGATGAGAATAGCGCCGACTATGAAGCCGCCAAGATGGGCAAACCAGCCCACGCTCTCGTCTCCGCCGAGGAAGGCCGAGGCAAACTGGAGGACGAACCAGAAGCCGATGGTCCAATAGGCGGGAAGGTGCAACGGAATGCCCTTCAGGAACAGACCCCAGATCTTCACGCGCGGGTAGAGGATGAGATAGGCCGCCACCACGCCCGATACGCCGCCGGAGGCGCCGATCAGCGGGCGGTGCGGCTCCGTGGTGATGAAGGCATGGGCCAGGCTCGCGGCCGTCCCGCAGAGCGGGAAGAACAGGATGAAACGGAGATGCCCCATGGCGTCCTCCACATTGTCGCCGAACACCCAGAGAAACAGCATGTTTCCGATCAGGTGGAGCAGCGAGCCGTGCAGGAAGATGTTGGTGGCCAGTGTCAGCTCGACCGGAACGAAGGGATAGCCTTCGGGGAGCGCCTCCGTGCCGAACAGAACCGATGGGATGAAGCCGAGCCCGCCCACCACCGCATCTTCGCCGAGAGGGCCGTAGAAGGTAAAAAGGTAGGCGACGACGCAGACGCCGATGAGAAACCGCGTCGCGAGCGGCGTCTTCATGTTCTTGAGCGGAACGCCGTCGTGAAGCGGTAAGAACATGATCCGCTCCTAACGGTTCTGACCGGGCACCCAGAGGACGTCGAGCGCGCCCTTATCGTTGGCGTAACGGGACGCGACGAAGAGGAAATCCGAGAGGCGGTTCAGGTATTTCACGGATTCCGGAGACACCTTTTCCTCCGGCTTCTCCATGAGTTCGACCACAAGGCGTTCCGCGCGGCGGCAAACCGTGCGCGCGAGATGGAGTGCGGCTGCGGCGGGCGTGCCGCCCGGGAGGACGAAGGAGCGCAGAACCGACAGCTCCGCGTTGAGCCGGTCGATCTCCTGCTCGAGACGATCCACCTGTGCCTGTGTCATGCGCAGGGGTTCATAGGGGAGGGGCTTGTCCGTCTCGACGGTGGCGAGATCGGCACCGAGATCGAACAGATCATTCTGGATACGGCCCAGCATCGCATCGATCTCGTGGCCCGCCGTATGAAGGCGAACCAGCCCGATGCAGGCGTTGGTTTCGTCCACCGTGCCAAAGGCCTCGATGCGGAGATCGTGTTTCGGGCGGCGTCCTCCGGCGGCAAGGGCGGTGGTCCCCTTGTCCCCGGTGCGGGTGTAGATGCGGTTGAGGACGACCATGGAGGACCCGAAGGTTGGGATTCAGTTAAAACGAATACCCAACCCGTGCGCCGACATTCGTCAAGCCTCTATTCTCGTCGGAGCAGGTTCCGCCATCGGACAGATGCTCGATGGTCGCCATCACGCTCCAATTGGCGGAAAGCCGCACGCCCACCGAACCCGATTCGCGAAACAGCGGCGAGCAACTCAGCGCCTGGCGATCGGACAGGGGATGCGAGGATTCCTTGCCGTTATGGATGGCGCCGCCGAAGCTGCCCTCAACGAAGACATTGGGCGTGACGTCGATGGTCCAGGACAACCCCGCATAGGCAAAGCTCGTCCGATCATCGAAATTCAGGCTGCCGCCCACATGCGGCCGTGGAATGAAATAACTGGTGAAAAGGTCCGAGGCCGTAAACGGTTTTGCAAAAAGGATTTCGCCGGTGAGATTGGCGGAGCTGTCGCGTCCCCCCGCGCCCCAAGGATCCTGAGCAGACAAACCAAAACGGAATTCTGACAGGAAATTCGGTTGAGATGGAGCTTGGAAGGAATTTGCTTGCCGCTTGAAGTCGGAGCCTAGGACGCCTGTCGATCCCACAATTAGGACCAGAAGGCTCAAGCCTATAGCTGGACTGATGCGCATTAAGAGTTCCGTAAATCAATAAAAATTATGGCCAGGAGCCTATGCCATTATGGCTAACGTTCTCTTAATAGAAACCGTGGCGAAAAAGTGTCAATACGGAGATGCCCGACCCATTGTGTGGAAAAGTGGAACCGGTTTCCACGCTTCTCGCTACGTCATGCGGCGCGCCACCAGATGACGCCCATGATGACGATGATCGCCAGAAACTGAAGCAGGACACGTAACCTCATGAGGTGCTGCGACCGATTGGCGTTGCCGCCGCGCAGCATGTTGATCAGGCCTAAAAGCAGCACGAAGGCGACGGCAACCACCACAATCGGCACAAGCAAATCGGCAAAACTTGTCATCTTGATTCCATAAGAAGATTCGGGCGACCGTGGCCCGAACCCGGCAGAGAGGCAAGAGGCGCCGTTATCCTAGCCTCAGTTTCGGCGCAGCAGGCGATCGAAATAATCGAGCTCTTCCTGCGGTCGGCTGGGATCGCCCAGCTTGCGCCGCAATTCTTCCAAGATCCGTTGCGCCCGTTGGGCAGGCGACTGGCCGGCGCTGGGCACATCGACGCGACCATCGGAATAGTCCCTGTTCCGAACCGGGCGACCCAAAGGATCGTTGTCGCGCTGTCCGGTCTGCTGGTTGCCCTGCGGATTGCCCTGGCCCGGCTGGTCGCCGGCCTGTTCGTTCCCCTGGCCGTCGCCCTGCTGCATTTGCTGCATCTGCTGCGCCATACCCTGCATGCCACGACGGAGATTTTCGAGTGCCCGGCCCTGGGCGTCGACCGCCGGGCCGTCCTGGCCCTGGCCCAGCGAACCTTCCGCATCGCGCATGGCCTGCTCGGCATCGCCGAGGCCCTGCTCGCCCTGCATGCCCATGCCCTGCATCCGCCGCTGCAGCTCCTCCAGCCTTTCCCTCAGCGCCTGCTGCCGCTGCTTCAGACCCAGCGGATCCTGGTCCTGACCTCCCTGGCCGTTTTCGGCCTGCTCCTGGCCTTCGCCCTGCTGACCTTGCTGGCCCTGTTGGCGCTGTCCCTGCTGCCTCTGGCCCTGGCGCTGCCCCTGCTGGCGCTGCCCGTTGCGGTCGCCCTGCTGCATGCGCCGGTTCTGGCCGTCGCGGAAGGTTTCGTCGCGCAGATTCTGCTGCTCGCGCGCCATGTCCTCCAGATCCTGCATGGCCTGATTCATCTCGCGCCCGAGCGGATCGGTCATGCGGTTGTTGGGCTGGGCGGTCTGCAGGTTTTCGAGAATGTTGCGCAACTGCTCGAGGAGGCGCTGGGCCTCGGCCACGTCGCCGCGGCGCATCGCCTCTTCCATCTGACGCAGCATGCGATTGAGGTCATCCTGCGAGATCACCCGGTCCGGGGGCGTGCGCTGGTTCTGGTCCTGCGATTGCTGGTTCTGCTGCATGCGCTGGGCGAATTCACGCAGGAACTTGTCCATGGCCTGTCGCAGATCTTCCGTCAGGCGCCGGATCTCGTCATCCGTCGCACCCCGGTCCATAGCCTCCTTCAAGCGCTCCTGAGCCGCGCGCAGCTCCCGCTCCGCATCGGAGAGGCCGCCATCCTCGATCTGGAGCGCTATGGCCCAGAGCCAGTCGGCCACATCGAGCAGATCCTGATCGGTCTTGGCGACGCGCAGACGTTCCGTTCCAGCACGAAGGCCCATGAACACGCCCCATTGCGGGGTGTATTCCTCCGGCGCGATCAGCAGGGCATCGAGCGCGACCTGAACGCGCTTACGGTCATCCGGAGCGAGAACGAGATTACGCCGCTGCTCGACCAGGGCCTTGGCGAGAGGATTGGTGAAGGGACGCTGCGGCAGGGTGAAGGTGATCGCCTCGCTCAACGCTTCTTGGCCTGCCTCGTCCTTGGCCTTCAGCCTGATCGTCACCGGAGCCCCGGCCCACGCATGGTTCGTGAGGTCGACCGGAGACCTGGTGTCCGGGGCGTTCTCCTCATGGCTTGGAAGGGCCAGGGTGAGCTGCGGGGCAGGAACGAGGGAGCGCCCCTTGCTGTTGTCGGCCTTTTCCACGATGCCTTCGAGCGAGGCGATGCCGTAATCGTCCTTGCCCTTGTAGCTCAAGGTGAAGGTGCCGCGTGCATTCACCTCGGGCGGCATGGTGAAGGCGATCTCAGGCAGCCGGTCGGGAATGGCCTCGATGGTCAGGGTCACGCTGTTCGCGAAACCCGTGCTGACCGTCAACTCGCTCGAGCCGTCGAGCTTGTAGCGCTCCTCGCGCATGTCCGCACGCTGATTGGCCTTGGGAGGCAGAGGCGTCAGGCCCTTGCCCGGCTTGACCTCGGCGCTGTCCTCGCCGGCGATCCGGACGACGACCGTCGAGTGGATCGGCGCGCGCAGGCTTTGCCCCCGCGCCAGGTCGATCATCAGCGGCGGCGTGCGGGTATAAAGGGGCGGATCGATCCACCCGTCGATTCGGAACGACGGGGAGGCGGTCTCGATCTTCCGCCAGTCGAAGGCTGCGGCGAGCCGCGAGCCGATCTCGGGCCCCGCCACGAAGGCGCTCGTCACCAGGGCGAGAAGACCTGCAGCCCGCAAGGCATAGCGGTCGCGCTTCGCCATATTGGGCTGCGGCAGGCCGACGCGCATGCGGCCGACGGCTTCTTCCGCGCGCTTGCGATGAAGCGCCCAGAGAGCCTTGGTGCCGGGATCCGTCGAGCCGAGGGCAAGCGTATCGTCAAGAACGCGGGCCGGTCCATGGCTCATGCCCGTTTCCCGGTCGAGCCGGTCGAGCGCGCGCGTCCGGGTGGGCATCCGCAGGCGCAACAGAGGCCAGAGCGACAGGAGAAAGGCTGCCGTGAACAGGCCTAGTCCGATGGTGCGCCACAGGGGCGAGGCATCGAGCCAGAGGCCAAGCCAGGACAGGGTGAAAAACAAAAGGACGATGGCGAACGGCAGCCAGAGCCGGGGCCAGGCCTCCTCCCACCAGAGGGACCAGCGCGCATGAGCGACCAGACGCCCGAACTTCTGGTTCAGGGGGCTGCGCCCAGGCGTCGGGTTCGGGCCTTCGCTCATGCCAAACATCTCCCGCTGCACGAAATGTGCAGACACCCCCACGAAAAAGCTAGCACGCACGCCCCGGATGACCAGCGGTCAATTGCGCGCGGAGCTTCAAGAAGAGGTGACCGGTCAGCGACGTTAGGACGTTTGTGGCTGCTCCGACCTCATTGACCGTTGCGGATGGGGCTTGCAGCCCTCCGCGACCGTCAACGTTGCGCCATGGTGAATGATCCATCGGCCCGGCCATCGCTTCATACGAGCAACCCGGCAGTCTGCCCGCCGGGTTGCTCATGTTTCAGCTTGCACGGTGACTGTGTTCAGTCCAGCCAGTCCGGAACCCGATCGAGCCCGATCAGCTCTTCGTAAGCCGGACGCGGGCGCACCACCGCGTGATCCTCGCCGCGGACGAGCACCTCGGGCACGAGAAGCCGCGTGTTGTAGGTGTTGGCCTGAACCGCCCCATAGGCGCCGGCGGTCATAATGGCGATGAGGTCGCCGGCTTCGACGGCCGGCATGTCGCGGGAGAGGGCGAGATAATCGCCGGTCTCGCAGACGGGGCCGACCACATCGGCGACGACGCGCGCGGTGTCGGGCGCAGCCTCGACGACCGGCTTGATGTCGTGATGAGCTTCGTAGAGCGTCGGGCGGATGAGATCGTTCATCGCGGCATCGACGATCACGAAGGGCTTGTCGGCGCCCTGCTTGACGTAGATCACCCGGGCGATGAGCACGCCCGCATTGCCGGCGATCATGCGGCCCATCTCGAACACGAGCTTGAGGCCGAGATCCTTGGTGTGGCGCTTGATGATCGCAGCATAGGCCTGCGGATCGGGCGGAGGCTCGTTGTCCTCGCGATACGGCACGCCGAGGCCGCCGCCGAGATCGATGTGATGCAGCTTGTGCCCCGCGGCCATCAGATCGCGGGCGAGCTCGGCGAGAAGGGCGGTCGCATTGTCGTAAGGAGCAAGATCCGTGATCTGGCTGCCGATATGCATGTCGACGCCGGTGACCTCGATCCCTTTGAGCGCTGCCGCCCGTGCATAAACCTCGCGGGCGCGGGCGATGGGAATGCCGAACTTGTTCTCGGATTTCCCGGTCGAAATCTTGGCGTGGGTCTTGGCGTCCACGTCCGGGTTGATGCGGATCGACACGGGAGCGCGCATGCTCTTGGAGAGGGCGACGTCTGAGAGCGCCTCGAGTTCCGGCTCCGATTCCACGTTGAAGCAGAGGATTCCGCTCTCGAGCGCGAAAGCCATCTCAGGTCTGGTCTTGCCGACGCCGGAGAACACGATCCGCTCGCCCGGCACACCGGCGGCCAGCGCGCGGCGCAGCTCGCCCTCGGAGACGATGTCCATGCCGGCTCCCAGGCGGCCGAGCGTCCTGAGCACGGCCTGATTGGAGTTGGCCTTCATGGCATAGCAGACGAGGACGTCCGTATCGGCGAAGGCCTCAGTGAAGACCTTGTAATGCCGCTCCAGGGTGGCCGAGGAATAGCAATAGAACGGGGTTCCGACCTCGTCCGCGAGGCGTCGCAGATCGACCCCCTCCGCATGGAGGACGCCGTCACGATAGGCAAAATGGTGCATCGAAAAAGCCTAAAGCAGCGGATCGAGAATAAAGGGCTTGCTCGGAATCGTGTAGCCCCGGTTCGGCTGGGAGCGGGGCGTGCCGACCGGGGAGGGCAGGGTCGCGTCGCTCGTCGGGGTCTGCGCCTGGGTCTCGGCCGCCTGCGCCGAGGCGTCCGGCGGCGGCTCGAGCGCGCCGCGGCGGCCGCAGGCGGTCAGACCGAGGACAAGAAGGCCGCAAACCAGGACGGCACGAGGGAAAGTCAGGCTGGACGACATAGAGAGCTCCGAAACGTGGCCGCACCATAACGGCAAGCGTTGCCGGATGCGAGAGGCAAGGTGTGGAAGACGACAGGCTCTGTCTCCAACACTTTCGTGATGGGCGGGTCATGGCGGTCCTGTATTCAGGACTTGAGGCTTCAGCGGAAAAGCGCCACATCACGGGCGATGTCGAACGCAGTGAAATCCCGAAAAGGCTGGCTGGTTGGTCTTGCGGCTCTCGTTCTCGCGGGAGCAGGCGCAGCCTGGTATGGCCTTGCGCCCCGCGATCCCATGGCGGCTGGTGTCGTCGAATGCCGCGCCGCGCAGGCGAAAACCGCAAGCCTGAAGCCGCTGGCGAGGGGCGAGGTGGCGGCCGTCGGCGTGAGCAATGCGCCGAAGCCGCCGCCCGTCATTGCCTTCACCGGCCCCGAGGGGCAGCCGATGAGCCTGTCCGACTTCAAGGGCAAGACCGTCCTGGTCAATCTCTGGGCGACCTGGTGCATACCCTGCCGCGAGGAAATGCCGGCCCTCGACAAGCTGCAGACGGAGCTGGGCGGCCCCGATTTCCAGGTCGTCGCCATCAATGTCGACACCCGCAACCGCGAAAAGCCGAAGGCCTGGCTGCAGGAGAACGGCATCAGGAACCTGGCCTATCATGCCGATCCGGAAGGCAAGCTGCTGCAGGTGCTGCAGAAATCCGGCCATGTCGTCGGCCTGCCGACCACCTTCGTGGTCGATGCGTCGGGCTGCGAGATCGCCCTGCTGAAAGGGCCGGCGGAATGGGCTTCTCCCGATGCCATCACCTTCATGAAGACGGCTTTGGGGCGGTCTTGAAACAGCTCAAACCTCATCCTGAGACGGACCTCCCGGTCCGTCTCAGGATGAGGGCTCAGGAATGGGCCAATTCTCGCGTCAGCCTCTGACGAGCCAGGTAATGGCACTCAAGCCGGAAAGGCCCCGCCCCCGTCCGGGACGCCGACCGTGCCGGAAAAGGCTGGCTTCGAGAGCCGCCAGGGGCGGTCCAGGGCCTGCCGTGCCTCGCCGCGGTTGAGCCGGCGCGGTGTGCCGTCGGCCAGAATCTCCTCGATCACCAGAAAGCCCAGGGCCTGCAGCATGATGGCGGCCATTTTGGTAGCCCGGTCATCCGCCCGGATGGACAGGGAGCCGGCGGCATAGATCCGCTCCATGAGGCTTCTGGGATGATGGGTCACCGGCTTACGCGGTTTGAATGCGACGACATTCGGTTCGGATTCGATCATGGTACAGCCCCTTCTCACCGCTCCTTATTATTCTGTGATGAGCGGTTGTTCTGTTGAGTTCAGCACACTTCCAGTGTGCCGGAAACTGAGCCGTTTAAGGAATGCGACATAAGACGCCCCCTTGGCCGGGCACCTTGAAACATCGGGATAGGGGGGAGCCTCGCGGTTCCACCCCTCCCACACCACCGTACATACGGGTCCGTATACGGCGGTTCGTCGGATTACTCGACTGGCTGGACGTGGACAGAGGCGAGGCCGAGGCCTCTGA
>NZ_VOSK01000155.1 GCF_009296175.1 Microvirga tunisiensis | reverse complement strand
ACTTGCTCCGGCGCGACCTCGTCCCCGCGGAAGGGCTGGCCGGCGAACTGATCGCGATTGCACGGGAGCAGGGTGCGCTCTTCTGGGCCACGAGGGGGCGCGCCATACTGAGCTGCGCCCGCGCCGGGCGGACCGCATCGACGGACAACCTCGCTCAGTTGCGCCAGGACATTGAGGCGATGCATGCGGAAACGTCGTGGCGCGTCTTCACGCCCTGTATCGCCGTCGTAGCGGCGGAGATCCTCTGCACCTCAGGGGACATTCACGGTGGGCTCCGGCTTCTCGAGGAGATGCACCCGTTGGTCGAGCAAGGGGAGCAGCGTCTTGCCGAGGCCGAAGGCTATCGCGTCCGCGCCGACCTGCTACTCGCCGCCGCCGGTGAAGCCGAAGCAGACCTGTTTCGAGCCATCGACGTCGCCCGAGGTCAGAGCGCGAAGACGTTTGAGCTGCGCGCCGCGACCAGCCTCGCCCGGCTCTGGCGGCACGACAGGCGCCAGGAAGCCCATGATCTCCTCGCCCCTGTATACGACTGGTTTACCGAGGGCTTCGACACGCCCGATTTGAGATCGGCTAAAGCGCTGCTCACGGAGTTGAGTGAGTAGAAGGCGCTACCATTCGCGCGACATCGTTCGAAGTGCTCGAGATGCACCGTGAGGTCGCGTTCGGCCAGGAGTTCCTCCACGTCGCGATAGCTGAGCGTAAACCGCAGGCACAACCAGACGGCACGCGGGATGATCTCGGGCGAGAACTGATGACGGTGATAGGACACGGGCTGAATCCCCTACCCTACCGCGCAACAGCTCGACCCGTTAGCATTGACGTGACAAGGCCGTGGGACGATCGCCGGTGTCGCAGAAGGCTCTTTATGGATCTTGCGGCGTGAGCCGACGGGTCGAAGGTCTGGAGATCCAGAGCGATCCGCCACCGAACCGAATGGCGTCTTCCCACCCCGTTCCTTTGAAGAGGGCGGTGACTGCATTGGCTTTTGGGTCGATTTTGACGAGCGGAACATCCACGACAGCGATTGCGCCTGCCGTTGGGGCCGAATTGTTGCCCCACAATTCCTTATGCTCTCCGCAATCTGGGGCTGGAACAAGAATTGCTCCCGAAAAACACGGGAACGGAGTACGTCGCAAGAACGTGACCCCGCGAAACGAGCGAGAGGCCTCTGCAATGGCTGAGTGCAGTTGGATTTCGGTTGTGAGCCGTCATTCAGGGCCGAACAGCTTATGGAGAAGGATACTGTCCCTATTGACCTTCACGGAAGACCTGCAACAGAGAGACCTGCGTGCCGAAAGAAGCTGACGATCATCTCGGGTTGACCTTGCAAGCGACAGAATTCGCGGCGGGCGAGGCGGTGCAGATCGGCGACTGATCCAGGGAGCGCATTGGCCATAGCGCACTTGACGAGCGCATTGCACTGCTCTTCCGGGTTCAACTCGGGGGCATATGCCGGCAGGTAGGCCACAGTGTAATCCTGCGCGTGCGCCGAGACGAAGTCCATTGTCGCCCGTGAGCGGTGGGCGTTGAGCCGATCCCAGACCACCAGCAGCGGCGCGCCGACCTTGCGCCGGAAGAAGCGCAGGGCCAGGATCACGCAACGGCTTGAGATCGGGGTGCGGAAGTGGCGCGCATACAGGCGCCCGTCGGGCGTGATCGCCACGATGCTCGACACCTCCCGCCGCTTGCTCACCCGCCGCAGCAGCGGCGTCAGCCCGCGCCGCGCCCAGGTCGTGGCCGGCCGGGCGCGGAAGCTGTGGCCCGTCTCATCCACGAGCAGGAGCGTCCGGCGCTCCCGGTGCGCTTTTTTTTGAGCGCCACCCACTCGCGCTTGGGCCAGACCGCGATCACCAGCTCATCGCGCTCCCTGGCTCTTGGGGCGGGGCGCTGCACGCTGAAGCCGTGCGCCTTGAGCGGCCGCTCCAGGTAGCGCGGATGATAGTGCACGCCGAACTCCCGCTCGATCAGGGCGGCAATGCGCGCGAGGGTCCAGCGCTCGGTGGCAAAGCCCGCCGCCAGAGCGCCTCGGTCCAGCAGCCGCCCCAGGCGGATCCAGGCCTTCTCATCGAGGCGGGGGAGCTGTCCTGGAATCGGTCGCGCTTCCAGGCCGCGCGGGCCCTCTTGGGCCAGGGTGGCGGCCCAGCGGCAGACACTGGCGCGGCTGACCCCCACGTGCCGGGCGATCTCCGCCTGCGAGAGTTGCCCCTGGCGCAACAGCGTCGCGGCTGTCAGGCGGCGCTCCTCCATCTGCTCCGCCGTCAGATGCGACGGCCGCCAAACGTTGTCCTCCATCGCGCACCTCCTCACGAGGATCGACACCGCTCTATGTTACACCATCTTCGTGAGGATCATTAAAGTGCCAGACCGTGAGAGCGCGTCGTCGCCCAGGTAGGTTCCTGAAGGCGCGTTCATGCAATAGGTTCAAACGGACTTAATCCATGAGAGCAGCATCTTGCTTCACTTTGAGTGGTCGGTCCGCAAACCTTATCGGAGAGGCTGCTGATCCATTCTAACTCATCGCGTCAACAGGAGCAGCTCTTGTTCCGGCCCCTCTTACAAGCGTTATCGGACGATCCTCCGAGGCAATCGGATCTCGCTGAACTGAGCCCGCCGACCCGGGAATAAAACCACGATTGCGACGGTCTTGCTGGCAAGGAGCATTGATAGAGCTCGGTGTCCGATCTGCTCCTCGGCACATCGATCTTTGGAGAACCAGAATGTTCAACATGTCACGCCGAGGCGTCCTGGTCAGTGCGGCCATGGCGGCGGCTTTCGGGCTACAGAAACCACTGGCCTGGATTGCCGACGCTCATGCAGAGGCTCCTGTCGAGCCAACCACAGGCTTCTACAAGTACAAGGTCGGATCGATTGAAGCGACGGCCGTCTATGACGGCATCTGGCGCAAGCCGCACGACCCTGCCTTCATTAAGGGCGTGACCGTCGATGAGACGAAGGCGGCGCTCGCCAAGGCAGGACTGACGACCGACTTCATGCCGATCCCGCTCACAGTCCTCGTTTTGAAGATCGGGGACAGGCACATCATGATCGACGCAGGATCCGGCGTTGGTCAGTGGCAGGCCAACGCCACGCATCTGCCGGCCAACATGAAGGCTGCCGGCATTGATCGCAGCCAGATCAACACAATCCTGATCTCCCATTTTCATCCGGACCACGTGTGGGGCCTGATGGAGAAGGGCACAAACGACGCCGTGTTTCCTGAGGCCGAACTGGTGGTCAACAGTGCCGAGTACAGGTTCTGGACGGAGCCGGGCCGTGTCGAGAAACTGCCGGAGGGTCGCCGGGCCGCCGGCAAGCGCATCGCCGACGTCTTTCCGACCTGGAACAACTGGAGGCTCGTTGAAAGTGGCACGGAGGTCGCTCCGGGGATCCAGATCCTCGAGGCCTACGGTCATACGCCGGGTCATTCCGTCTTCCTGGTGACCTCAGGCAGCGACCAGTTGCTGGTGTCGAATGACACCATGTACGTCCCGGCTCTCCTGGCGCCCCATCCGGATTGGCAGGGAGCCTACGATCAGGACGGGCCGATGGCGGTGACGACCCGTCGCAAGATCATCGACCGCGTCATGGCGGACAAGCTGATGATCTGCGGGGCGCATTTCCCGTTCCCAGGCCTCGGTACATTCGCAAAAGACGACAACACCTATGCCTTTACCCCCGTACCAATCTGACCCAACCAGCGAGAACATGCCATGTTGAAGAGAACCTCTCTCCTTTCCCTTGCTCTCCTGACCGGGATAGCGCTTACACCAGCCCTGACCAGCAGCGCAGCGTTTGCGGTCGATGATGATACGGCGACCGGCTCTGTCGATCTGAGCTCCGTACGGGCCAAGATCCAGGCCGGCCGCTATGGTGCGGCTTTGGAAGAGCTGCGCGGTCTGGCGGAAGATACCCAGCAGGCCGACATCTACAATCTGATGGGATACACCCTGCGCAAGACAGGCGACTACGCAACCTCGCTGACCTACTACACCAAGGCATTGCAGCTCCAACCCGACTACCGGCCAGCCCGCGAGTACCTCGGCGAGCTGTATGTCGAAACCGGCAATGTCGGCAAGGCCAGGGAGCAGCTCGCGGCGTTAGTCAAACTGTGTCCAGGCGGCTGCGAAGAGCGTCAGGACTTGGAGAAAGCCCTGAAGCGGACAGCCGCCAAGTGAGGCTGCCGGGTGGGCGATGACTTCGCCCACCTGTTTCCGCCGGGCTGACCATTGGGAGGTCGCGATGTCCCGAACGCTTGAGGCAATGCTGTCGAAGGCCGCCGATCCCCTCCTGCTGCTGGGACGGTTCCTGTTGGCTTTGATCTTCCTTCATGAAGCGGTGACGCTTGCAACCGGCTTCGCGGCTTCCGCAGCCGCAATGAGCAAGGTCGGTGTCCCGCCTTACGTGCTGGTCCTGACGATCCTGCTGCAACTTGCGGCAGGCTTGATGGTTGCATTGGGCTGGCACGCACGCTTGGGCTCACTGAGCCTGGGCCTCTTCTGTCTTGCGACCGCCTTCCTGTTTCATTCCAACTTCGCCGTCCGCAACGAGCTTCTGCACTTCGAGAAGGATCTTGCGATCGCGGGCGGTCTGTTCGTGCTGACCGCCACCGGCGCAGGCGCATTGTCGTTGGACAGAGCCTTCGGACGTAGGCAACTCCTTCGATACGCCGCCTGACCTTCGTGTTCCTGAGGCATGGCCTGGAGAGCGTCACATCCCCCGTTCCTGCCCAAGGCTTGCCGTAGCATGTCCCAGCTCACCAAGGCTAGTTGTCGGGCGCGTGAAGGCATTCCCGACGCGTCCGGAAAGAGCTATTGGGGCGCGAGATGATCCTGGAAACGGCGCATGAACTCCTGTAGCTCAGCGGGGTTAAGATCCGAGATCGCCCAGAACGTCATCCCACTCCCCGACCAGTGCAGCGTGTTGTACCCGTTGTTGACGGATGACTGCACCAGATCAGCCCCGACCCCAGCCTTCTCCGCCGGCCATACGAACAGGTTGATCAGGTGCTCGCGGCGTTTGTACACCAAGGCTGCAACCGCCCGTCCTGCGATGTAGTCGAGCCGGCCGCCGGTCAGCGCAAAGCCCTCACTGGCCAGATCAATCACCGGGGGAGCGAAATCAAGCCGGCCGTCGAACCAGGGCTTCACCGTATGCTGGTCTGACGTGGTCACGTCCGTGATGTGGCCTGCCATCAGGGAGCGAACATGCTCGGAGACAAGTTCCTGCTCCAGATCCAAGGACTGACGCGGCAGGATCAGGACCATCGCAAGACCTGCTGCAAAAGCAGCCGCCGGCAGGCCAAGGCGGCGGTCGCGCCACAGGCGCTGCCACCAGCGAACGGTGGCCAGTGCAGGTCGAGCCGTCGGAGCAGGCTCAATGGCCCCCAGGATCCGCACGCGCAGCGTATCAGGCGCGCGATACCGCAGCCCGTCGTCCCGCAGGGTTGCCCGAAGCACCTGCAGGCGCCGATATTCGCCCCCACAGGCCGAACAGGTCCTCAGATGATCCTCGACCTCGAACGAATTCGCGGCATCCAGCTCGCCGTCGAGGTGACCGTGCATGAGGACTTTCATGTCAGCACAGGGGCGGGTCATAATCGTGTCTCCTCGCGCACTGCGGTGCGCCGGCGCCAGGCGTCAGCGAGCAGGTGTCGGGCTCGGGCGAGGCGGGACATCACGGTGCCGATCGGCGTCCCCGTCGTTTCGGCGATCTCCTGGTAGGAGAGCTCCTCCAGCTCCCGCAGGACCAGGGTCTCCCGGAACGGAACCGGCAAGTTCTCGATCAGCTCCCTCATGGTCGCGATCTCGTTGTGCCGCACGGCGGCGGTTTCGGGGCTGTCCTCAGGATCGACTGGCCCGGCGCTGCTCTCGACTGCATCGCCCGCATCGTCTCCTTGATCCGTCTTGGTCCTCTCAAGTGGAACCGTTGGATCCGATGCCGCGGCTTTCGCCCAGGTGTGGCAGCAGTTTCGCACGATCGCCAGAATCCACGCCTTCGGGTCACCACCCCTGTAGCCCTCGAAGGCGCGGAACGCCCGCAGGAAGGCGTCCTGCGCGACGTCCTCGGCGGCGACCGGATCCCGCAGGAGATAGCGCGCCAGGTTGTAAGCGGCATCGAGATGCGGGAGCATCAGCTCGCGGAAGCGCCGGGCGAGATCGGCTTGCTCGGCCGTCATGGGAGGCGACAGGGAGACCGGCACAGGTTCCTCCGCGCGTTGCGCGATTGTACCCTCTTCCCTCCTAACTGTCACATTTTCGGATGCCATGGACCGGCTCGTCGGCCACCATTTGGAACTTGCCTCTGCCTCCTGCTGTCCCAACGTGGGGGCCAGAGTCATTAGGTCCCGCAGAAGGACTATGGGCCCGGAGATCATGGTGTTGCCGCTCATGATCAGACCTCTGTGTGCACGACGCGAGTTCATGGCTGCCCACCAATTCTAAGTGGCTAGCTTGGCAACATCCCCACTGATCGTGGGCTGGACGGCCCGTCGGCTAACATGACGGCGTCCACAGTGCTGATGCTGCGCTGCCTATCCAGACCAGGCACGAACCAGATTTATTCCCGTGCGATCGCACAAGATCGTCGCCTGTCTGTTCGCAGGTGCGACTGAACACAGCGCCCGTGCCAATCTGCTCGAATGGAGCGTTCCGCGAGAATAAACGGCAGATCAGACAGGTCTTTGAGACATGAGGCCGACCGAACGGCGCCTCGCATCGAGCGGCACCAAGACCGTCCGAGGGACGGGATGGTGCCCGGGAGGTGACCATGAACAGGAACCATCGTGATCGCATTCTTGTCGTCGACAACAATCCAATCTTCCGCGAAACCCTCGCACAGTGGCTCCACGCCGCAGGGTTCGACGTGAGCACGGCGGACACGGGCGAGCATGCCTTCCTCATCCTGCGGGATTGGCAGCACCCCATCGGCTGGCTTTATGCCCGAGCCGGTCTGCCCATCCTGATCGATGGCTGGATCCTGGCCGACGAGTACCACGACACCTATCCGACACGTCCCGCTGTCCTCGCGGCGGCCGAGGCTCGGGCGTCTTCGAGCGGCGATATCATTCTCGGTCAGCCAAGCCCGGCCGCAGTGTTGGAAGTTATCCGCCAACTCATCAGCGCAAGTCACAATGTGCCGGCACCCGCCGAGATCAGCCCTACCCTTCAACGACATGCTGCGTGATGAAACCGGAGGATCAAAATGATGACGAGCAAAAGAGTGTCCTGGGTCGCATGTGCTGATTACGGCTCGCGACCTCAACACGCCTGGTGCCTTGATGCGGCTGGCATCAACGCAGGCGAGCGAGAGTCTTCACGAGACGAGTCTCCTCGGGCGGCATTCTGTAATGACTCCGTGGCTTTCATGAATGATAGAGGGCGTCGTGCAGGCGCGGTCAGGGGTTCGCACGGGGCAGTGGCTGGCATTCTGTCGGATCGCGACCTTGTGGCTCAGGCCAACACCCCCGGCCCAGTCGACCTCTGGCCCAGAGAACAATCGGCTGCGCACGAGCGGGCAGTCGTGAAATCCTTGCACGAGTGTGGCATCGCCCTTCGGAAAAGGTCCGCTCGGCCCGGCAGCCATCGACCCTTATCAGACTTGTCCAAGACACCAGACGTTGAGAGCTCAGGGGAACTACGACATCCGGAGGAGTGGGCAGAACCGTTGCCGGATTGGATGAGGACTACGCGCCCAAGCCAGACAGGTATGTTCATGCCACGTGTTCTGATCGCCCTTGCAGCCTTGGGGGCCGCGAACGGGATTCTGAGCACAGTCCTGGCGCTGACTTGGCTGTAATCAAGCCAAAGCCACTGGCGAACCGACACAGCCCGGCTTGGGGTGGGGGAGCTGCGAGTGTGATCCAACGGCGTTGGATTCCGGTTTCGGTGTGACCGTGATTGCCTGTGCGTGGGAGGTCGACGCCCATGGCACGGGGTCTTGCGATCCGACCGACACCGAGGTGAGCGAACTGCAACGTCTCGCCCTGCGCAAGCGCGGCAGGCGGCTCGTCGGGCTGGAACTGATCGAGGGTGTGTCATAACTCAAACGAGCCCTTGCACGACGAAGCATTCGTACCACTTCATGTACCTTCACCGGGGGCTTACCGATTTGGATCAGCTCGCAAGACATAAAATTTCTTCGAGCAGTGGCCTGTTAGCGTTTTGACACAGCCTCTGTCACGCAGCGAAGTTCACCGCCTTTTCCGAATGTCTGGATTGGTGAGGTTTGCTGCCCTCCGGCTTAGGTCTCAGGTGTGCCATTTGAAGACGTTGCGGGTACATGAAGCCAATTTCGCGGAAGGTCCGTTCGGACACGCAGTTCGGCCTCTAGCTATTGTCGTTGATGCCCCTCGGCGCTAGGCGCAAAATTGGGGCCTGTGGTGGTCGAGCGCGGGGCTCGGACTCCTGCCGCAGCCGTCGCTCTCCCACAGGCGAGGCCTCGGGTTGCCCCTCGGGGCCTTCGCCGTTTCAGGGCTGCGAATTTCGCCGGTGTGACGCGGTGCACAGTCCCCGTCTGCAAAGTGGTTCAAAGTCCAATCATCGCCAACGGAGAAGGCCGATGATCAAGGCATACGGAATTGCACTTGCTGGGTTATTGCTCGCTGGGCTCGGGCCGACGTTCGCGGCGCCTGGCCCTCAGCAAAGACAATGCATCGTGGGGGAGCAGCGTATCAACGGCGTGTGCCAGGCCTTATCGGAAGGCGCTACCACGCACGACGATTGAGGGCTGCAAGACCGAGCGCGGCCCTTTTCGTTGGAGCTTTGGCTTGGTAGCGCCCGCGAAAACCGGCGAGTAATTTCGCATAATTGCCAGTATGGAAGGCGCTTGCTGCTAGTTTGACTAAGACAGCAGGGTTCCGGAAGGCGCTTCCTTGAAGCAGCGGCAAAGGTGCTTCTCGCACACGAGTTCGTCTTCAACCAGGACTTGAGACGCCTTGTGCTCGGCGCATCGGGTCTCAACCATCTTCCAGACAAGCAACTCCGCCGGCAAACGTTGTGCGAAGCCTGCGACAAACTCATCATCGCGATAAATCAGCCAGCCGAGATGGCTGCCGACGAGCTTGTAAGTGGCGTGAGATTGCGACAAAGAGGATCTCAAATGTTCGGAGAACGGAAGGCGGAAAACGACCTCGCCGGTATCATCCTCAACCTCAATGGCATAGTCCCGTGGATCGTGGCCTCGGGCTGCGAACACATGTTTGAGGTTTTGGGCAGCCTGCGCCACTGCTCTCCAGGCCGTCTCCACATCCGGGTAATCGAGGCCGAGATCGTCGTAACTCATACCTCCATCTTTGCAGCGGATATGAAGGTAGAAGCGAGACATGGCGTCCCCCAGACCTAGCCAGTAGGCTGCTGAAATAAAGTCCTTGTGGCGGAAGAGTTCCGGCCACGCGATTTCGCATAACGCCCATTAGGGAACAGGCTGGATGCGATTTTCACGAAGGGCAAGGGAAGGTCTCGGGACCGCTGCGGCGTTAGGCGGCAAGATCGCACAGTGGGTTGCATAGTCCATTCTGTCGCCGTGGCCGTTTTGGCTACGCCCACACCAATGTCCCCCGTCTGTTTCACCCGTATCCCCCAGCAGCGCCCGATACTGGATCGAGGCGTCTGGCACCGCGATCCACTCTCCCTCGACGAACATTTGCACGCCTGTCGGCGTCACCCGATAGGCCGCAGGTCGACAATCCCCTTCATGGCAGCAACTGTTCCCTGACCTGCTCCTGAGAGGCGAGTAGATGTCGTGAGCGTCGGCGGGCAGCTCGAAACTAAGCAGGGCGATCGCTGTAAAGAGATCAAGCTTGAGAGACATAGGCCGCTCCCGGCGGTGAGGGGATGGCGGCGCTCAACGGAGCGTCGGAAGAACGCGACGTACTCCTACTCTACTCCTAACCTGCGGCCCTGTCGTGCGTGGGAAGATCGTCCGCAGATTGCCGATCAGCATTCATGGAACCAGAAGCAGGCTCCCTCGGCCCACGTTGATTGTAGACGTAGCGAAAAGGGCGTATTCTCAAGCCTGTCGTTGACCTCGCCTCTCGCGCAGCCCCTTGGGGCTCTGTTATACGCCCCAATCCGCCCATGAGGGACTGGGCCCATCCGTGAGGGAGGGGCGCATGTCGTCAAAAACCACTGTGGCCGTTGTGCTCGCCGTTTGCCTGCCGCTGCCGATCCAGGCCCACGACATCTACACGCATCTGTTGGACGGGAGAGGCAAGAGCTGCTGCAATGACAAGGACTGCCGTCCTGCACACTACCGGGTGACCTCGAAGGGCTTGCAAATGTTCGTGGACGGGCGGTGGATCGACGTGCCGAGCAGTGCAATCCAATATCTCGCGATACCCAGTGATACGGGCGAGACCCGTGGCGGACACTGGTGCGGTGGGTCTGCCTACGAGCGGAACTTCAGCAACCCAGACGACGGCCTATACGTCACGAAATGTGCAATCCTGCCGCCCCAATCTGCATCCGTTGACCTCGACTGATTTGGTGTTTCAGGACTGCGAATTTCGCGGAAGGCCGTTTATGGAACGGCAAATTACAAGCGTAATGAAAATGCCATGCACGAGCCCGTGCGCTCGGGAGGTAGCCGAGAGAACGAACCGGCTGCTTAATGTAAGTAGAAGTGGCAAGTTTGTGCTATCGTGTTAATTGCAGCGTTAGCCAGCTCATGGGTCAGGTCACGGAGACGATCAATGCGGCGGCGTGAATTCATGATCTTGTCCAGCATGGCGGTCGTGTGGCCCAAAAGTGTTGCCGCGCAGCAGTCAGCGATCCCGGTGATCGGGTTTATCAGTCTAGCCGGGCCTGACACATTCGCCCATCTTCTCGCTGCGTATCTTGAAGAACTTCGTGGAGCGGGGTTCGTCGACGGTGGGAACGTCACAATCGAGTACCGATGGGCAAGAGGCCAATATGACCAGTTGCCGGAGCTTGCCGCCGATCTCGTCCGCCGCAAGGTAGCGGTCATCGTGGCTAGCGGCGGCGATCGGCCAATTTTGGCGGCCAAGGCCGCTACGTCGACAATTCCGATCGTTTTCACAGGCAGCGACGATCCGGTCGGATTTGGCCACGTCCAGAGCCTGAGCCATCCTGGCGGGAACTTGACCGGCACCGGCGGTTTCACATCCATACTCGAAGTCAAGAAGCTGGAAATCTTGCACGAAGTCCTGCCCGAGCCCCGCCTGATCGGCATGCTGGCGAACCCCAAAAATCCCGCCGCTGCGGCAGATGTAAAGGATGTCGAGGCGGCGGCTCGCTCCATGGCGAAACAAATCCATGTCGTTTGGGCAAGCAATGAAAGCGAGATCGACGCGGGCTTTGCCGCCTTCGCTCCACTACAACTGAAAGGCTTGCTTCTCGGCCATGATCCGTTCTTCAACAGCCGACGGGACCAGATCATTGCCCATGTGACACGCCTCGCCATCCCGGCGATTTATGAGCATCGAGAATTCATTCTCGCTGGCGGTCTGATGAGCTACGGAACCGACATCCGGGAAGGTTACCGTTTGGCTGGCGATTATACCGGCCGAATTCTGAAGGGTGCCAAGCCGGCCGATCTGCCGACCCAGCAACCGACCAAGTTCAATCTGATCGTCAATCTCAAGGCGGCGAAAGCGCTGAACTTCGAATTTCCGGCCTCCATACTGGGTCGTGCCGATGAAATCATCGAATGATCTCCCGGAGACCCTCCGCCTCGATGGAGTGACGCCGCTCCCGGCATTCCCTCTTTCACGGCCCTCGGCCTCAGCCTCGACGTCCCGCCCACCCTCCTCGGCCGCGCCGATGTAGTGATCGAGTAGGGCCTCTCGTAAGTGCCTTAGGTGCCGCGAATTTCGCGTAATTGTCTTTATGGAATTGGCCGGGCGCTGGTGTTCAAGGCGCCTTCCGCAGGATCTGCCTCGCGCCGAAGAATTTCGAGGATCTGCGTCCACACCGCCTCGCGGCGTTCCGGACGAACGAATTGGATCAGGATATCGACCGTCTCGGCGATCTTCTCCTCCTCTGCAGCGTGTGGGTCGGTGAGGTAATGGCCATAGTGCTGGAGGTTTTCGGTGATGCGGGCGTTGATCTGGTCGAAGAGGCTCATGGGACGGCTCTGTGTTCGACTGTTATACCGCGATCCTAGCAAAAACCCACCTTGGCGTCGCTAGGGCCTCTCAAAGCTGAGGGCGGGTTAGCGCGTAAGATATTGGTCCGCGAATTGCGCGGAGGGCCGTTGATGGGACAACACCAAGGCTCGGCTAAATCGCCCAGCCTTTACATTTGGTGCGGAAATCACGAACTATGCACTGGGGGCTGGGCACCGGGTTTGCTGGCCTGCTCCGCGCGGTAAACTGCCAGCAGCACGTTTCGGTATGGCACCATACGGGCCTGCGCCATGCCGATCTTCTCGGCCACACGGATTGAGGCGCGGTTCTCAGGGGCGATCAATGCCACTATCGCTGGGAGCCCGATCGGGCCAAGGGCCCGCTCGAGCACCGCCCGCGCGGCCTCGGTCGCCACGCCCTGCCCCCAAGCGGAGGGATGCAGGCGCCAGCCAATCTGCGTGAGCCCGGCTTCGTCCGAATGGCTGAGGTGGCAAAGGCCCACGAACCCTGGGTGATCCCGCCATTCGATGGCCCAGGACGCATGCGGCTCGGGACGTCCCTCGACGATGCGCCGACGCACCTCCTCCCGGTGCGTGGCTCGGTCGAGTGGGCCGCCAATGAACTGGCGCACGCTCGGGTCCGCGTCCATCTCCACGATCGGCTCCAAGTCAGCGAGCGTGCGGGCACGAAGTCGCAGGCGAGCAGTGGTGATGGTCGGAGGACCAGGGGGCACACGTTCTCCCTAACGTTCGGTCGGTTCGATCCTATCCATTGGTGCCCTCATGCGAGAATCAGCTTGGGGTCATCGCAGAATCCTCCCGAGATCCTACACCAAAGCCTCTGCGGCAATCTCTACCCTTTTCCTCGGAAAAGTGAAACGGTGAGTTGCGGACCGTGTAGGGATTGAATGCATTGAAGATTTGACATTCACATGAGCATGTACTTGTTCGATGCCACGAGGGTGAGCGTCTGTTAGGTGCCGTTCTAGCTCCGATCACGCCGCTCGGTTGCGAGCAGATCAGCCTCAATGATGGCTGTGCTCGGCTCTGCCATCCTTTCAGGGCAGTTTCGTCGCTCTGAGATCCATCTTCACCCTTCCTCGAAGCGGCTTAGTGTAGGATTCCGGGAAAATTCCGCGATGACCTCCTCATGGCGAAACCGTGCCTGCGCCTCGTGCCGCCCTCTTAAATTATTTTGAACTGTACCGAGATCCGTGTCCGCGTCAGAAGACTGATGATCTGGATCGGCAAGTTCGAGGAGCATCGCTGAGAGGGTCCAACGGCAGCAGCGAGACTTGGATAAAATGATTCTACGATGCTGGATCGGACTTCCGAATGGACCAGATCGGCGAGGCTGAACCGGGCACGAGCAATTTTGGCTATCCAAGGAGATTGCGGGTAACGCTGCCGCCCTTGCGATCCTGGGGAGCGTGAGGAAGTGTGGGGTGGCTTATGCAGCTGCCCGGTGGAGAGAGGTTCGTATCGGAACGGATGGTGATTGGTGGCTGCGGTCGACCCGTGACGGATCTCAGTCTGCCGACCGACTATCCCACATGATCTCACCTTGCCTCAATGTCACTGAGCCGATTGATCCGCGTCAGCGCTTATTCAGTGGGACCACATTGGATCCAGCCGTGTTGGTGCCCTCGGCCGGCTTGACCGTGCTGAGGAGGGTGGGCGAGACATTCCACTTCTGCCCAGCGTCGGTGATCACCGTCACGGTCTTCTGGTTGTAGCGCGTCAGCATGCCCTCAAGACGACCCTGGCCGGGAGGTTGGAAAGTGACACGGTCCCCAATCTTGAACTCCAGCATCTCCACATGAGCGCGCATCTGGTCGAGAAAGCGCAGGCGCTCGACGATGCGGTGGTTGAGATCGATGAGTTCGGCCTCGGTCAGCTGGTCAATATCGATCGTCATAACGGTGCCATAGATGAGAGCCGAGCTGAGGCGATCGAGCGAATCTCCGGCCGGCGCGTCTGCGTGTCAAGAGGAACCATTCAGGCTCTGAGGATTACCTGCCCTTCCCGAAGTTCTGGTTAGGTCCGAAGAGTGAACCCAAGCGTTACTTCGCTTCCGTGCCATTCGGAGACATTCCGGGCTTGCCGCATCCCACACACCAGATCCTCGCCTGCTTGCAGATAGATTTCGCGACACCTCGCTGATGGAACTGCGTGGCAGCACGGCCTGTGACTAACTTGATGTCTGCTCCTTTCTCGCTTGGACGACAAAGGCTTCTTGAGGGATGTCAGGGCTCCGCCATCAGTGTCATTCAAGGCGGTTACCAGCGAGCCCGTAATAGCATCGATCACAACATCACGCCTGTCGTTCTGCATCCCAGCCACCATCGCCGCCAAAGGAGTCGCCGCAATCTGAAGGCGCACGTACTCGCGCGGTGAGGTGAACCGGATCGTCTGTGTGACCGATCTCACCCGCAAGTTCAACTGGTCGCCGTGGTGCGTCGCGGCATGAGGAACGCCAGGACGGCGGCGACGATCAGGAGCGCTGGCACGTCGCCCAAGAGGTGCTCACGGTGTTCGGGGTACACAATCGCTTGCGCGGTCATGATTCCACTGTGCACAACGCTCGACCAAACGGTGAACCAGATCAGGCTCCGATGTGCGAGCGGGTCTCGCGACGCATGAAGGAGAAAAACTCCCAGTGTCGCATAGATCCCGACGATCATGTGCAGGTACAGGGACTGTCCGGTGTGATGCCATGCCCACCCTGCCGGCCATACGATCGTGAGCGGGTAGAACCCCACGAGACACACGAGGCCGAATACGATTAACGCAACCCGCAAGAACTTGATGCGACTGTCGGTGTTCATAAGGCCCTCCCCTGCTGGCCTCCGCTCAGGTAGCCTTCACTGAGGCTCGTAGTCGGTGCGATGGTGGTTGGTCGCCGAACCCGGCGGCAGGCGGCCGGCATTTCCGTTAGGGGTCGAGCCTGTGTCAAAACGCGGACGAGCTGCTTCGTGGAGCAATTTAATTTCTTGCAAGCGTGATTAGACCGGGAAATCCCCGGCACATTGGCGTGAATTTGTACAAATAGTTCGCCGAGATCCGCTTCATTTGAGTTTTGACACAGCCTCGGTCACAAGCAGCTCTCGGCAACGGGTACCAAGCGTCAGAATTTGACCACTAGGAATTCTGCAACGCCGCGCGGTCTGCCGGAACGGACGCCTCCGACTTGATCCGCTCGGCGACCAGGGCCTGTAA
>NZ_VOSK01000154.1 GCF_009296175.1 Microvirga tunisiensis | reverse complement strand
GAACAAGAGCATCCGGGAGTGGACCGAGCTGCTGGCCGGCGACGAGGTGCTGGCCACGGCCATCCTCGACCGCCTGCTGCACCGAGCGCATGTTCTCAACATCAAGGGGCGCAGCTATCGCCTGCGGGATCTGGAGGAGGCTCTCCAGCGGGCTCACGCTTGAGCCGTCGTAAAACTGGATGTCGCCTTATCTCGTAAATCTCGGTGTCGCTTGACACCTGTCACGGATGAAGAGTTCGAATCCGATCTCCGCCTCGAGAGCCGTCAAATGCCGGCTGATGGCGGATTGCGAGATCCCGAGAGTCGTCGATGCGCCGACCGTCGAGCCGGTCGCGATGATCGCCTTCAAGACTTCGAGTTGCTTGAGATTCATGGGCTAGACACGCTTCGGACGCCACACGCGCTTTCCGGAAATTTCATTGCCCTATCGCATTTCCTCATACTATTGCGCGCTTTCCTCAGGGGTGCCTAACTGCCGGCTACTATCCAAATGAAAGCGTCTTCATGCAACGTTATCTGCGGAAACCTTCAAAAGTCTGTATGCGTCGATCGGTTGAGTTGCACCGGAGGAGGCGTTTTCGATGAGCGTCTTCATCGTCCGCCGCCTTTCGCAGAGCCTGTTGGTTCTTTTCGTTACGTCGATTATCGTTTTCGCGGGGATCTACGCGATCGGCAACCCGGTCGATATCCTGATCGCCGGAGACGCGACACCTGCCGAACGGGAGCAGGCGATCCGGGCACTCGGGCTCGACCGGTCGCTCCTCGAACAATATGGCACGTTCATCTGGAATGCCCTCCAGGGCGACCTGGGTCGCTCCTTCGTCTTCAATCAGCCTTCCATCGATCTCATCCTCAGTCGAATGCCGGCGACGCTTGAGCTGGCCTTCGTGGCTCTTGCCCTCTCGCTCGTTCTGGGAATCCCGCTGGGCCTCTGGGCTGGTCTCCGGCCCGGCACAGTTCTCGACGAGACGGTCATGACAGGGTCGATCCTCGGCTTCAGCCTGCCGAACTTCTGGCAGGGGATGATGCTGATCATGATCTTCTCCGTCTGGCTCGGGTGGCTGCCATCGACCGGGCGCGGAGAGGTCGGATATTTCTTGGGAATCCCGACGAGTCTCGTGACCTGGTCCGGCGTGTCCCATCTCATTCTGCCGGCTCTCAATCTCGCCCTGTTCAACATCTCTCTCGTCATCCGTCTCACCCGGAGCGGCGTGCGGGAGACGATGCCTCTCGATTTCGTGAAGTTCGCGCGGGCCAAGGGGGTCTCTGAGCGCCGGATCGTATCGGTGCATGTTCTCAAGAATATCCTGATCCCCATCGTCACCGTCGTCGGTGTCGAGTTCGGCAGCCTCATCGCGTTCGCGATCGTGACGGAGACGATCTTCGCTTGGCCGGGAATGGGTAAGCTTCTGATCGACTCGATCATGCGTCTCGATCGACCGGTCGTCGTGGCTTACCTGCTCGTGGTCGTGACCTTGTTTATCGTCATCAACTTCGTGGTCGACATCCTCTATTCCCTGCTCGATCCGCGCATCCGGCTGGGGAGCGCGTCATGACGGCCATCGCCCTCCGAAAGCCAAGCACGGATACGCTCCTCGGCCGTGCCCTCAACGGTCTGCTCAAGAGCCCGAAGGCGACCATTGCGGCGATCGTCTTTCTGCTGCTGCTTCTCGCGGCGGTTTTTGGACCGTGGCTCGCGCCGCAGGATCCTTACGACCTGATGCAGATCAGCATCATGGATGCACGGCTCCCTCCCGGCTCGGAAAGCACGTCGGGCGGCATCTACTGGCTCGGTACGGACGGGCAGGGGCGAGACATGCTGTCGGCGATGATCTACGGCCTGCGCACCAGCCTCGCCGTCGGTGGCGTCAGCGGCGTCGTGGCCCTCGGGGTCGGGACTGCGCTTGGCCTGATCGCAGCCTATTTCGGCGGCCGCGTCGATGCGCTGATCATGCGGCTCGTCGACCTGATGCTCGGCTTTCCGACCATCCTTGTGGCGCTGATGCTGCTTGCAACGATCGGGCAGGGCGTGGGCAAGGTCATGTTCGCCCTGGTGCTCGTGCAATGGGCGCTTTTTGCCCGCGCGGTCCGCAGCGCGGCGCTGGTCGAAAAGGGCAAGGAATACGTCGAGGCGGCAGCCTGTCTGGATCTGAGCAAGGCACGCATCCTCTTCGGTCACCTGCTCCCGAACTGTCTGCCACCGCTCATCGTGATCGGAACATTGCAGGTGGCGAACGCCATTTCGGCGGAAGCGACCTTGAGCTTCCTCGGAATTGGACTGCCGATTACCGAGCCGTCCCTCGGTCTCCTCATCGCCAACGGCTACGAGGTTCTGATGTCGGGCCAGTACTGGATCAGCGTCTATCCAGGTCTTCTGCTGGTTCTCCTCGTCTTCAGCATCAACATCGTCGGCGATCGCCTGCGCGAGGTACTGAACCCGCGGCTCGAGCGATGAGGGAGAGCGTCATGAGCCATCCAACTCTCATGGTCGAGAATCTCCAGACCCATTTCTTCACCGAGAAGGGCGTCGTCAAATCCGTCGACGGAGTGAGTTTCGAGGTCCACCGCGGCGAGGTGCTTGGGCTTGTCGGGGAGTCCGGATCGGGCAAGTCGATCACCGGCTTCTCCATCCTCGGACTGGTCGATCCTCCGGGGCGGGTCGTCGGCGGGCGGATCCTCTTCCAGGGACAGGATCTCGTGGGGCTGTCCGCCCATGAGATGAGGAAGATTCGCGGCCGGCGGATCGCGATGATCTTTCAGGATCCCATGATGACGCTCAACCCGGTTCTCAGCGTCGGCACGCAAATGGTCGAAGCCGTTCTCGCCCATGAGAAGGTGAGTACCAGCGACGCGCGAGCAAGAGCCCGCGATACCCTCGGCATGGTGGGAATCCCGTCACCGGACGAACGGCTCGCCGCGTACCCCCATCAATTCTCAGGGGGCATGCGTCAGCGGGTGGCGATTGCCATCGCCCTTCTGCATCGTCCCGACCTCATCATCGCCGATGAGCCGACGACCGCACTCGACGTCACCATCCAGTCGCAGATCCTCGCTCAAATCCAAAAATTGTCGAAGGATCTCGGCATGGCGCTCGTGTGGATCAGTCATGATCTCGGAGTGGTCGCGGGCCTGGCTCACCGGATCGCGGTGATGTATGCCGGGCGTATCGTCGAGATGGGGCCGACCGACGACGTCCTCGACCGTCCCGTCCATCCCTACACGATCGGACTACTGCAGTCGGTCGCAGCCAATGTCCCCCGTGGCGCTCCGCTTCTGGCCATCCCCGGCATGGCGCCGTCTCCGCTGAGCCGGCCCTCCGGTTGCGCCTTCCGCACGCGCTGCGCCTTCGCCACATCGATCTGTGAGACCGAGCCGCGGCTCGAAAGCGCCGGGAGCGTTGCCTGGCGCTGCTTTCATCCCCAGGCGAGGAGAGCCGCATGACGCCCCTGATCGAAGCCGTCCAGGTCTCGAAGCGCTTCGTTCGAGAGCTAGATTACGCCGAGCGGCTCGTGCGTCTGCTGGGTGCCGATCTCAAGCCGCAGGTCGTGCATGCCGTCGACATAATCAATCTGAAGATCATGCCCGGCGAGGTCGTCGGCCTTGTGGGAGAATCCGGCTGCGGGAAGTCGACCCTGGGCCGGATGCTCGCAGGCATCATGCCCCAGAGTGAGGGGGAGATCCTCTGGAACGGCCAGGACCGGCGCAAGCTCGGCCAGCGGGATACCCGGGCGGCGAAGCTCTCTGCCCAGATGATCTTCCAGGACCCGATGTCGTCGCTCAATCCGCGCAAACGCGTGATCGACATCATCGGCGAGGCCCCTGTCGCCCACGGTATCGTGTCCCGGCGCGAGAAGGATTCCTATGTGGCCGACCTCATGGAGCGGGTCGGGCTCGATCCCGCCTATCGTGAGCGCTATCCGCACCAGTTCTCAGGCGGTCAGCGGCAGCGGATCGGGATCGCCCGGGCTCTTGCGGTCAAGCCGCAATTCATCGTGTGCGACGAGTCCGTCGCGGCGCTCGACGTCTCGATCCAGGCGCAGATCATCAATCTGTTCATGGATCTGAAGCGCGACCTCGGGCTCACGTACCTTTTCATCAGCCACGACATCGGCGTCGTGAAGCATATCAGCGACCGCGTCGCCATCATGTATCTGGGCCGCATTGTCGAGAGCGCTCCGGCCGAGGAATTCTTCGCCCGGCCCAATCACCCCTACACTGTCGCTCTTCTCGACGAGGTGCCCAGCATCGCCAACCGGCGGCGCATCTTCTCGCCCATCAAGGGGGAGATCCCGTCCCCGCTCTCGCCCCCCAGCGGCTGCCATTTTCATCCCCGCTGCCCGCACGCCTTCGAACGGTGCCGTAAGGAAGCGCCGAAGCTGCGGGAGATCGCGCCGGGCCATATCAGCGCCTGCCATCTCAACGACGCCCAATCTACCAACAGACGGCCTGAAATCGCGGCTGCATCCTGATCCAGAAGGGAGAACCACATGAAAATGCTTCATCATCTGAAGAGCCTGAGCGCCACGGTATCGCTGGCTGGGCTTCTCGCCTTGTCGCCGGCCTATGCGGCCGATCTCATCATCGGCAGCTCGACCGAGCCCTCGGCCCTCGATCCTCACTTCTCCCGGACCGGCAACAACCAGAACATCGCCGCTCAGATCTTCGACCGGCTTATTACGCCCGATCCGAACCTGCAGGTGACGCCTGCTCTCGCGGAGTCCTGGCAGAATGTCGATCCGACCACGTGGCGGATCAAGCTGCGGTCCGGCGTCACCTTTCAGGACGGTTCTCCGCTCACGGCCGAGGATGTGATCTTCTCTCTCAATCGGGTGAAGGACATTCCCAACAGCCCGGCACCCTTCACGGGCAATATCGGCTCCATTGCCAACATGACGATCGTCGATCCTCAGACGATTGAGTTCAAGACGAAGAACCCCACGCCCGACTTCATCGAGCAGGTGGGCCTCGTCTATATTGTTCAGAAGAAGCTTGCCGAGGGCAAAACGATTGAGGCCTTCAACGATCGCTCCGCGGCCATCGGCACGGGCCCCTACAAGGTCAAGGAATGGGTGCCGGGCGACCACGTCACGCTGGTGCGAAACGATGCCTATTGGGGCAAGAAGCCAGCCTTCGAGAACGTCACCATCAAGTTCATCGCCAATGATGCCGCGCGCGTGGCGGCGTTGCGGTCCGGCTCCGTGGACCTCATCGATGCTGTTCCTCCGGGAGACGTGAAGACCCTGTCGGGCGTCGGCGGCGTGAAGCTTTGGTCGATCCCCTCGGCCCGCGTCGTATATCTCGCCCTCGATGCGAGCCGCGATGAAAGCCCGTTCGTCGTGGGCGCCGACGGCAAGCCCTTGAACCCGAACCCGCTCAAGGATGTGCGCGTCCGCCAGGCGCTGTCCAAGCTCGTCAACCGTCAGCTCATCGTCGACCGCATCCTCGATGACGCCGGCGAGGCGGCAGGGCAGATCGTGCCCGACGGGATCGGTGGTGCCGATCCGTCGCTGAAGGCGCCCGCCGCAGATCCGGAAGGGGCGAAGAAGCTCCTTGCCGATGCGGGATACCCGCAAGGGTTCGGCCTGACCCTCCACACCTCCAATGATCGCTTCCCGGGAGATGCCGAATCCGCTCAGGCGATCGGACAGATGTTCGCCCGTGGCGGCATCAAGGTGAACGGCGTGGTGGCTCAGCCCTACAACGTCTATGCTTCGGCGGCGGGCAAGCAGCAGTTCAGCGCTTTCATCTTCTCGCTCGGAACGACGACGCCGACATCCGCAACCAGCCTCCGCAACCTCCTGATGACCCCTGATAGGGACGCCGGAACGGGATCCTTCAACCGCACGCGCTATTCCAATGCGCAGTTCGACGAGAAGATGAAGGTGGCGACGTCGGAGTTTGATCCGCAGAAGCGCATTTCTCTTCTGCAGGAAGCGACACGGGTCGCGATGAATGATGTCGGCGTTATCCCGCTGTTCTGGCCGAAGGTATACTGGGCCTCGAAGGCGAACGTCACGTATACGGCCAATCGCGGCGAAGACCTGATGGCGACCCTTGCGGGAACGGCTCAATGACCTCTCAAGCTGCTCTGCCGTCCGAGGCCTCCACTGCACCTGCGGTGGAGGTCCTCGCCGATGATATCGTCGTGCATCGGAACGTTATGATCCGCATGCGCGACGGCGTCTGTCTCGCAACGGATGTGTATCGCCCTGCCGTCGACGGACGGCCTGTCCTGACTCCCCTGCCTGTCATCATGGAGCGGACACCCTACGGCAAGACGGAGCGCTCGCGCTCCGAGATCGAGCCCGGGATGAAGCAGCCCATGACGCGAGCCGAAGTCGCGATGCATTTTGTGAGGGCTGGTTTCGTGGTGATCTATCAGGATTGCCGTGGGCGCTATAATTCGGAAGGGACGTTCACGAAGTATCTGTCCGAGGGGCCCGACGGGTACGACACCTGCTCCTGGATCGTCGAGCAGCCTTGGTGCGACGGGAAGATCGGCACCATGGGCCTTTCCTATGCGGCGCATACGCAGGCTGCGCTGGCCTGTCTCAATCCTCCGGGCCTTGCCTGCATGGTTCTCGATTCTGGAGGTTTCTCCAGCGCCTATCGCACAGGCATCCGGCAGGGCGGCGCATTCGAGCTCAAGCAGCTCACCTGGGCCTACAACCACGCCAAGGAGAGCCCAGAGGCGCAGAACGATTCCCTCATCGTTGATGCCCTCGAGGCGGAAGACCTCAAGTCCTGGTTCAGCGCTCTGCCATGGTCGGAGGGGCGTTCGCCGGTGCGCTGGGTGCCCGAGTATGAAAGCTATGTTCTCGAACAATGGCGCCAGGGCTCTTTCGGCGATTTCTGGAAGAAGGTCGGCATCTATGCGGAGGGTTCGTACGACACGTTCCCGCTGGTGCCGGTGGCTCTCCTGTCGAGCTGGTATGACGCCTATGTCCGTACGACCTTCGATAATTACGAGGGCCTGTCGCGGAACAGCGAGCGTCCGATCTCTCTGATCATGGGGCCGTGGCTGCACGGCAACCGGAACACGACCTTCTCCGGCGATGCCTATTTCGGTGAGAATGCGACGATTGCCGGCAATGTCACGCCGTCCTGGCTGGAGTTCCGCCGGCGGTGGTTCGAGCGCTGGCTCAAGGGGATTGAGAACAGCGTCGATCGTGACCCGCCCGTTCGCCTCTTCCTGATGGGGGGAGGAACGGGAAGCAAGACCGATGCGGGCAAGCTCGATCATGGCGGCCGCTGGATCGAAGCAACGCGCTGGCCTCTGCCCGAGACCGAATTCCGGTCCTTCTATATCCACAGTAACTCGCAGTTGCGCGAGACGCCGGCGGATGCGGGTGCCGCGTCCCTGAGCTACGACTTCGATCCGTCGGATCCCGTGCCGACCATCGGCGGCGCATTGACGAGCGGCCAGCCGGTCTTCGAAGGCGGAGCGTTCGACCAGCGCGAGGCTGCGCAGTTCTTCGGCTGCCGCCACCCGGGGCTGCCGCTCTCGGCCCGTCGGGATATCCTCTCGTTCGAGACGTTGCCGTTGGAGCAGGACCTCGCCGTCGTCGGTCCCATCTCGGTCGAGCTGTGGGTCTCGTCGGATGCGCTCGATACGGATTTCACCGCAAAGCTGATCGATGTCTATCCGCTCTCGAAGGACTATCCGACCGGCTATGCCATGAACCTGACCGATGGCATCCTGCGATGCCGCTATCGCAAGTCATGGGAGCATCCGGAACTCCTGACGCCGGGAGAGATCTTCCAGATTACGATTGAGCCTTTCGCAACGGCGAATCTCTTCAAGAAGGGACATCGGATCCGGCTCGACATCTCGTCGTCCAACTTCCCAAAGTTCGACGTGAATCCGAATACAGGCGATCCCGAGGGCAGGGGGCGTACACGTAAGATCGCGCGTAACACAGTGTACTGTGAAGCGGCTCATGCCTCGCGAATTATCCTGCCCTGTGTCCCGACAAAGCATATCATGAGTCTTACTGATCCAGCTTGAGTGATCTTGAATTTCACGGCCAGACGACTCAGTTCCCCGACGGGCCTATGAGCAATCACCGAAGGCCGTGCGGCGCTGGCTGCGGCCGGATACCCGGCCCTTGTGGCGCTCGCCAGAGATGAGAAGGGCACGATCTTCTGGGGTGGCGAGCCCGGCCTGCGCTCCAACGATGTGCGCGGTCGCAGCTTCGCACCACGCGGCCGGATGTCTATGGTGCACCCTGCCACAAACGAACGAGGCTGGGCCTGATCTCGGCTCTGACCAACAAGGGCGAGTTGCGCTGCATGGTGCTCGATGGCGCGGTCACGGCCCCGAGCCTGATCCGCTTCCTCGGCTGGCTCATCCAGGATGCCAACGGAAAGGTGTTCCTGATCTGGGACAACCAAGCCTGAGCTGAGTTGCGTCAGAGGTCCTGAGGCTGCCGGATATGGAGGGCGATGATCTCCTTCAGGCGTGGAGCGTCACGGGCCGTGAGCGCCTCGACCATGGCATGATGCTCATGGCTTGACTTCTCGATGCGCGCGCGCGTTCGCCATTGTCCTGCCAGGGCTGATGATGTCCGGCTACGGAGATCCGTCACGAGGATGAGGAGCTCGGGATTCGAGCATAGGCTCAGAAGCTCATGGTGAAACGCGAGATTCGCCTCGTACTGGTCAAGCAAGGTGCCGTGGAGCACCATCTCATCGAAGTGGCGCGCTAAGCGGTCAATCTTGCGGACTGCGGCAGAAGTGGCGTTGGCCACGATGCTGTCGACGGCAGCCGTTTCCAGAATCACACGCAATTCGAGGATATGGGTGGTTCGATCACTGTCCGGCAGAAAGACGTGATAGCCGCGATTGGGCACATGCTGCAGCAGACGCCTCTGAGCGAGATGATCGAGGGCGCGGCGGATGTCAGGACGACCATATCCATAACGGGTCTCAAGATCGATCTGCTTCAACCACATCCCTGGGGCAAAGATGCCCGACCGGATATCCTGCGTAATCAGGTCGGCAACGCTCATCCAAGCCTTTTTCGTGGATGCATCCATTCCTGCTCCTATCCCTGCTGTGCCGCATCTTTAGGTGGCGAACCGTATCTCCGCTTCGCCAAAATACCCTCGCGGTGCTGCTCGTCCTTTAGGCAGGCTGTGGGGCGTTGGCAAAAAACATTCGGCAGAAGCCCTCTTGCCTCTGTGACGCCGCTGTGCATCATATTGGTACCAATTTTGGCTAAAATTGCCAAAGGCCTCAGTGGTAAGCTCGCCGAGCCTCACACTGGTGCCCTGCGTCAGGATCAGATCGTGTCCGTCAAGAACACCTCGGAAGTCTGGAATCTCGTAGAAGCCAAGCGCGAGGCCTTTTTTGCTCTCAGCGATCGCATCTGGGAGATGCCTGAGCTCAATTTCGAGGAGCACCGCTCCTGTGCCGATCACACCGAGATGCTGGAGCAACAGGGTTTCCGGGTCACCCCGGGAGTGGCCGACATACCGACCGCCGTCATGGGCGAGGCCGGTGAGGGTAGCCCGGTGATCGCCATCCTGGGCGAGTACGATGCGCTGCCGGGCCTGAGCCAGGAAGCCGGAGTGGCGGAGCAGAGGCCCATCATTCCGGGCGGCAATGGTCATGGCTGCGGGCACAATCTACTCGGCAGCGGCTCACTCATGGCGGCCACAGCGGTCAAGGACTACTTGGCGGCTCATGGCCTCAAGGGACGGGTGCGTTACTACGGCTGCCCGGCCGAGGAGGGAGGCTCTGCCAAGGGGTTCATGGTGCGGGCCGGCGTTTTCGACGATGTCGATATCGCGATCTCATGGCATCCGGCGCCGTTTGCCGGCGTCAATAACCCGATTTCGTTAGCCTGCAACGAGATCAATTTCCACTTCCGCGGACGAGCCTCGCATGCGGCAGCCTCCCCCCATCTGGGCCGTAGCGCGCTGGATGCCGTGGAACTTATGAATGTCGGCGTCAACTATATGCGCGAGCATATGCCGAGCACCGCGCGCATTCATTACGCCGTCACCGACACAGGAGGATCGGCCCCGAACGTGGTGCAGGCCAACGCAACCGTGCGGTACCTGATCCGCGCCCGCGATCTGCCGGAAATGCAGGCATTGCTGAACCGGGTGAAGAAGATCGCCGAAGGTGCTGCGCTCATGACGGAGACGAGCGTGCGCAGCGAGATTGTCAGCGGCGACGCCAACCTCGTCGGCAATACGCCTCTCGAGCAGTTGATGCACCGGAACCTGGAGCGGCTCGGCCCTCCCGTGTTCGACGAGCAGGACAAGGCGTTCGCGGCTGAAATCCAGAAGACCCTGACACCAGACGACATCAAGTCATCATTTGCGCGGTTCGGCCTCAAGCCCAGAATGGGAGTTCCGCTCTGCGACATAATCTTTCCGCCGGAAAGCGGTGATGGAACACTCGTCGGTTCCACCGATGTCGGAACCGTCAGCTGGGTCGTGCCGACGGTTCAGATGCGCGGTGCCACCTATGCCATCGGCACGCCGGGGCATTCCTGGCAACTTGTGGCGCAGGGGAAGGCACCCGCTGCCCACAAGGGCATGGAGCACGCGGCCAAGGTCATGGCCGCCACGGCCGTCGATCTCTTCCTCAATCTACCCCTGATCGAAGAGGCCAAGGCCGATTTCCGCGAGCGACTCGCTGGCACACCTTTCGTCAATCCCATTCCCGATGACGTAAATCCGCCCATTCCCGGGAGACTCGCCGATGTCTGAGCTGCAGCGCCCCTTGAGTTCCGATCCCACCGGAATGAGCTCTCTGGAGGCGGCCGTGAATTCGGAACGGCTGATGGGTCATATCTACGAATTCGCCCGCCGCGTAAAACTTTCCGGCACACCGGAGGAGCTCGAAAGCTTTCATTACCTCAAGAGGCAAATGGAGCAGACCGTATGTTCGTTGCCGGTGGAGGTGGCTCGTCCACACTATGCGATGAGCGAGGGTTGCGCTGGATGGGCCGGCGCCGAGCCTCCCGCACAGGGGACGAGCCATGCAGCAGAAGAGCAAAGTGTTTGTCGGTCTGGATACCTCGAAACTGAAGATCTCCGTCGCCGTGGCCGAGGACGGCCGCCAGGGAGAGATCCGCTTTCTCGGCGAGATCGACAATACCCCCGAAGCGGTGCGGCGCCTGGTCCACAAGCTGGCGAGCCGGCACGGCGAATTGTTGTTCTGCTACGAGGCCGGCCCCACCGGCTATGGCCTGCAGCGCCAGATCGCGGCTCTGGGACATGAGTGTGCCGTCATCGCGCCGTCGCTCATCCCCAAGCGTCCGGGCGAGCGCGTCAAGACCAACCGCCGCGATGCCCTCACCCTGGCCCGGCTGCACCGGGCCGGCGAGCTGACTGCCATCTGGGTGCCGGATCCGGGCCATGAGGCGGTGCGCGAGCTGGTGCGGGCGCGGGAGGCCGCCATGGCAGATCTGCGCGGGAAGCGCCAGCATCTGCAATCCTTCCTGCTGCGTCATGGGCGGATCTTTCCCGGCCGCAGACCGTGGACCCAGGCGCATGCCCGCTGGCTTGCGGAGCTCGTCTTCGAGCATTCGGCTCAGGATCTGGTCCTGCGCGAATACCGGCAGGCGATCGAGGAGGCCGAAGCCCGCCTGGACCGGCTGACCCAGCAAGTCGCTGAGGTGGGTGCGACCTGGTCGATGGCGCCGGTGGTCGCGGCCTACCAGGCCCTGCGCGGGGTGGCGCTGCTGACCGCCGTCACCTTTGTGGCCGAGATCGGCGATGTGCGCCGCTTCGACAGCCCGCGGCAGCTGATGGCCTATCTCGGCCTGGTGCCCTGCGAGAGCTCGACCGGCGAGCGGGTGCGGCGGGGCCGCATCACCAAAGCGGGCAACGCGAGAGTGCGTCGGGTTCTCATTGAAGGTGCCTGGACCTATCGCTTTCCGGCCCGGATGAGCCGCTTGCTGCAGGAGCGCCAGGAGGGCTTGCCAGCGGCCGTGCGGGCGATTGCCTGGAAGGCACAGGTGCGGCTGTGTGCGCGCTATCGTCGGCTGATGGCGGCCGGCAAGCGCCAGACCGTGGTCACCACTGCAATCGCGCGGGAGATGGCGGCATTCCTGTGGGCGATCGGTCGCGAGGTTCAACCCCGCTCGGCTGCTTGAAGGCGAGCAAAGACACGATCTCACATAGAGCCATCTCCCGCTCAACTGACATCTGTGATTGCGCAGCACCGGAGGCAGGGCCTCGGTGGGGAACCCTCGTCCGAATTGTGTGGCCGATGATGGGTCATTGACGCCCGCCAGCAGATCGAGGCAGCCCCGGACGAACACACGGAAATGCGGTGACCAACCCGCGCATCAGAGTCTGCTCAACCGTCGTCTTGACGGCTCTGTCTCCGGCCCTGCGCAATCGCTTTATCCGGCCTGGCCCTGTTCCTGCACCGGGATTGCACACCCACGTCAAGGCTCATTGACAACGAACATCAGAGTTCGGGTATCGGACAAAGCTGATCTTTCATGACGCCTATATCAGCCTGCCGGTTCATTCACGAGTGGTGATCGATGGCCGCGAGTTCACGAGCATCACCCACTCCATGTCGGTGTCGACGCAACAAGGAGGCCTTATGGCCGATCTGGTGTACGTCGGGGAAGGCGATGAGGCGGCGATTGCCCGTCAGGATGTCCGTGGCAGGATTGTGCTCATCGACGGCATCGCCACGGAAGATGTCACGGCTTTTGCATCTCGCGCCGGAGCCGTTGGGCAAATTCATATCAGCCCCAACGAGCATCTCTACGAAATGTGCGTCTCGCCCGTCTGGGGCAATCCCTCCCAACATACGCGGACACACCTCCCCAGAACAGCAATCTGCACGATCAGCCATGACGATGGTGCGATCCTGCGCGAGCGCTGCTTGAAAGGCGAGACGGTCCGGGCAGCGTTGTGGACCGAGGTCGATACCGGATGGCGCAAGACGCCGCTGCTGGTGTCGGATCTCGATGCCTCGACGGGCGGAGCCGACGCCCCTTTTGTCCTATTCTCCGGTCATCACGACACCTGGCACTATGGCGTCATGGACAATGGCGGGGCGAATGCCACCATGCTTGAGGCCGCAAGATTACTCGCGGAGAGGCGCGCCGATTGGCGGCGTGGTCTCCGGATCTGTTTCTGGTCCGGTCATTCCCATGGACGCTACTCGGGTTCCGCCTGGTATGCCGATGAATACTGGGATGAGCTTGACCGGCGCTGCGTTGCGCATGTCAACGTGGACTCAACGGGCGGCGAAGGGGCCACCATCCTCACCAGCTCCGGCGTAATCGATGAGCTAAGAGGAGTGGCAGCCGATGCCGTAAAGGCGGTGACAGGCCAGAGCCATGCCGGCCGGCGTCAGGGGAGGGCGGCGGACCAGTCCTTCTGGGGGGTCGGCATCCCGTCCATGTTCGGCAGCCTCAGCCATCAGCCGCCGGGCCCGGTGAAGATGCTCACAGCGCTCGGCTGGTGGTGGCACACGCCGCACGATCTCATTGAGCACATCGATCCGGCTAACCTTGCGCGCGACACCAGGATCATCCTGCGGGTTCTTGATCGCCTTCTGACAGAACGTGTACTGCCGCTCGATTATACGGTATATGCGGATGCCCTGTTGGCTGAGCTCAAGTCTCTGGAAGATAAGCTCGCCGAAATCCTTCCAATTGACCGTCTTAAGCGCGCCGCGGAGAAGCTCCGCATAAACGCTGCAGCCCTGACGGCGGTGGCATCGACTGCGCCGGACAAGGACGCGGAGAGGATCAACCAGACTCTGATGCGGGTCGCGCGGGCTCTGGTGCCGATCAATTACACGACCGGTGAGCGCTTCCACCACGATTCGGCCATGCCACATCCTGCATGGCTGGCCTTGGAAGGGCTGCGTGAACTGGCCCGGCAAGACGCTCGCTCGACGGATCTACCATTCTTTGTCGTTCATGCCCGACAGACGCGGAACCGGGTCGCCCATGCGCTGTGGCAGGCCAACGAAGCTTTCGAGGCCGAACTCCAGGGCCCCGAAAGGGGAGCATGACCTTGCTCTCCGTGACAACCCCGTCGCTGATGCGCCAGCGGCCAACCAGGATTGGGAAATGAGGAAGATCACGCTGTTTTCGGCCGTTGTTGCGGCTGCTGTGGCACTCGGCGGGCCCGTGGGGCATGCGAAGGACTGGACGAAGGTGAAGATTGGCGTCGAGGGCGCCTTTCCGCCCTGGAACATGATTAGCCCCGACGGCAAGCTGTCCGGGTACGACATCGATCTGACGGAAGACCTCTGCCGGCGAGCACAGGTTCAATGCGAGCTGATTCCAGGAGAATGGTCGAGCCTGATTCCAAGCCTCAATGCAGGGAAGTTCGATCTGGTGCTGACGCTTGGGATTAACGAAATCCGCAAGAAGGTGGTCGACTTCACCATTCCCTATGCGAGCGGGGTCGCGACCTTCCTGACCCTCAAAGGCAGCCCGATCGCCACAATGCCGATGACGGGCGAGCGCCTGAACCTCAACGACAAGAATGCTGCCGATCCCGTGATGACCCGGGTTGGAGAGATCCTGAAGGGGAAGACGGTTGGCGTCGTCCAGTCCACGAGCCAGGAACAACTGATCCGCGCTTACTTTGGCAGTGACGTAGACATCCGCACCTACAAGACCTCGGCAGAGCGTGACCTGGACATCACAGCAGGCCGCATCGATGTGGGGTTCGACAGTGGCGTCTATGCGACGACCGCACTGGCTAAAGCCGAGAATCAAGATCTCGTCATGACCGGCCCGTTTATGAGAGGAGCAATGCTGGCAACAGATGTTGCCCTCGGCATGCGGAAAGGCGAGACCGAGCTGAAGGCTAAGTTTGACGAGGCGATCCGTGCAGCGGCGGAGGATGGTACGATCCGCAAGCTCTCAGTGAAGTGGAGCAAGCTTGACCTGACACCGACTCTGTCGCCCGCCGCCGCTTCATCGCAATAACCAGTCGCTGGCAGCAAACATGTAAGGTCGCGCATTATTGCGGCCTTATAGGAGAGCCTAAGGAAGCGTGGAGCAACGACGCCGCCCGCAATTTTGCCTCTCATTGCGCGGCCGTTGATCGGGTTTGATTGCCGTCTTCCAGAAAGGATCCCTCGCAACCTGCTCCATAGAACCTCATGCTCTCCTCCAAGCGGCGCAGATTATCAATCTGTTGGACAAGCCCACGAGATGGAATCCGGTCCGGCAAGTGCCGACATGACGGAGCGCATCAGTGGGCGGTGAATTATCATTCTATTAACCGTATTCAGCCGAAGATTGCTGTAGCCGAAAGGTAGGTGGGAAGAGCGCGGATGTACCGCCTTCCCGCCTTTTGGCATTTGGTCACGTCTGCCGCCGAAGGAGCCTGGTGTGAACGCCATCCTGAAAGAGCGCATCGGGGAACGGGTTAGCGCCCTCAAGATCTCGTGGCGCAGGGCCTCGCTGGAAGCGGGTCTTGAGGCCGGATTCATTCAGGATCTCATTACAGGCCGCTCGCAACATCCAAGTGAGGATGCGGTTACAAGCCTTGCTACAGTG
>NZ_VOSK01000153.1 GCF_009296175.1 Microvirga tunisiensis | reverse complement strand
ATGCGTTTGCCCGGCAAATGCGGCTCCATCCGATCCCACTGGTGATCTTTCAACATCAGACGAACTCCGCTCACCCAAGCCTCCGCGCCCAAAAGGAGCTTGAATCAGATTTGCGAGTCCGTCGAAAGCCTGAATGTCAACGCGCTCTAACAAACTCATGTCAAAGGCCAGGCTGGCCCTCTCGGGGCGGGGCGATGACCTGCGGTCGTGAGGCGCTGTAACGAGACCAAACGCTATGCACGGTAAGTTGGGACCGAATACCAGCCTGGACTTCCTCTCGGGTGGTGGCGAGATGGGAGCGCTCATCCGTGCCCACGATTGGAGGGTGACCCCGCTCGGATCACCGGACAGCTGGCCGCACGGCCTCAAGACCCTGGTCGGGGTCATGCTCGGATCCAATCAGCCGATGTTCATCGCTTGGGGCGCGGAGCGCACGGTGCTCTACAACGATGCCTATGCCGAGATCCTGGCGCGCAAGCATCCCGCCGCACTGGGCCACGACTTCCTGAACGTCTGGCATGAGATCCGTGCCGACCTCCTGCCCATTGTCAGCAGGCCTACGGGGGTAAGTCCGTCCACATGGACGACATCACCCTGATCATGGAGCGCCGCGGCTACCCGGAGGAGACACACTTCTCATTCTCCTACACGCCCGTGCAGGATGAGAGCGGCGCCATTGCCGGCTTCTTCTGCCCCTGTACCGAGATCACGGGCCAGATCATGGCCGAGCGGCGCCTTGCGGCCGAGACCGAGCGCCAGCGGCGGCTGTTCGAGCAGGCGCCCGGCTTCGTGGCGATCCTGACCCAGCCGGAGCACACCTTCGAGTTCGTCAACCAGGCCTACCGGCGCCTGTTCGGCGACCGTGACTTCGTTGGACGGAATGCGCGCGAGGTCTTCCCCGAGATCGAAGGCCAAGGCTTCTTCGAGCGGCTCGACCAGGTCTACAAAACCGGCGAGCGCTTCGTCGCCCATCACCTGCCGATCCGCCTTCAGCGCTCGCCCGGTGCGGTCGTGGAGGAGCGCTTCCTCGACTTCATCTACGAGCCCGTGCGGGATGAGGCCGGCCAGGTCACCGGGATCTTCTGCGAGGGCCACGACGTCACCGAAGCGCACCTCGCACGGACCGCCATCGACGCGAGCAATGCGCGCTACACCAGCGTGCTGGCGGCCATGGGCGAGGGCTTCCTCGTCCTCGACGAGGAGTATCGCATCGCCGAGATCAATGCCGAGGGCCTGCGGCTCGACGGCCGTATGGAGCAGGAACTCCTCGGCAAGACACACTGGGAGGCATTCCCCGCCTCGGTCGGCACTCCGGTCGAGGCGGCCTACCGCCGGGCGATGACCGAGCGCGTGCCGGTGGAACTCACCCATCACTACCAGGATCCGACCACAGACTACGATAGCTGGCTGGCGCTGCGCATCTACCCAGTGCCGGGCGGGGTGGCTGCCTTCTATCGCAACGTCAGCGAGCGGATGCAGGCTGAGGAGGCGCTGCGCCTGAGCGAGGAGCGTCTGAGGACCGCCTTTGCCATCAGCACAGTCGGCGTGCTGTTCTGGGACAAGGACTTCAGCCTGACCGAGGTGAATGACGCCTTCCTGCGCATGACCGGCTTCAGTCGCGATGAGGCGGTCGGCAAGACCTGGCAGGAACTCACGCCCGAGGAGTTCCATCCCGAGTCCTGGCGGGCCATCGAGCAGGTAACCACCCGCGGCGAAGCCTCCCCGTACGAAAAGCAATACTTCCGCCGGGACGGCTCGCGCTGGTGGGGGCTGTTCGCGTCACGTAAGGTCGGCGACGAGTTCGTCGAGTTCGTTGTCGACATCACCGACCGCAAGGAGACCGAGGCGGCTCTGCGCCGGCTGAACGAGGAGCTGGAAAGCCGCGTGCTCCACGCCGTCACTGAGCGGGAAAGGTCCGAGGCGGCCCTGCGCCAGTCGCAGAAGCTGGAGGCGGTCGGGCAGCTCACGGGCGGCGTGGCGCACGACTTCAACAACCTGCTTACCATCATCCGCTCGTCGGTCGAGTTCCTGCGCCGGCCCAACCTGCCCGAGGAGCGTCGACGCCGCTACATCGATGCGATCACCGACACCGTGGACCGGGCCGCCAAGCTCACGGGGCAGTTGCTGGCCTTTGCGAGGCGGCAGGCACTCAAGCCCGAGGTGTTCGACGTCCCTGAGCGGATTGAGGCGATCACAGACATGCTGCGCACCATCGTGGGCAGCCGCATCCGGATTGAGACGGACACGGCCTGCGAGCCCTGCTCCGTCGAGGCGGACATCGTCCAGTTCGAGACGGCGCTCGTGAACATGGCGGTGAACGCCCGCGATGCCATGAACGGGGAAGGCACTCTGACGGTGCAGGTCGATGCCCTGGCCGAGATGCCGTCGATCCGGGGCCATGCCGGCAGCCCCGGCCGGTTCGTGGCGGTGTCGATCAGCGACACCGGATCGGGCATCCCGGCCGATCAGCTCGGCCAGATCTTCGAACCCTTCTTCACCACCAAGGAGGTCGGAAAGGGCACGGGCTTGGGCCTGAGCCAGGTCTACGGCTTCGCCAAACAGTCCGGCGGCGATGTCGCTGTCGACAGTGAGCTCGGGAAGGGCACGACCTTCACCCTCTACCTGCAGAAGGTTGAGCGGGAGGTTGAACGGGATGGTGCCGCAGGCCGCGGGCACTGGAATGGCCAAGAGGAAGACGGTCGTGGCTGCCGGGTGCTGGTGGTCGAGGACAACATCGAGGTGGGCCGGTTCTCGACCCAGCTTCTCCAGGACCTCGGCTACGAAACCACCTGGGCGGCGAACGCCAGCGAGGCTCTCAAGCTGCTGGAGGAAGATGCCCGCCGGTTTGACGTGGTGTTCTCGGACGTGGTCATGCCCGGCATGAGCGGGGTCGAGCTGGGGCGGGAAATCCGGCAGCACTACCCAAACCTTCCGGTGGTGTTGACGTCCGGCTACAGCCACGTCCTGGCGGAGGAGGGGCGCCACGGCTTCGAGCTGCTGCACAAGCCGTATGCCGTCGAGGACGTGTCACGGGTGCTGCGGCGGATGACACAAAGGCGCGGCTGACGACCCAAAGAGCTGGATCTTGGAGGTCCAACCCTTTGATCCGAGTAGGGCTTTCGAGGGTCCCCTCACGGGATATCCCGGAACGAGGTGCGGCGGTTGGTATGATGCGCGTCATGGTTCGACCCGATCCAGCACCATGTGTCTGGTCGTGAGTGCATCACCCGTTGCCGCAAAAGCCGCCGTGTTGTCGAAGATGCACCAGGTTTCGACGCCGATTGCGGCATCCCGGGCGAGCACCTCGGCGATGGCTGCGAGATATTCTTGGCTGTAGGCGGAGTAGTAGATCTTTGGCGAACCGTGCAGCCGGTAGTATGACAGGCTGCGACAGCCGCCCGGCTCGTCAGCACCGGGGACTGGGGCTGGGTCGGCCGCGACACGGGCGATCCGAAGCTCGTCGAGCAGGGCGTCGACCTCGGGCGTGAACCAGGAGGCATGGCGGGGCTCGCAGACGATGCCGCCCTCAACCCGGCTCCTCAGCTGGCTCAGGAACCGGTCGGCAATGCCGTGCTGGAAGCTCAGGCTCGGGGGCAGTTGGACCAGCAGCGGCCCGAGCTTGGGTCCGAGGCCGCTCACCTCCGACAGGAACCGATCCAGCAGGTCGCTGACGTCCTTGAGCCGGCGCTCGTGGGTGATGGCCTTCGGGATCTTCACGGCGAAGCGGAAACCCTCCGGCACCGAGGCTGCCCAGCGCTCGTAGGTGGCTGGCCGATGTGGGCGGTAGAAGGATGAGTTGATCTCCACCGCGTTGAGGACGGCGCCGTAGCGCTCCAGGTGGGATCCCGTCACCGGAAAGGGGGCTGCATGCTCCTTCGGGATGCTCCAGGCCGCGGTGCCGATCCGGATGGTGGCAACCGCTCCGCCGGTGGGCGGATCGGAGCCTCGGGACGTCAGGTGGTCCGGATTGGATAGGGCCCGCATGCCGCTCACTCGGCAAAGCGGACAAGGGCCCGCAGGCCTTCGATCAGGAGCTTGCGCTGGTGGTCGGGCACGGAGCCTCTGCAGGTGGCATCCACGAGCGCCTCCAGTTCCTCTCGGCTTGGGCGGCGCTCCCGGATCTCACGGGCCCACATGGCGATCTGCGAGGCCTTGCCGCCGCAGGAGGGGCACTCGTCGATGATCTCGCGCGCGAGGGCCATGATCTGGTCGAGGGGGCTGGTGTCAGGGTCGGCGGGCATGGGCGGAGCGCTGTCGCTTGGGCTGATTGGAAACTCCGATCATCGGAAAAGACTTACTCTGCCAACGCAAGCAGGTGGCGGGCCGTTCCGGTCCGGCTGAGGTGTAAGCCCTTGCAGAAGCAGGCTTCCGTCCCCATATCAGCGTTACCCCAGCGGACATTGTTGTGGATTTCGCAAGCGGCGGGCGTCACCGCCGGCTTCGATGGGACCGTGCACGGACGGATGTACTCCGGCCCGGTCCATTCCTGCGCCTGCCTGACGATGCAGGCGCCCGTCTGGTACCCGATCAGCCCAGGCCCGTAGCTGGCGAGGCAGGAGATGCGAAGGCATCCCGCCCGTTCGCCCCGGAGCCTGGGCTTTTTCGTTCGAACATTGACTTGGGCCGACAAAGCTGCCGCACATCCGAATGAATGCGAATGGCCGCTCCTGGCACTCCTGCGACGTAAGCGTTTGGTCCGCTTCGACACTCAAGTGCCGACGTTCGTTAAGCAGTCGGAACGTGCAATTTTGACCCTGAGCGGTCGTTCAGGCGTAGGCGTTTATCGCCAGTGTGGCTGGAGTTGGGCTGGAAGGGCGGTTCGGCTTGGTGGTACTCCTGCATAGCCGTCAATGGCCTCCCGCAGCAAGGCCGTTGCTGCTTGCGCACAGTTGCTCCTATCCGTCATATTCACCTTGACCGGAACGGGTCGACCCATGGCACTCCTGACCACCCTGCCACTATGGCTGTCTGGCGTCCTTCTCGTCGGCGGGGCAACGCTCATCGCCATGGCCGCTCCCGCCTTCGTTCGCCGGCACGTCAGCTCGGACCGGCTCCGGATCAACAACGAGGTGGCCGGCTTCACATTTGCGACCGTCGGTGTGCTTTATGCCGTGCTGCTGGCCTTCGCCGTCATCATCGTCTGGGAAAAGTTCAGCGAGGCAGAGCACGCGGCCGCCCAGGAAGCCGGCGCCGCAGCGACCCTCTACCGTCTGGCGGAGGGCATCGGGGGTGATCCCGGTGCTGCCCTCCGCGACGGGTTAACCCGCTACGTGAGAGCAGCCATCGCCGAGGACTGGCCTGCCATGGAGCGGAGCGGGTCAAGCCACGCGGTGACGCGCGGGCTGGACGCCACCTACGCAGCCCTGCTGACGTTCACCCCCAGCGACGGCCGCGGAACGGCCATTTTGGCCGAGGCTCTCCGCCAGCTTGACGGCCTGACCGAAGCCCGCCGCACAAGGCTCGTCCTGGCCTCCGGCGCAGTCCCTGGGGTGCTCTGGTTCGTGCTCTTCGGCGGCGCCGTCCTGACGATCGGCTTCACCCTGTTCTTTGGCACCGAGAACCTGCGCGGTCATGCGATGATGACAGGGATCCTGTGCTTCCTGATCGTCTCCGGGCTGCTTGTGATCATCGCCATGAACCACCCCTTCGCGGGATCGGTGAAGGTGCAGCCGGAGGCCCTCTCGGCGGTGCTGGAGGACTTTGGTGAGAAGGCTCAGCCGTGATCCGCGATGGATCTCGTTGCACGTCTTCAAGACTAGAACGGCTCATGGCAGGATGCATGATCTTTCCACGTTCGTGGAAATCCTTCTACCGATAGTAGCCTTCCCTCTGCCGCTTTATCCTAGTAGCCGCGCTGCCAGCAGCCCCGCAATGGCGATCGATCTCTAGCGTCGCTTCTTGGCACGGGGCTGACCTTAGCCGAACTTCCGGATAACGAGGGTACGCAGACGTTCTCACGGGCATGTTCAAAAGCTGCCCCTGACCCATTAGCGGACATTCTCGTTTTTGCAGCTTACTCCCGCATTCGAGCCGCTAGGCAAGGCATATGCTCAATATGACGTGCTTTCGCCTAACTTGTTTGGTGGCGGAACGTTGTTGGGATCGGGTGCGTTACGCCATTGAGGAGTACACTTGGCGCTTTGACGGCCTGCGACGCCGAGCTTCTCACCGCAGGAGGACGTGATGCACTCCCTTCATCCGCAAGCCCGCACCACCCCCGCTGTCCGCCAGGAGATCGCCCGCTCGAGAGAGCCCACCGGCGTGCTGGCCCAGCGCTTCAGCGTGAGCACCGAGACCATCCGCAAGTGGCGCAAGCGCGGAGCCCAGGACTGCCAGGACCATTCCAGCCGGCCGCACAAGCTGCCCTGGAAAGCCACGGACGAGGAGCGCGCCATCGTCTGCGTCCTGCGCCAGGCCACCGGCTTTCCGCTCGACGATCTGACCTTCATCGTCACGCATTTCCTGCCGCATCTCAACCGCGATGCCGTCTACCGCATCCTCAAGGCGGAAGGCTTGGGACGATTGCCCCCGGCGCAGCAGCGCCAGCGCCGGAGCGGCACGTTCAAGGACTATGATCTCGGCTTCGTGCACATCGACATCAAGCACCTGCCCAAGCTGCAGACCGCCGACGGGGAGCGCCGCAAGCGCTATTTGTATGTGGCCATCGACCGCTGCTCGCGCTGGGTGCACCTGGCCGTCAAGGACGATGAGCTGGCCACCAGCGCGGTCGCCTTCCTGAAAGAGGCGGTCCGCGCGTTTCCCTTCAAGATCACGCACGTGCTCACCGACAGAGGATCCTGCTTTACCGCCGATGGCTTTGAAGAGGCCTGCCGCCAGCTGAAGCTGGAGCACCGCAGGACCAAGCCGTATACACCGCAAACCAATGGTCTCGTGGAGCGCTTCAACGGGCGGGTGCAGCGCGAGGTGCTCGGCATCACCATCTACAGCCATCGGGATCTCGAGACGCTGCTCAAGGGCTTCAATCAGGCCTATAACAGAAGACGTCAACGCGTGCTCAAGGGGCGATCCCCGGATGAGGTTGTGCGAAGCCGCCTGGCTGCCGAGCCGAAGCTCGCCAACCGCCGCTACAAGCCACCCGATGCAGACGCGTTGCCGCCAGCCCTCCAGGTCATCGCTCATGCCAAGGAGGTCTCGCATCCAGACACCTACTCGCTCAACAAGATGCGCACGCGAGGGTGCAGGATCAAACCGATCGGAGAAATATTGCGTTTCGTGGGCTACCAGTTCGTCTCGGAATTCCATGATGCTCACCACGTAGGATGGTATCCCGTCATAGGTCAGTACGAACTCAGTGACCCACAGATCGCGGCCGCCGATCATTCGCCGGACCGTAAAGCGCTTCTTGTTCGGCTGGACGGATCGGCTCTCCTGAATACTTTGCCGACCGCGGATGCGCTCGCCCGATTGCGGATAATCGAGTACGGCATCTTCGCGGTAGATTTCATGTTCGACCTTGAAATCGCTTGCGTCCGAAGCATTCCAATGGCGCTCCAGCGCCGCCCGCACGGCTCGATCATCCATTTCAATCTCCCACCTGTACATCCTGCGATCACTCTAGGATGGCGGAATTCAGTGCCATTCACATGGAAACGGCTGCATCCATGACGGCCTCAGAATGGCACATCTCGGAGGAATTGCTTTGGTCTGCTCATGAGGCAGTGAGCGGACCTTCATTTCATTTGCTGTTCGTTACTCTTTGACCCAACTCGGACGTTTGTAGCCCTACTTGGCCGCCTCACGGAGGATCAGACTGGAGAACTGCTTTCAGCCTACCCTTCAAGCCTCGGCGATTGCCATCTGGTGACCGCAGTCAATCGGCTTTACCTAATGATTTGGTCCTTACCTAATGATTTGGTCCGCGCGAGCATCTCGGCTGGGACAATGATCCCGATTTCTCGGGCGACTTTGAGGTTGACCACCAACTCGGGCCGCGCGGCGCATTCAATCGGCAGTTCGCCGGGCTTTGCCCCTTCGAGGACCTGGTCCACCAGCCCCGCCATACGCCGCGCCGCTGCTGCAAGGCTCGTGCCATAGGCGAGCAATGGCTCGTATCGCGCCAGATCCCGGCCGAACATGGTGGGCAGCCGGGCCGCTGCCGCCAATTTGGCGATCCTCCCGCCATAGGTGCTGGTGCGGGGCACCTCCAGGGATAGGAGTGCGTCCGCACCTTCATCCCTGAAGGCTGCGAAGGCGCCGTCGAGGTCTTCCTCGCCTCCCAGCAGCAGCACCTGAGCGCGCAGACCCTCGGCATGGGCTGCGGCTTTGTTCAGGTTCGGTAACGTGTCCGGCACGCCCGCATCACCCAGGATTGCCAGCCGTGTGAGGCCCGGGAGCACCTGCTTGAGAAGCCTGATCTGGCTCCTCGCTTGACCTGGGTCGAAGCTCGTCACTCCCGCAGTATTCCCGCCGGGGCGATCCGCATCGGTGACCATACCGGCCTCAACGGGATCGAGCACAATCGTGAAGATGATGGGGATGTCGGATGTCGCTCGACGTGCGGCCCAGAAGGTTACGACGCCAATCACGGCGATCACGTCAACTCGGAGCGCCACCAACTCTGCCGCAAGGCGAGGTAGGTGATCGAGCCGGCCCGCAGCAAAGCGCGCTTCCATCTTGAAGGTCTGGCCCTCAACGTACCCGAGTTCACCCAGCCCCTCTCTGAATGCGGTGAAGCCTGGATAAGTGCGATCTCCGGCGAGAAGCACGCCGATCCGCGAGATTGTCGAACTGTCCTGTTGGACCTCAAACATGGCGTCTCTCCCTATTAAGCTGCCGCTGGGCAACGCCAGATTAAACGAGGCTACTCTTGCGCTGCCTCGCTTGCACAACGCTCCTGGGGCATGGCACCGTACCTTGATTGCACATCCCCCTGTCTCGGGCGAGACCGCCTCGCTCGTGGCATGGCTTCACCAGCAGGCGCTGATCGGAGCCTCTGTTGAAGCGATCCTCGAAGGCTTGTGCGCGGAGGCTCTTGCACTGGGCCTCGAGCTGGATCGGGCTGTGGTCGCCTACCTTGTGTTCCACCCGCAGTTCGACGGCATGACGTTCACGTGGACCCGGGACACGGGCCGGGCGGAACGTCAGGCCGCCACACAACCGGATATCCGGCGCTTGCCCTCGCCCTTCTTGCACATGCAGACCACCGGCACAGAGGAGTTGCGGTTCCGGCTCAATGATCGTGGGAGTTCGCTCCCATTCCCGCTCCTCAGTCACCTTCGCAGCTTGGGCTTTACCGACTACTTCGCTTTCTTCCAGCCCTTCGGCAGTTCTGCGGACCCGACGCTTGGCCCGATCTGCCGCCCGGGACCGTCATGCGTGAAGGCGTGACAGGCTCCTTCAGCACCGCCCGCAGGGATGGATTTACCGAGCGCGAGTTGGATGTCCTCCGGGCGCTGGTTTTGCCGTTCTCGGTCGCGGTCAAGGCTGCGGCGGCGCTTGAGATGGCGGAGATCCTCCTCGGCACCTATCTCGGCGCCGCCACCGGCCGGAGCGTCCTGCGCAGGCATGTGCAGCGTGGCCACGGTCACCAGGTCCATGCCGTGATCTTCTACAGCGACATGCGGGACTCAACGACCTTGGCCGCGAGTGCCTCGCTTGAGACCTACCTTTCTACGCTCAATGCATACTTTGACTGTGTCGTTGACGCGGTCGATGCCCAGGGCGGCGAGGTCCTGAAGTTCACCGGCGACGGCGTGTTGGCGATGTTCCCCTTCGAGGAGGGCACGCAAGCCGGGACGAATGCCTATGGACTGGCGCTTGCGGCCGCCCGCGACGCTCTTGGCCGGCTGGGGAACGTCAACGCCCGGCGCGCTGCGGCCGGGGCGAGCGAGATCCGCTGCGGCATTGCCCTGCATGCTGGGGACGTGATGTATGGCAACGTCGGTTCGGCGCGGCGGCTTGACTTCACGGCCACGGGCCCTGCTGTCAACGAGGTATGCCGCCTCGATGCCCAGTGCAAAACACTCGCTGTCCCCCTTGTCATGTCAGACGTCGCCGCATCGCTCTGTGGTGGTCCCCTCCAGTCGCTCGGCTGGCACGAACTCCGAGGCGTTGGGCGGGCCATCGAGGCCTTCTCGCTGCCGGACGCCTACGGAATGCACAGAGCCTGACGTAAGAAGCCACGCGCATGGCAATCGGACAACGCAAAGGTCGGGTCGTGGCAGATTTTGATGAAGTCTAAAATGTGGCTGATGGGGTCAACTATTAGCGTCAGCCCGGCGTAACCGTCCCAACATCCAGTATGTCATACAGTCAAAAAACTGCGCTTGCAGACTTTATCAACACTATCGGCACTGAGCTGACTCTCGCGCGAGAGTCAGCTCAAGAAGGAATTCCAGACCTTCGAAAAGGACTGCGGCTTTCGCAGTCTGATCTCAAGGTGGCCCTTGTTGATTATCATTTAATGAGCGCCGCATTCCGGACCTATCGCCCGGCAGCATCTGCCCAAATGGCCGGCCAATTTCCAGGTGGCACGTACCGTGAGGCTCCACCGCGCATAACTGGAAGCTATTCCTCTGGCGGGAGCATTAGATCACTCTAGATTTGCGCGGATCCAACATTTCATCAGGCCGCCCGATGCAGAAAGATCTTGAGCCCCATTTACCGACGGCCGTGCAGGAAAGAATGGGATTCGTCCGCGTCCGTGGAGCCCGCGAACACAATCTCAAGAATATCGATCTCGAAATTCCTCGCGACGCCCTCGTGGTGTTTACAGGCGTGTCCGGCTCCGGAAAGTCGTCGCTGGCCTTCGGAACCCTCTATGCCGAGGCGCAGCGCCGATATCTTGAGTCGGTCTCGCCCTACGCCAGACGACTGTTCCATCAAATGCCGGTTCCCGATGTGGACGACATCGAAGGTCTGCCGCCTGCCGTCGCGCTTCAGCAGCAGCGCGGTTCGCCCACCACGCGCTCCTCGGTGGGCAGCGTCACGACCTTGTCCAACCTGCTGCGCATGCTTTACTCCCGGGCCGGCGACTATCCGCGCGGCCAGGCGATCCTCTATGCCGAGTCGTTCTCGCCCAATACGCCGGAGGGGGCCTGTCCCCGGTGCCATGGGCTGGGTAGGATCTACGAGGTCACCGAGCGATCGATGGTGCCGGACGACACACTGACCATTCGCGAGCGGGCGATTGCCGCCTGGCCAACCGCTTGGCATGGCCAGAACCTGCGCGACATCGCGACCACGCTCGGCTTTGACGTGGATCGGCCCTGGCGGGACATGCCCAAGAAGGATCGCAACTGGCTTCTTTTTACCGATGAGCAGCCGACTGTCCCAGTCTATCCCGGATATACGCAGCAGGAGGTTCGGCGCGCGCTCAAGCGCAAGGAGGAGCCGGCTTATCAGGGAACGTTTACGAGCGCCAAGCGCCATGTGCTGCACACTTTTGCCACCACGCAGAGTCCGCTGATGAAGCGGCGAGTGGCGCAATACATGGTGAGCACCGAATGCCCACTCTGCCACGGCAAGCGCCTGCGCCCGGAATCCCTGTCCGTCAAGTTCGCGGGACTGGACATCGCCGACATCTCCAGTCTGCCGCTCGCCCGTCTCGCCGACATCTTCCGGCCCTATGCGGACGGGACGGCCCCGCGGATGGCGAAGATCGAGGCGGAGCATCCGGAAAAGGCGATGGTCGCGCAGCGCATCGCGCACGATCTTGTCGCCCGGCTCAGCGTCATGCTCGATCTCGGGCTCGGCTATCTTGCCATCGACCGCAGCACCCCGACGCTTTCGCCCGGCGAGCTCCAACGGCTGCGGCTCGCCACGCAGGTACGCTCCAATCTCTTCGGCGTGGTCTATGTGCTCGACGAGCCATCGGCCGGGCTTCATCCAGCGGATACGGAGGCGCTGCTGAATGCGCTCGGACAGCTAAAGGCGTCCGGAAATTCGCAGTTCGTGGTCGAGCACAATCTCGATGTCATCCGTCACGCCGACTGGATCGTCGATGTCGGCCCTGGCGCGGGAGAGCGGGGAGGCCGTGTGATCTATAGCGGTCCGCCGGATGGGCTCAGGCAGGTCGAGGCCTCGCAGACCCAGCGTTTCCTGTTCGGCGAAAGCTCCCTCCCGTCTCGGGAAGCGCGCTCACCGAAAGGCTGGCTGCGCCTCGCTGGGGTTACACGCAACAATCTGCACGGGCTCGACGTCGCATTCCCGTTAGGCGTGCTCACGACCGTGACAGGCGTATCCGGCTCGGGCAAATCGAGCTTGGTCAGCCAGGCGCTGGTTGAATTAGTGGCGGAGCATCTGGGTCACGATATCCCTGAGCCGGAAGATGAAGGCGAGGAACTTGAGCGGGCAGCGACAAGGGCCAGCGAAGGCCGGATCATCAGTGGCATGGAAGGGATCAAGCGCTTGGTGCGGGTCGATCAGAAGCCGATCGGACGCACGCCGCGTTCGAACCTCGCAACCTATACCGGTCTTTTCGATCATGTCCGGAAGCTGTTTGCCGCAACCAAGCAGGCACGCGTCCGTCGCTACGATGCGGGACGCTTTTCCTTTAACGTCGCCAAGGGCCGCTGTCCGCATTGCGAAGGTGACGGCTTCGTGATGGTCGAGCTGCTGTTCCTGCCGAGCGTCTACGCCCCATGCCCGACCTGCCATGGGGCCCGGTACAATACCGATACGCTTAAGATCAAATTTCGAGATAAGTCCATCGCCGACGTGCTCGAAATGACCGTCGATGCAGCCTGGGAGTTCTTTGCCGACGAACCGCCTTTGCATCGATCGCTCACGATCGTGCGCGAGGTGGGGTTGGGTTATCTGCGGCTTGGCCAACCCGCGACCGAGTTGTCCGGCGGGGAGGCGCAGCGGATCAAGCTTGCGACCGAGCTTCAACGGATCCAGCGCGGCGATACGCTCTACGTCCTCGATGAGCCGACGACCGGATTGCATCCCGCCGACGTTGAGAGGCTCGTGGCTCAACTCGATGGGTTGGTCGAAGCTGGCAACACTGTCATCGTGGTCGAGCATGACATGCGCGTTGCCGCGCGAAGCGACTGGGTCATGGATCTCGGTCCGGGGGCCGGCGACGAGGGCGGGCAGGTGGTTGCATCAGGTCCGCCGGTCCAAGTGGCAAAAGCATCGGACAGCCGTACGGCACCTTATTTGTCACAAGCTCTCGTTTGATGCACTTCAATCCATCGGATGCCTCGGACAAAGGCTCATGAGGGGCATCACAGCGTCCCAATCCGACTTCGGGATCAAAGCGCTATTGTACTCCAACTCACCGGCTTGGCCGAAGCCGGCTATCACGGCGCCGAGCTTGAACGTTTCCTCGTGGCAGATCCGGTAGCCCTCTTCTGCCACTCCTCGGATCAAAGACGAGGTTCGCTTCCGCCGGTAAAAGCTGACATTCATCGAGAGGGTCGGAACGTGAATGTTTGACCCAAAGCGGAAGCTTCTTCATCTCTAGACCCGGATCGACAGCCTTACTTGGCTACTCGAGCCTCACCCCGCTTGTTCACATGCCAAATAACAACATGGTAGTGGGGCACCTCTACACCGGGGTGGCCTTCGTTGAAGTACACGGACACATGATCGTTCCCGCCCGCGAACCCTGCGAGGTCGAACTTCTTCCGGTTTCCAATATCCTCAACCGGGATCATGTAGACAGTGCTCACCCGCCGTCCCTGCCGGTCGTAGGCGAGAAACGGTCCCGCTGGCAGAGTCTCGGGTCGGACGTAAAGCACACCCAGCCCAGGCAGGAAGCGGGGAATCTTCACGAGATCGCTGACCCTCTTAAAACCACGGGGCGGGGGGCCTAAAGATGTTGAAGGTGTCTGTGCCTCAACCGCCGAAGACGTCAAAACCGCCAGCATACCCGCGGCCATCAACTGCTTCCACATGGCTACCATCCCTCACGCTCGCTGCGCCTCTTGCCACGACTGCTTCTTCAACGTCTTCCTCGTTGTTCGCGCCAATGCAGGAATTCTTCGAATAAGCGCTCGGTTTCGGCGTCCCGCCCTTCCGGTGCCATCTTAGAGGAAGTGTCAGATTGCGACACCGAACCCGTGGCAGCAGTGCCTGGGCGTCGAGCTTGTGAACTCTGAAGCCAGCGCTCAGCAGGCTGGAACCGCTTCCAGCGTGGCAAGGTGGCGGCAAGATTAACCTCCTGCCACTTAGGATGTCGTGAGGGCGCTTGGAATTCAGAGAAGCGGGAGAAGAACGCATCAACGAAAGTACCCAGCAATCGGTAGCGGCTGCTCTTCTCCGGCCAGTTATAGGCGATGAGAACTGTCCCTACGGCGACAGTCTCTACTCTCTCTCCTGTTGGGATGAGCTTTGGATAGTCTTCATGGCGGAGGGTGGTCGGCAAATAGAGCGTTGCATCCGCGGCAACTGGGATTGGGATCAGATGAAATCCACTATCGCCTATGAGGCGCTCCACCATGGCTGCTGGCTTCGCGGCTAGGAAAGCCGTCGCAGCAACCCTCCCTTGCCGCATCTCTTCCAAGGCCTCATCATGTCCTAAGTGAACCTCCGAGACCTTGACACCAAGCGCCCTGAAGAGATCGCGCGCGATGTCCTCAACGCTGCTGCCGTACCCCCCCAGATTGACCGGCTTGTCAGCGAGATCGGAAACTTGCCGAATGTCCTGTCGCGCTATGACATGGAACTCTTCATTGAAGAGTTTGGTAATGTAGACGAGCCTGCTCTTGAGATCTCCAAGCTCTTTACTCTCCTGCAAACGGGTGAGCATGAGCTCCGGCGTGATCGTCATGTCCACGCCGGGAAGCGAAAGGACATCACGAACGTCGTGAACGCCGCCACGGCCCACAAACGGGAGAACGCGCAACGCCAGCTCTCCCTTCGGACCAGTCTCCTGCCCGCTCGCAATGACTTTCGCGATTTCGTTGACAAACCGGAGAGCATCCTCCTCAGGGCCTCCTCCAACAATCCCGATCGTGTTCGGGTCCCGAGCAGGTGCGGCTTGTTTGGAAACGGGTGTTGAAGGTGGATTTTGCGCCATCACCAGCGACGGGATTAGCTCCACTATAAGGAGAAGCACGGCAGCCACTCCAAACCTCGAAAATCGGGCTACACTATCAGGAACCATCTTGGCCTCCCGGTGTGTTGAACCCAATTATGTTGGGGTTTTAGGGATAATTTGGGGCGTGGGACCGGAATCAGAGTTCACAAGCCCCTCTGTGGGTCGCCTATGAAGGTGAGCTGAGCTTAGCTTAGCCAATAGAAAGACTGTTGGGCGCCATTTCCTGGGCACAGCGGAGGCCTGGAGCGCCATCCCACCACCCGGCTTCAGGATTGCACGATCAACACGCTCGTGGCCGCTATCGGCTTGGCGGAAACGTCGGCTGTTGTGTAGGGTTTCGGATGCCGGCCCGTCGCAGACGCAACCACGTGCACCGGGGCTGGCGTCCGGAAGCCTCCAGGGAAGGAACCCGCGGAACGGTTGGGCGCCGCGAGTGCCGCGCTCATCTATGGGGATTTGGGCGCTTCGGATCGGGTGCGGGATCCGCGCCGATGCACCCAAGCCAGCG
>NZ_VOSK01000152.1 GCF_009296175.1 Microvirga tunisiensis | reverse complement strand
GATCAACCGCCTCAAGCAATTCCGTCGCATCGCCACACGCTATGAGAAGCGCGCTGCCAACTATCTCGCGATGGTCAACATCGGCATGATCATGCTCTGGCTATAGCCCTTTGCAGACACGCCCTAGTCGAGCATCGAAATCCTTCTGCCTGTAGTGAATACGTCTCGCTCCCAATTGGCGGAAGCCGTTACTTAGGATGGTCAGTTTCCGGCGTAGCTTAGTCGATCGGGAGGGCTAGCAGAGAGCGCGGTTCCTCGCTCCCGCGATCGTCTACATCTCGGCCTGAAGCTTGGTCGGAGTTCAGCTATCTTGTTCGTGGAACCGTCCGGATTGTTCATACTGAGATTGCTATCAGCGGCGGGCGAATGGCAATTTCCCTATGGTGAATCCAAGACCACGATCTGATTTGCCGAGAATGACAAATATGTTGATCGCGCAGCTATCTGCGTGCGTGCAGGCACCTTCAACAATAGAACTCTCTGATTTGAGATCGGATGGGCTTTCAGAAATATAAATCGATCGCGGTCGTGCCAGTTAAATGCAAGGCAGTGCACCGCAGCCCTATCTTCTTTAAGCCAAAGATCAAAGTCGACGGGCCCGGCGCCACATCCTGCTACACTTCGATCATAGATTTGGTCTGATAGGGTTTGAGAAGCTAACTCCGCCCAAGCATTTCTAAGAGTTACATACTGATCCGGCGAGGCAGCGCTCGTAGAGAGGCGAGCTGCATCCAGGAGCATTCGTTTGAGGACATCAGGAAAGGTCCTATATGCCTGTGCGAAATTACGTTGAGTGTTTTGCGTAAGCTTAGCAAGTTGTAGCAAGGATCTCACCTTCGACGCCCTGATTTCAACCTTTCGCCTATCAATCTGGCCGCGTATGTCCTCAAGTTTGCGTCTCAATTCTTCTATTAGTGGCCGATAATCACGAAGGAGTTCTGGGTGATCCGTGATCAGTTGGTGCAAGTCGGCTCCTGCTCGTAATATCCCTTCGATGTTGGATTTCTGATATGCTTCAACGGCCCGTTGAGCGATGCCAGCCAAAGAAGCCAGCTGTTTGACCGGGTTGTTGGATGAAGCTGCTGCGGCCTTCCGCTGAAGATCTTCAAATTCGGCAATCTGACGCTGGAGTAGAGGGATGTCTCTAAGTTCTAGAGACCATATCCCGATCTCTTTCAAATCTGTCAGGCTTCCTACAACGTCATTTAAGGTTGTTCGAAGTAGATTCAGATCAATGCGCTTCATAAGCGCGTCAATTGTTTTGGCTGGATCGGTATTGCCGACCTCCAGCAGCCCTGTACGGTTCGCAGAATGGTTCAAAAATGCCTTTAAGCTATATTCGGCAGGCAAATCGGCATGATCTTTTAACAGTTGCTGTAATTCCGGCGGAATCGTTCCCAACACGCTTGCGTCTGGCTCACCGACAAATCCGAGCTTCCTGTAAGGGTCACAGTCATCGGCTTGCTCCCCGGTTATGCCGCGCAAAAGGCACATCTGTTTCGCGTGGATAACGTTTATTAGAATATAAGTGAGATAATCTTCAACCCTCTCGAAGTAATAATCGACATCACCATGCTTAACGGCTTCTACCTGCGCTCGGTCATTGATGGTTTGGGTAAACCGATACTTTAATGCTTGCTCAATGAACCGGATGGCGCCCACGTAATTGTTGCCGGGAAAGTTGTTTTCGGTGATTGAGCGGCCAGTTAGAATCTGTTCGACGAGAGCCTGCAGGTCCGGGGACTCGTCCTCCGTTTCAATGGGGAAGGCTTTCATCGTCGGGTTAGACCCTAGTGTGTGACCCGAGGGTGTTCTGACCCGATAGGGGTTGGTTGGTCCAACGCCAGTTAAGCTAATCCGTTGCAGCAAGGCGGAACCATCAGTTATTGGCCCTCGTGGCGAAGGAGGTAACCAGTCGACTCGAATAGTTCCGCCGGCGCTTCCGCGGAACGACCGCCCAGACAAACCACCGGGCACTCTTAATTCAGCTGCATCACAGGGCTGAAATACTTTACCGTTCCTTTCTGTTTCCCACGAAGCGCCACAATTCGCATCGTCTCCATAGGATCCGAGGCCCCCGAGACCGCCTCGCATCCCCTGAACTGTAAAGATCTTCGGTTCGATAAGCTCCGGCAACTGTGCTCGAATTGGCCGACGAGCAATTGCGTTTGAAACACTATCGAAGTTTGCACTTCGCGCGAGGGTCTCAAATGGATCCTCTTTGCTTGGTGGCACTTTGAGCTCGCGGGCTATGATAAAGATACTCCCTGAACGTGCTGCCTCCCATCGTATCCCACTACGGGGGGCGTCGAGGCCGTTCTGGGCTGCGCCGTGGCAAACTCCCGGGGATTGCCCACGGGGCAGCATAGGCCCTTCGTTTGAAGATGGATCGATTTCGGAATAGCGGTAGTAATAGTCACTGAAGGGTCGGATAAAGCGTCGAGAGCCTGTCAGCATGGGTACCGTACCGCATCCGAGAGTGCTCCGAGTGTTTATCCGAGAGTACGGCGAGGGATGCTGAATCCGCGTCCTAGTGTCTATGAAGGCGCCGTCTGTTATTTCGACTTTATCTGCGAAAATTAGGGCGTCCCCGCCGCTTGTCCTTAGAGGTTTATCGATGACGACTGTTTCTCCAAAGATTAGTACATGCGTCTTCCTCGCAAACCGAAAAGGACGATACTCCGCGACTACATCATCGTCGAGTACTTGCTCCACGTAGGGTATCTCATAGCGGAAGGTTCGGCTGAGTGCCGGGAATGCGTGGAACAGGATGAAAATCAGTCCAATAAGGAGCAACTTCATGGCATGCCGTCGCTGTACTTGCAGAAATACCCCTCCGACATTGTAAAAGAGCGTTCCTGATGTTTGCTAGGCGGGATTTAGAGGTATAAAGGCGTCTGGCCGCAGCTCAAGTATGTGAAGATTAGCGGGTATAGTCTGCCAAGAGGGAGTCAGGATCTTTTATGCCCATGGAACGGCAATCATTGCCGTAATTACCCACGCCCCTATTTCGCACTGAGGTTCAGGCAGACACAGTCTGAAGGATTGTGTTGAACGCATTGGTGGCCGGACCGAGACGAGCCGTGTCAACGACCGTGCGTATGTCCGCCTCGCCCTCGGCGGCCCACATGGAGCGATAGCCGTTGGTCACCTTGCGCTGAATGACGGCGGGTCTGAGCGCGCGTTCGCAGGCGTTGTTGGTCGCCTCAACCAGTCCAGGCCAGTGGGCGAAGGTCAGGAGCTGATCGCGGGCGCGCCGGACCTTGCTCTGAATGTCACGGGCCAGATCGCAGGAGGTCGGCGTGGCCAGGATAGCGTCCAGACTTCGCTCCAGGGCCCGGCGCTTGCGAGCGAGGGTCGAGGCGGCAAGGGTTCCGACCTCCTCCGCCAGGGCAAAGGCCCGGTACAGCCACAGCTGGAGGCGGGAGGGCAGGACATCGGCGCTCGCCTCATCGGCATAGGCGACGTCGCGGGCAAGATGAGCCAGGCAGGTCTGGTGGGCGTCGGCATGGCCCTGTTGCGCGCTGTAGCGGTCGGAACACCAGACCTCGGGCCGGTGCCCGTCCATCAGGGTCCGGACCACGATGGCGCCCCGGGTCGCAGAGGCGTGATGGACCACCGCCTCGGCGCAGCGAAACACCCAATGATAGGCGTTGGAGCCCTCGATCCGAACGCCGGTCTCGTCGGAGGCGATGACCCGGGCCCGGCGCAACGCCGCAACCGCCTTGTCGCGCTCGCCCGCGAAGGCGCCCTGCGCTCGGCGCAGCATGGTCATCAGGCCGCCCTGGCTGAGCGTGAGACCGAAGAGGTCGGCGAACGCGCTTTGCAGCCGCTCGTAGGACAGAGCCTGGAAGGTCTTGAGATAAGTCGCCATGGCATGGACGCGTGGCCCGAACGGTGTCCCCTTGGCGGCGTCCGGCACGGCCGCGGCGATCCGCGTTCCACACGCCCGGCAGCGCACCGCCAGGCGCCGATGCTGGGTGACGCGGGGCGCCACCTCCGGCAGCTCAATCTGCTCGTGGAGGCTGATCGTCTCCGCCGGCCAATCCGCCATCAGGACAGCCGAACAGCACGAGCACCGGTCAGGACGGTGCTCGACCACCTCATCAGGCGTGGCGCTGAGGATCCGGCTGTGGCCTTCATGACCGGGCTTGGCTCCGCCCGGTTTGGAGCGCTCGCGCTGCTCCTTGCGATCGGTCGAGGGCGGCTTTGAGGACGTGCGTGAGGTCTTTTGCGGCCGCTGCAGTCGCAGCACCAGCTCGATCAGCTCTTCCTTGCTCAGACGCTCAAGATCGCTGCGGCCCATACAGGCATGGAATCAGCGAAGCCCGACTCATGCAAGGGCCTGGGTAATTACTCATTGCCCGTAAGCGCTGTGCCCCGATCCTAGGCATCTGGGAGCTAGGACCGGGTTGCCGAGTGAAATAGGCCTAGGAGCCAAAGGCTGTCTTCAACTGAGCGATGGCCAGATCGTCGTTGGCGGCCTCAGGAGGATCGTCCTCCCCGTAGGCGTTGACTGAGGTCGTGCTCTGGCCGCTGAGATCGGGCGTAGCGAAGTCAGCCTGTAGCTGATCCTGGTCCTGACCATCCGCTTCCGCGGTGGCCTGGGCCTCCTGCTCTGCCTCTGCCGCACGCTCGTTGGCAAGCTCTTCTTCGAGGGCTTTGAGCTGCTCCTGCTTCTCAATCAGATCAGCCTCCTCGGGGAACGGAGCCCCTATACGGTTTTTGATCTGTTCGAGCTTGCGCTTGCAGGAAGCAATCCGGTCCTCGCTACGGTCGAGGAGCTTTTCGAGGGCATTGAGCTGGTTGATCGCCCGAGTGGCGATGCCGCCGTAGGCGATATCGTCGTCCCAAGGAAACTGGACCAGCGGGTTCGGATCCCCTGGGATATCCAGGTAGACCTCCGCTTCGTAGCGCCCACGGACGCCGTGCTTACGACCGAAATAGACCAGCTGAAGACCGCCGATCTCGCCAATGGGCTTGGAGCCCTGGACCTCGCTGTTGATGAATGGGACCATGGCATTGCAAAGGGCCTTGCCGAAGTCGTCGCGCTTGTCGAAGACGCGGGAACCGACTTTGGCTGAGAACTGGCCCGTCTCGATCGGCTGACGGGATTGGAGAGCAATCTTGGTCGCTGCGATGCACTCTTCGGAGATTCTGATGAGCTCCTTGTTGTGGTGGCGATCGCGCAGTAGCTGGCCTTGCTCAGAGTTATGGGCTTGGCGCAGGCGCTCAAGGCGCTCTACGTCAGACCGGAGGCCTGCGACCTTCATGTAGCGCTCATCACCCGAAGCGAGGGCAGAGGCCATCTGGAAGGCAGATGCCTCACTGACATCATCCAACGAGCGAACGCTGTCGTCACCATTCATAGCCTGCTCAATGAAGCGGGCCTTGCGGGCGTTCATGCCCCACATGGTCGAGTCATAGGAGCCCTTCGTGGCATAGGCGCGGATCCGGATCTCGGAGTTCTGATTGCCTTGTCGCTCGATGCGGCCTTCGCGCTGCTGTACCGATGCAGGGAACCAGGGCGCGTCCAGGTGGAAGAGATCGCGCAGGCGCTTCTGGACGTTCACACCGGTTTCCATATCGCGTCCGCCCACGAGGATCCGCTTTCTGCCTTCCCTCATGTCCGCGAAAAGCCGCTCCTTCTTCGCGTGCTGCTTGTGATCCCGCATGAAGGCAATGTGCTCGGGCTTGACGCCACCAGCAACGAGCTTTGCGCGCATCCATTCCTTCATATCGAAGCCGCGGTTGGCTGCGGACTGTTCGCCAAGGCCGATATCGGAGAAGACGATCGACGTGGCGCCCTTGAGCGAGTCTACGTTCTTCGTGATCGTGTCCAGGTACTCGTAGTCAGCCGTCTCGTGGTAGGTCGCAATCACGTCGTCGAGCATGCGGTTGAGCTTGCTGTTCGGATCGGGCTCCATGTCCTGACAGACGAAGCGCATGTCGATGGCAGAGAAGCGGCCATCAGCGATGACGCTCAGAATGATATCGTCTCCAGGCTGCGGCTTGCCCGATCTCTGGCGGATGGCCTTGATCCGGGTTTCCAGGAACTTCTGGTAAGCCTTGTAGCCTTCCGGAGCCGGGGTGACGATGATTTGGCGATGGCCTCCCTCGATCATTGGGCGCTCGATGAGCTCGCCCAGTTGGCTGCTATTCAGGATGTCCATGAAGCTGCGGACGCGGCGCATCAGCTCCGGGACGTTGAAGAACCGGCAGAACCGGCTGACGATCTCGTATCCGCCGGCGGCGTTCTGCTCGAAGCCGGCCACGACGTCGCCATATTGGGCGGCCCAGACGTCGAACGTCGCAAGTCCATCCTCGGACAGCTGATCGGGCTGGAAGAAGCGTTGGATCGTGAAGAGTTCGCCCATCGTGTTAGTGATGGGTGTGCCAGAAGCCATGACGACTGCGCGTCCGGGTTTGCGTGAACGGATGTACTCGACCTTCATGAATAGGTCGAGAGCACGCTGCGAACCGTTAGGATCAATACCCTTGATGTTGCCCTGGTTAGTGGCAAAATCGAGCTTCCGGAAGTCATGCGCTTCGTCAATGAAGAGGAAGTCGACGCCGAGTTCTTCGAACGTCAGGACTTTGTCTTTTGCCTCAGAGGCAAGGCGAGCTTCAAGACGACGCTCAAGCGATTCTATTCGGCGTTCGATCTGCTTGCGGGTCAGTCTTTCGCTGCTGTCGATGTCTGCGAGGATTGCTTGCCATTCGGCGATCTGGTTGCCGACGAAAGCTTCATAGAAGGCATCACTCATTCCGATACGGCCGAACGCCGAGTGCGTGATCACAATGGCATCAGGTCCATTGAGGGCGGCCTGTGTGACGAAGCGACGGCGGTTCGCTGTATGGAAGTTATGCTCGTCCGCAATCATGATGTTCGCTGACGGGTACAGCTCGAGGAACTCCCGCGCGAACTGGGCGAGCATGTGGTTCGGAACGCCATACATGGGCTTATCGATTAGGCCCAGGCGGCGCTGTTCCATACCGGCGCAGATCATCTCGGCGGTTTTGCCCGCGCCGACAGCATGCGCCAAATAGGTGTCTCCCTGCTGGATGATGCGCCAGATTGCCCGCTTTTGGTGAGGGTACGGCCGGAAGCGCATGGAGAGGCCCGGCAGGGTCAGGTGGGATCCGTCGAAGTGCCGGGGAGCGATATTGTTGAAGTTCTCGTTGTAGTAGAGCACGAGACGTTCGGCCCGCTCGGCATCGGTCCAGATCCACTTGCCGAAGGCCTCACGCATCTTGATTGCGATATCGTTGCCTTTTTCGGTGGCCTCAACATCGACATGGGTGCGGCCTTCATCGTCGCGCCATGTGATCTTGATCTGCTTGGAGTTGAGAACTGCAGCCAGAATCTCGGCCGAGTTCATCTTGTCGTAGCTCCACTCCGACAGGGCAGGGCTGTAACAGTTGACAGTCCAGGCGCCCAGCTGGGTGTTGTAGGACACCTGCATGCGGTCGCCGATGATCTCCTTGGCAAATGCCTCGATGTCCGAGGGCGGAATCCAGTTGGCGCCGAGACGTACGGTGATGTCGGACGCTGCCAGGTGCTTGGGTTGGACAGCGTTCAGGGCTTCGACGTTTCGGGCGAAGCGCGGGTCGAGCGCCGACGCGGTGACCGCCTCTTTCAGCTTCTGGACGACATTGCCGGACAGGTACTCGTCGGCCAGGATCCATTTGGCACCCGCAGGATCCTCGTAGATGGCCGTGCCGAGTTCCGCGATGGCTTCGGTGCGTCCGGTATTGGCAAGGGCGGCGACATGATCGATGTCGAAGTAGCCAAGGCGATTGAGGGAGACAAACAAGGCGTCCTGAACAGTCTGGATGACCGGCTCAGGATCCCTCTTGAGAACGCGGCCTAGGAGAGCTGCGCCTTTGTGGATTTCCCCTTCCTCGTCGATGCGCTCCATAGCATAGGCGAGGGCCCCTTCGGCATCGATACGGATCAGCGGCTCGTTCTTGTACCGCTTGGTGACACTGGTAGTACCGTCGGGATTGTCCCGCTCGATGGTCGTGTAGGCCAGGATGTGGCCGTGCTTCTTCACAAATGTATCGTAGGTTGCGTTCAGCGCCTTGAGAGAGGTCTCCCAGTCGCCGTCGTTCAGCTGGTCGGCCTGGGTCTTCTTTAGGGCATCGCGAACGCCGATGAAGCCGTTGAGCCAGGCAAGCTCACTATGGCGCAGGGTCAGCTTTTTGCCGGTAGAGTTCACCCGTTCGGTAAGCGGCACGCCAATACCGTGGTCGACCTGCATGACGACGCCGTCATCATTGAGATAGAGCCCACCTTCCTTGCGGTGGCGCGGGTTGTACTCGCGCGCCGGGGGCTCGACCGCAGTGGGAGCCGCAGCTTCCGCGTAGATGCCGGCGGGTAGGCGCAGGACCGCCGCGGCAAAGGCGTCTTCGATGGCGACGTTGGGCAGCGGCTCGACTGTGTATTCCCGCCCCCGGTACATCGAGCTCGTCATGGCGTGGCTGCCGAGCACCATCTCGGGGTGATCGACGAAGTACTGATTGATCGTCGCCGGGCTGCGGTTGACGTCTATGGTCCGGGTTTCAAGCCAGTCTATGCCGTTCGGCCCAATGTCTAGGCCTCGCTTCTGAAGGAACAGGACGTCGGTGACCACTTCGGTACCGGCGTTCTCCTTGAATGCGGTCTGGGGCAGTCGGATGGCGCCGAGCAGATTGGCACTCGCTGCCATATAGCGGCGGGCCTTGCTGTTCTGCTTGTCCATCGTCCCCTTGCTGGTGATTAGGACGACAAGACCGCCAGGCCGGACACGATCTAGGCTCTTAGCGATGAAGTAATCATGCAGCAGGAAGCTATGCTTCTTGTATTCCGGGTCGTTGAGCACGCGGGTGGTGCTGAAGGGCGGGTTGCCGATAGCCACATCGAAGAAGTCTCGCGGGAGGGCGGTCTTGGCATAGTCGCCAGTGATGACGTTGCTCGAAGGATAGAGTAGTCGGGCGATCTGTGCCGTAACGGTGTCATACTCGATGCCCGTATAGCTGCTGCGGGCGGCCATCGCATCGGGCATGAGGCCGTTGAACAGACCAATGCCCATTCCCGGCTCCAACACGGATCCCCCCGCAAATCCCATGTGAGCGAGACCGACGAAGATGCCGGTGATGATCGCTTCGCTCGTATAGTGAGCGTACTGGGTAGTCCGCTTTGCCTCCGCGAATTCCTCGTCCGATAGGGCGGCCCTGATCCTTTGGTTCAGATCCTGCCAGTCGTAGCGGACGTTGCCCCACTGGTCGCCGAACAGGCCGTTGGCGATCTCGCTGGCGCCCCAGCCGGTATACTTCGTCAGGAGGGACTTCTCGTCGTCGGTGGCTTCGCGGTCTTCAGCTACGATCTGCTTCGTGAGCTCGACAATGCTGACGTTCCGCTCGGCAGTCGCCTTCCAGGAGCCAATGCGTGCGATCTCACCGGGTTGGATGCGGTAGTTCTTGCTGACGGAAACGGGCGCTGGAGCGACCGGAGCTGCAGGCGCTGGGCTCGGGCTAGCGGCCACGACAGCCGTATTGTTCTGAGTAGCGGGATCCTGGCTGTCAACATCCTGGTCGGGGACAACGACGTCATTTTGATCAGCATCGGCAGGCTCAGCCTCGGCCGGCGCTGCATCGAGTGCTGTCAAATCATCCTGGTCGGCCGCTGGCGCAACAGGCTCTAGCTGACCCGCAGGGTTTTGCTCCTCCGCGACGACAGGGGCTGAAGGCTCTGCGCTGACTGGGTCGTCCAACACTGCCGGGGCGGCCTTGGCAGCCTCGATGTCTTCGGGCAGGATCAAGCCGCGCTCGATCTTCAGCGAGCCTTCAGGGTTGAGCCCGACGAAGGCGCCTGAGACGGACAGCCAGTGCGGCGGGATATCGTGGCTCTCCAACGGATGGCCGTGGGTCAGCAATGGATGATCGAAGGCGATGCGCTCGAGCTGCGGGTCCTCCGCAGGATACGCCTCGACCCATTTCCAGCCTTCCTCACGGACCTGGGCGATGGTGGTATCGATCTTGTTGGCTGCGAGGCGGACCAGGAGTTGGCGGTTGGTGATGACACCCTGGCCCGGCTCGGCAAGGAGGTCCCGGATGACGGTCCCACCTTCAGCCTCGTAGGCATCGAGCCCCACGAAGACGACGTACTTGTGGGTCTCCTTCAACGGCCCCTGGCTGAGAACAGCTTTGATCTGCTCCGGTTGGAGCTGCCAGTCATTGATCGCCTCAAAGACAGTCCTCTCCTGAAGGTCGTGATCGAGACTGATGGTCAGGGCCTCGATCTGATCGAGACCAATCCTGCCCGCACGGAACGCTTCGACAATCCTAGGGGAGATGACCGCGAGCTTTAGTCGGCTGCGGGCTTCCTTGATGGAAACACCGAGTTTACGGGCCACGAGATCGATATTGAGCCGGGTGGACTTGTTGATGGTCCAGCAGGCCTCGATCTGGTCAGCGATTTGCATTGCGGCTGCGGTCATCGTCACTAGAATCCTTTGGAAAGCGTGCGCGCAGAAGCGCCGCGGTCGCGGAAGCGACTGCGTTTATTTCTCAGATGGGGTTTGGCGGGGGCCTAACCCGGGTTGCCAGTATTCATACTCAGTACAGGGTACTGATCGGTACCCCACCTGAAGTTAAAGTATTCCGGAAAGCCGAGTGGTAACGGAAACTCGATCGTGGCTCGTGTGAGTATTTAGCGATGGCCTTCAACCGGGGCTCTTAAGCAATTGAACTCCTGAGCACCTAGTCCAGCAAAGACTGTAGTTGCGTGAGGTGTATAGCTGCTGAATTCCTAGGAAATCATGGGAATTCCTATGCCAAAACTACCTTCGCTCGCGAGGTCGTTACCTCGAAGTGCCAATCAGCGCCACCCCGTTTCCGAGCTACTACTTGAACTCACGAAAATTCTCATCCATCTCAGATTGGATTAGGAGGCCCATATGCGCGCTTTGACTCGCCGTGCTGTGTTGCAGTCTCTAGGATCTGGTGTAGCGATCGCTGTCGCACCAGTGCCGCTTCCTCTCTTAACGAGAACGGCATCAGCCTCATATGCGGCCGCCGCTATTGCAGTGGCGGCGATAGTAGCGGGAGCTATAATATCCCATAATTCAAGGGACGCGACGGGAGCCATAGTTAGGTCGATTCTTCCCCGACTTAGGGTGATGGCAAATCAGCTCTCCTCGATCCAGAGCGCCACTGCGGACATATTAATCAAACTGGCTCAAATGAACGAACAAATTCGAACCGACTTACGCAAACAGTCGGTCCGGGACCTTCATCGTGAGATAAAGAGCTGCGTCGCCGACTATGCCCGCGAACTAAGAACCATTGACGAGTATGTGGATCACGCCGCTTGGTTGAACGCTAAGCGACAGGACGACCTAACGGACATCCTACGCCGACTCTCGAAATCCAGATCCAACCTACAAGTCGGCGACTACCCCACGGACTCAGACGCCGCAATCGCAGTCACAATTGCATCAGTGACAGAAGCAGCGCTTCTAAATCATCTCGACTACGATGGGCCAACTGCGCGTTCACGTTTGAAGGAATACGTCAAGTGGATCGACAGGATAGTCAATCCTCATGAGCCAAGTTCAGCCGCACACGAGGTAGTCGATCGAAATAACCAGAGGACAGCGCAACTAGACGAGCTACGGTCCGGACCTTTCGGCCAGCAGATGGAACGCGCTCTGGGAACCAGCTTAGCGCCGATAGAGCGATGCGTTGCAGTGAACTATGCTATGACGCACGCCAATGGCAGGAGATACCCTCCACCGGAACAGGGACCAGTCACACGCCAGTGGGCAACTTCGTATCTAAGAAAAGTTCCTGCGTATGAAAATCCGGAGTTTCAAACCGAGTGGGATCGCTTGATCGCAGTTGTTGAAGGTGGGCATGCCATCTCGCGTCCAAATTTTACTCTGTTCAATCTCTGGCCCACGCCACCTTTCAAGGCGAATGCGACCGCACCTTTCCAAGCCCACGTACCAAGCAAATGCCAAGAATTCAGAGCGTCTGCACTCAGAGGAACTAATCCAGGACTGCCAGCCCAGTTGCGTACGATCGAGGAGGCACCTGAATGGCATACTGCGGTCCAGCAATATGCCACATTCAGCGCTCAGATCCAAAGATTCAACGAAATCACACTAGAACTGGAGTACGCACGATCCACGGTAGAGGCAGCATTGCAAACGAAAAAAGCGCTTTTGGAGATAATCGATACTTATAGCATCTAGCCCTGCAATGATTCAATCGGACTGCCGTGTGGAGGTCACAATGCTGAATGCGATTGCAAAGGTTGCACTGATAGCATCAGGGGCAATGCTCTTCGACCAAGCGATCTCTGCCGACAGCATCGGTAAAGAAACAGTCCACTTTGCCCAATACACAGAAACCGTTCGTCCGCCCACTGTACCCCCTGGCCCGCCCGTGAGCCCACCGTTGATGGGGAACAAGCAGCTATACACCCTTGCACAAAAAGGGATTTGGGAACTCACAAAATCTGCTTCCGACTCTCGCATAAGCAGCGAGTTGCAGGAAGCTCTGAGCAGAGCTGTGAATCAAGCCGCGCAAGCATTAACCGCCTCGAATGCTTCAGGGGCTCTCTACATGGCAGCGTATGAGCAACAGAGGAATGCGGATTCGTACGCGGGTCTAATGCCTCCAAACGTGTCCACCCGGCTAATTGGCGGTAACCTTCGGTTCGTTGGCGTTGGCACATCACCTATGCGAACTCTAGCTGTCTCCTTCGCACGGAATAACGTCTACAAAGACGCTGACTCTTCCAAAGACTTCGTTCCGCTCAGAACGGAGAAAGCCTTTTGGATTACGAGGGACGAAAGCAATAACCTAGTTACAGAAGCGTTTGATCTACGCCCAATGGAAAAGGAGGTTCGGCATCGATTCATAGATACAAAGTTCAAGGAACGAACTGTGATTGCCGAGCGCTTTGAGCTTCTAGGCAACTCGTTGGATCGATTGGTCACTACATCCAAGGACGATCACCTGCGAGTTAGGGCGGCGCAATTGATCTTAGAGCGAGAGGCGGCTCTTGAAGCCTTGAACAAACTCGATGGCTCGCTTGAGCATGAACTGAAGAAGGCACGTAAATCTGCCGCGCAAGTCCGGAGCATGCAAATCGCTGGAGCCGTATTAGGTGTTGCCGGTGCCGCCACAGGCGGAGGAGCGACTCAAGGCCCAGTTTCGCCAAAAAACCCCACTTCCACTTCGGACACTACCGGCTCCGCTACTCCCAACAGCGTCCTTCTGGACTCCCGGACCTACGAGTTTCTAAAGGACAATGAACAACCAGTAAGTCACATTCCGAACCCGATGTGAAAGATCACAAGATCAGCATCCTTGTGCGTGCAGCTTCGAACGAAGGCTGGTGAGCGACGGCTTGATTCTGATGCATGGCACCTATCGCGATAAGTATGAAGTTCTTGGGCCTGCTACCAGATACCCCGGGCAATAATCCGCCTGGCCACTTCGATCCAATAGGCGTCGCCGTGACCATGCCAGCCGTCTAGGAGTTCGGCTCCTTCTGGAACAGTGCCGCCGAGTGGCAGGAGAACGATGGAATCCCCATAGCGGTTGATTACCTGCCCGTCATAGGTGACGGTGACCTCTCCCTGAGTGACGCTCGGCCGATGCCGTTCGATGGTGACCTTTGAAGCGTCGAACGTCGGGTGCGGCCGCGCCTCCTGGAAGAGGATTTTCGCCCAGGCCTCCGTAGGAGTGTAGCGCCCAAGCAATGAGCCGGCGGCAGCGCGGATCTCATGGCGCCCATCATGGTCAGTGAGCGGGTCGCGGCGATGTACGAGCCCTCTGTCCTTCAGTGCTTCCGTGAGGGTTGGTTGGTCGATCAGCTCGACTTCAAGGTCGTTGCGGTTGCGCTTAGCCCGGAATCTATAGAGTTCGTGTTCAAACTCGATCCACGGCTTCCGTCTTGTCGGAGACGTGGGGGCATCGAGCATCGCTTGGGCTGCGACCGCACGAAGGGTTTCCCGGTCCTCGGGGGTGAGACGGCTGTCGAGGTCGGCTGCCAGGATCAGGAACGGATTATCGGCGCGGCCAATGATATGGTCTTTGAACATGGTGTTCCTGGAATGTTGCCGCGGTCAGGGGGCCGTATGGCTTTCAGGCAGATGGACGTCGTGGGTAAGGCCGGTGGTCTTGTCTGTCACTCGGAAGTGCCAGGAGCAATTCTCTGGATCCGTTAGGATGTTCCGAGTGAGTTCAGCAGCGACCGCGGGGCTGGATGCGTCCATGTCGATCGACCATGAGACGAGATAGTCGCGGAACTCGGGGTCGCCATCGGCGCTGGGAAGATTGGCCGAGGCGCATTCCTCGGCTGTTCCGTTGGCGACGAGCCCGAGATCGATCGCATTCGGCCAGCGGGCGGCCATGATGGACGAGTAGGGCGCTCCGAAGATGGCGAGAAGTGCGGAATCAAGACTGCGGCGCTCATCCTCCGTGGTCGAACCACCCAGTGACATCCGGTAGGCGAGAAGAAGGGCCTCGCTAACCTGGTTTGGCTTGGTCTGGATGCCGAAGTACGACCGGATCGCCTGCTCAAGCTCCACGTGGTAGGGGCCGGAGTGTCCGACTTCGTTCTTGAAGTCATAGGCGAGCTGATCCATGGGATCGGTGTTGTCCTTCAAGCTGAGGGCGTCCTCGCGTGGCATTGCAAGAATCTGGTCGGTGACGTCGATCCCAACGGCGCCGTCGGTCAGCTCGCCGAAGGCGGAGAAGTCATCGTGGGGCACGAACCTGGCCATGATGCGCTTGGGAGATGATGCAGCCTTCCGAGCTGCTAGGGTGGCCTCCGCCTTCCGAACCGCATCTCCCGCGAGTTGGACCATGTTATCAAGAGCTGCGCCCATTACATCAGGATCGGAATTGCCATTGGCGGGCCACGACTTGATCGTACGCAGAACCTGGAGGAGGGCAGCTGTTACGTTGCCGTTCTCTGGGATGATCGCCGTCTTGGACGGGAGGACTGTGGGTTCTTCCACGTCACCCTCGAACACAGGCATCAGCAGGTACCTCTGTCCTCCGGCGAGTTCCGCTATGGCATCGACGGCGTAGGCTGGGGACATGACCTCGAATGACCGGAGGTCGAGAGGATCGGTATCGTCTCCCTGGATGTTAACGCCAGCCGCATCGGCCAGCTGGAAGCCGAGAAGTGTGGTCATGAGCTAGAGCTCCGATTGATATAGAATGCAGGCGATCAGGCGGCCTTCGCGAAGTAGGCTGCGATGGAGGCTTCTAGCTCGATCCGGTAGGGACCTTCATGATCGATCACCAAACCGGCCGCGACGGCGAGTTCGTTGGTTTCGTCCTGATCGTCCTTGAGAGCCAGAGCTTTGTCGCGCGGCATCTGCAAAACCCGATCGGTGACGTTGTAGCGCGACGCGCGAATGTGTGAGTAAGGCGACGGCCAGATTTACGAGATGTCGCCTCCGGTTGAAGTCGACCTACCGTGTCACGGGACGACACGGAGGAGCGCATGAGCCGGCTCGATCAGGAG
>NZ_VOSK01000151.1 GCF_009296175.1 Microvirga tunisiensis | reverse complement strand
ACTTCGCATCTGGTACCGAGGCCCCGTCCAATGGGGATCAATCCACTTGCAGATCCCGCACCGCTTCGAAGTGCCGTCACAAGAGACGGCAGGCCAACCGGTCAAAATCACTGTGTCGAGGATCTAGCGACGATCCCGGCTCTCGCCCAAACACCCGAGGGAACACCTACCCGCATTCGCGGAACGGTCGAGAGGCTCGAGGGCCACAATCTGCTGGTCAAAACTCAGGCTGGGCAGGCGGTCCACGTTACCTTGGCGCCGAACTTCACCATCTCCGGTGTGGAGAAGCGTGGTCTCTCCGACATCAAGACTGGCGACTACATTGCCTCAACCTCAGTGAGAGGCCCTGACGGTAAGCTCCGCGCCCTCGAGGTACACTTCCTTCCTCCCGGAGCAGGCGAGGGGCAGTTCGCCTGGGACTTGGCTCCCGACAGCCTGATGACCAATGCCACGGTCGCCGGGGTGGCGGCCGCTCCACAGGGACAGGTGTTGCGGGTGACCTACAAGGGCAAAGAGGCGGAAATCATCGTTCCGTCTGATGTGCCCGTAGTCGCTTTCGTGCCCGGCGACCCAAGTCTCGTGAAGCCCGGAGCGGCCGACTTTATTTTCGGTCAGCGAAAGCCAGATGGGTCCGTGGCGGCGACCCGCGCCACCCTAGAGAAGGATGGCGTGAAACCGCCAATGTGATCAGCACTGTTCAGCCCATCGGGAGAAGATCATGAGCAAACTCACACCGTTCGCCCCGCTCGTTGGATTGTTGCTGCTCGCGTCAGGGCCGGCCGCTGCCCAGACCGACTATTCCAAGGTCGAGATGAAAACCAAGGATCTCGGCCGCCGAACCTACATGATCGAAGGAGCGGGCGGTAACATCACCGTGGTGGTGGGCGAGAACGGCGTCATCATGGTCGACGGCCAGTTCGCGCCGCTGCACGACAAGATCAAGGCGGCGGTTGCAGCCGTGTCGAAGGAGCCGATCCGCTATCTCGTCAACACGCATTACCATGGCGATCACACAGGCGGGAATGAGGGCTTCGGCAAGGACGGTGCTGTCGTGACGGCGCATGAGAATGTCGCCAGGCGGCTGAGCGCCGGAACCACCAACGGACTGACTAGCGCCAAGACCCCTCCCGCACCACAGGGCGCGATCCCGACCAGAATCTATGCGACGGAGATGACGCTGCAGGTCGGCGGACGTGAGGCGGCCCTGAAGCATTTCGCCAATGCCCACACCGATGGCGACACCTATGTGTACTTCCCCGACGCGAATGTGCTGGCGACCGGCGACATCGTGACGTTGGGCACACGCTACCCCAACATTGATTTCGCGAATGGCGGCAACATCAAGGGCATGATTGCGGCAACGGACGCTTTCCTCTCTCTGGCCAATAACGACACCAAGGTCGTCCCCGGCCACGGGCCGCTGACCGACAAGGCGGGGATGGCAACCTATCGGGACATGCTGGTGACGGCGCAGAACCGCATCACGAAGCTGATCGCGGATGGCAAAAGCCTCGACGAGGCGGTCGCGGCCAATCCGCTCGCGGATATCGGCGCCAAGATCGGGGCGAACGAGGAGCAAAATGCGAACTTCGTGCGGGTGATCTATCGCTCGCTCAAGCTGTAGGCGGGCACGGCTTGAACACTCCCAGCAGCCGCACGCTGACCATCCTGCCCACTATCAAGGCGGCTAGATGCTCCATCGCAAGCAGTCAGTGAGGGCCGGTGCCGCCATGTCCATGCCCGTAGGCGCCTCCATAGCCTCGGAGTTCGCCATACCGACGGACCTGCTCGGGCGTGAGGACGTGCAACAAGGGACGATCTGGGCATTCGCCCGACATCCCCCTCAACACTGCGCCAGGATTGGCTTTGAAGGCGTGACCTGACAGTGGCCATAGCGCTATACGTAGGCATGGTCTTTACGCCCACCATTCGTCGCCTCACGCCTTCGGACGTCCCGCTGCTTCGCAAGCTGAACGCCCTGTTCGGCGACGCATTCGCTGACCCTGAGACCTACGGGGCAGAGCCGCCGAGTGACACATACCTGGAGCGCCTGCTCTCGAAGGAGCATGTCGCCGTTACCGTGGCGGTGCTGGACGAGGAAGTCATAGGCGGTCTCGTCGCTTATGAACTCGACAAGTTCGAGAGAGCACGGCGCGAGCTGTACATCTATGACCTTGCCGTTGCCGAGGGCTGTCGGCGGCAGGGTGTTGCGACTGCCCTGATCGAGCACCTGCGCGAGATCGCCGCGATGCGTGGCGTTTGGGTCATCTACGTTCAGGCCGATTACGGGGACGAGCCAGCCATCGTACTCTACGAGAAGCTCGGGACCCGCGAGGAAGTGCTGCATTTCGACATCCGGGTTGATCCAGAGCCTTCCTAGCGGGACCAACACTTAAAGTCCTCATGAAGCGGAGGCATCGCATGGGGGATGTCACGTTAACGGGGAATACCGCTCTGTACTCGTCAAGAAAAAATTGCGTGTCGAAGAAATTCAGCGACTTGGCCTGTGCAAAAGCCAGCCTCGTCGGCCTCGTCAAAGACTATACTCAGTTAATGTGATATCCCCCTCCGAGGATCCTGATCGGGTTCAAGATTGTGCTACAGAGAGGGACCTCACGACGGCTCTACGTTCCAGGTCGTCCACCGCCATCGCCTCAGACATTTTGGACATCATGACTCGTACTAGCGCCGCAGTGACACAGCCTGCCGCCAAGCCTTCCTTCATCGCCCTGCTCATCGCCGCCTCGGCCGTAAGCCCACTTGGCATCAACATGTACCTGCCCTCCATGCCGGGCATGGCTCGGGCCTTCGGTGTCGACTTCGCCACCATCCAGCTGACTCTCTCGCTCTATCTCGCCGCCATGGCCTGCGGGCAGTTGATCATCGGCTCACTCTCCGACCGCTTCGGCCGCCGACCCATGCTCCTGATCGGGCTCCTCGTCTTCGTGCTTGGCTCGCTGGTCTGCCTCACAGCGCAGAATGTCGGGCTCCTGATCTTTGGTCGTGTCGTGCAGGCGCTCGGCGGCTGTGCCGGGATTACCCTGAGCCGTGCCATCGTCCGGGACCTCTATGGGCGCAATCAGGTGGCGAGCATGATCGGCTATGTCACCATGGGCATGGCGGTTGCACCCATGATTGCGCCCACTATCGGCGGTGTGCTCGAGACGTTCTATGGGTGGCGCGCCTCCTTCCTGTTCCTGATGGCGTTTGGCGGCTTGGTCCTCCTCGTCGCCTACTGGCAACTGTATGAGACCAACCACAATCGCGGTGCTGTAGTCTCCATCCGGCACCTCGTGCACAGCTATTTCAGCCTTGTCGGCTCGCGCCTGTTCTGGGGCTACACGCTGGCCGCCAGCTTCGTCTCGGCGGTGTTCTTCGCCTTTGTCGCAGGCGCGCCCTACGTGATGATCGTGTTGATGGGCCGTAGCCCCGCAGAGTACGGCTTTTATTTCGCCATGGTGCCGAGCGGTTACATTCTGGGCAACTTTGCCTCCGGCCGGTTCGCCGGCGGGGTCGGACCGAACCGGATGATCCTGGCCGGCACCTGCGTGACCCTGGTCAGTGTCGCCGGCATGGCCATGACGTTCGCCATGGGCTTCCTGCACCCGACGGCTCTGTTCGGGCCCATGTTCTTCATCGGTTTGGGCAATGGACTGGTTCTGCCGAGCGGCATTGCCGGCGCAGTCAGCGTGAAGCCAGAGGTTGCGGGCGCGGCGGCTGGCCTGTCGGGCAGTCTTCAGATCGGGTTCGGTGCGCTTGTCGCTCCGGTTGTGGGTGCTACCCTCGACGCCACCGTCTGGCCGCTGATCGCGATCATGGCCGTCTGTTCGCTGCTCGCACTTGCCTCATTCGGACTGGTCGCCGATCGGCGCAGATCAAGCCCGGCGACTAGGCTCTGAGAGGATTGGGCAGAACAGCCCAAGGCCCGAAGGGAGACCGGTGCGGCATCCAGAGATGACAGGTCGGGAGAACTTTGATGCAGCAAGCGCAACCCCTCAGCCGCCGCAGTCTTCTCTGCTCCCTGGCGGCAACCGGTGCCGCCGCGGTGATGTGGCCCCTGACCGGAACCGCACAGCCGGGTTTGGTTCGCACCAGACCCGTTCCCTCGACCGGAGAGGCGTTGCCCCTTGTCGGGCTCGGCACCTGGATCACGTTCAATGTTGGCCGCGACACCGAAGCACAGGATAGCTGTGCCGCGGTCATGCGGGCGTTCTTCGAGGCCGGTGGGCGCCTGATCGACTCCTCTCCCATGTACGGCTCGTCTCAGGAGGTGGTCGGCTATGGCCTGCAGAAGCTCGGCCCTCCGCCCCACCTGTTCTCGGCCGACAAGGTCTGGACCTCGTCTGGCTCAGCCGGCCCAAGCCAGATCGAGCAGTCACGCCGCCACTGGAGGGTTCCTCGCTTCGACTTGCTGCAGGTCCACAATCTTCTGGCCTGGGAGGCCCATTTTGAGACCCTGCTCACCATGAAGGCGGCCGGCGAGGTGCGTTATGTCGGGATTTCAACCTCGGAAGGGCGCCGGCACCGCGAGTTCGAGCGTGTGATGCGCCAGCATCCACTCGACTTCGTTCAGGTGACCTACAACATCCTCGATCGTGAGGTCGAAGACCGCATTCTGCCCCTGGCAGCCGAGCGCGGCATCGGGGTGATCGTCAACCGGCCATTCCAGCAGGGTGCTCTAATCGACCGCTTGGAACGTTACCCGCTTCCGCCTTGGGCGACCGAGATCGATGCACGAAGCTGGGCGCAGTTCATCCTGAAGTTCATCGTGTCGCACCCGGCCGTGACCTGCACCATCCCAGCGACAACCCGGGCGGATCACGTGCGCGAGAACATGGCAGTGGCCACCGGACAGCTGCCGGATGCCGCGATGCGGGCCCGCATGATCGCTTATGTCGAGGGCCTCTGATGGCGGACTGGCTGTCCTACACACCATCGGATTTCCTGCTGTTCTCGGCCCGCACCTATTACCGTCTGTTTGAGCTCTACAACCGCGCGATCTGGCCAGCGCAGCTCCTGGCGCTGCTGCTCGGGCTTGCAATCGTGTGGCGGCTGCATCGCGCCGGTGCCCGGCAGGGAGTGATCGTGGCGGCGATCCTGTCCGCAGGCTGGCTCTGGACCGCCTGGGGCTATTTTCTGGAGCAATACGACACGATCAACTGGGCAGCACGATATTTCGCTATCGGCTTTGCTATCGAGGCGCTGCTGCTGGTCTGGTTGGGCACTATGCGAGGCCGGCTCTTATTCCAGCCATACAGAGACTGGATCAGCAGGGCCGGATTGATGCTCTTCCTGTTTGCGCTGGTGGTCCAGCCATTCATCGGTCCGCTTGTTGGTCGGAGTTGGAAGCAGGCCGAGATCTTTGGCATCACGCCTGATCCCACCGTGCTTGCCACGCTCGGTATCCTTCTGACCGTGGACAAGCGGCTCCCGTGGGGGCTCCTGATCATTCCGCTGATCTGGTGCGCACTCAGTGGGGCAACCCTTTGGACCATGGGCTCACCGGATGCCTGGATCACGCCCGGGGCGGCCGTTGGGGTTCTTGGGTTGGCCGTCTATCGAGCGCTGTCAGCGCGAGAGCAGAGCAGGATCAGCGAGTCTGACATGAGATGAGATCGACTTCCTATACTTGAGCGCTTGTACTGCGGCTGAGGCGCTTGCCCATATCTGGATGGGTCGTGCAAGGTGGCGGCCACATCCGGGAGCGGGGCTGAACGCGGCTCTCCTGGGGGGCATTCCCACCGAGAGGGTGGGGCGATTGGGGTCACAGCGATAGGGCGGGCCGAGGCGCTGACCAAGCTTCTCGGAATGGTGATCAAGGTCCCGCACTGGTTCCGATCATCACGAGGCCCTCAATGTTCTGTGTCTGAGAATAGCCGGAGCCTGCGGATAGTCGAACCATTCGAGCACGCCGCCGCCAACGCTTCCGCGCTTAGTCCTGCAACGTCGTACCCACACGGCGGATCGTCGAGAAGCGGTTCTCCTGATAGACGGACGTGTACGGCACTTGGACATATTCAAAGGTCTTGCGTACGGCCCAGCCCGGGAGCGTGTCCCTGTACTTGGCGAAATTCGGATTGGGTCCGGTTCCGAAAAGCACCTCATTGAGGTTCAGCCCGACCCCAACATAGAAGGAGCGCTCGATCGGGTAGCCGAGCTCGCGTTCCTTCTCCTCAAACCCGCGCGCATCAAAGCCGGCGTGCAGTTCAACGTACCGCAGGGGCGTGTTCTTGAGCGGTTCAAACCCGCTGCCCTTCAGAGCCATGATGTAGCGCTGGCGCTCGTACGGGGGGAGAATGCCGTTTTCCCCGGTGACGCCCGGCCGCTCGAAGCTCGCAGGCGTGTACATAATCCGCCAGTCCAACTTCTCCCGAAGCCCGGGGACGGAATTCCGGACGATGGAGAACAGCGCACCAACGCCATTCGCCACGATGTCCTCACGCGAGAAGCGGTGCCTGCCGGTGAAGCCGTCCAGGGTCTCCACCAACCCCATGATGCTGAACGCAACGAGCGCGGCCGTGATCGGGGCGCCTGTGGGATCCGCGGCATTGGCCCGGATCCTGTCCGTCAGCAGGTCGGCGATGACGTAGGTCGAGAACGAGTGGCCGATCTTGTCCATGCCGCCGTGCCGGGTGTTCTTGGCAAACCATCCTTCCTCGATGGTCTGGAAACCGGAGGTATTGCCCCAATCCCAGTCCTTGATGCCGACGGTGAGGATGGCCGCCCCAACGATGGCCAGCTCCCATCGGACCGCATGCAGATGATCGCCGAGTTGGCTGACCGAGTAGAACGTCGGCGGGATCGGCGTCGGCTCGAGGTTTATCGCCGGGGTCGGCACAGGCGTGATGGCCGCGACCGCGGGCGTTCTCGCATGGTGCCCCCTCGCTTGGGGCACAGACCGGTACTCCGATGTTGCGCTCGGTTGCGCCAGGGAGGCCTCAGGGCACAAAACGGCGCCGAGGATTGCAAGGCAAGCGACGAAGGCGACCACCCGCATTGGCCGATCCTCTTCCAGCGCCCCCTGGCACTACCTTTCTATGGCCAGTGGCGGAACTCAACCCCCTTGGCGGAAGCGATCTGCCGCAGGGGCCGGAAGGCGGCGATGACGGTAAACGGAACCTCAAGGCCCGGAGGCCGGCACCTTCACCCTGGAGCCGAACTCGGAGGAGCTGCGCACGAGCGTCGACGGTCGGCGGACATGGTCGATCGAGTCGGCCTGCACGGCTGACGCGGTGCCTCGAGCAAGGAGCGTTTAGTTCGGGCACGCCCCGGACCTAGGGGCTTCGTGGGCTTAGATGGTCCAAGGAGACCTTCTCCGAACCGCGGAACCTTCACAGTTTGACCGTAAGAGGACCATTTCAGCGCGATTCCAGCTGATGCGCCCGGATGGCCGCGGTGGTCATATCAAGGGAGCCCACAGCTCGCTAACAATCACCTACGCTATAGCCCGGCAGGAACGATCGGTGCATTACTGATTTCACCATGTTCTCGTATTCCACGAGGGATCTGCCCAGCGTGGATGCCGAGCGTAAGCGGATGATGAGGGCGCCATGAGAGTGATCGTCTGCGGTGCAGGACAGGTCGGCTCAACGATTGCCCGTCACCTCGCCACCGAGGGCATCGACGTCACAGTCGTGGATATCTCACCTGATCAGGCCCGGCGCGCCGATGAGAGCTACGATGTTCGCGGCATGATCGGCCATGCCTCCCATCCCGAGGTCCTGGAACGGGCCGGCGCACGCGACGCCGATATGCTTATCGCGGTAACCCGTTCCGACGAGGTCAACATGGTCGCCTGTCAGGTCGCCTACTCGCTATTCAATGTTCGCCGGCGCATCGCCCGTGTCCGTCACCATGGCTACCTGGAGCCAATCTGGCAGGGCCTTTACGCGTCCGACCAGCTCCCCATCGACGTGATCATCTCACCTGAGGTCGAGGTCGCCAACGGCATTGTGCGCCGCCTCAGGACCCCTGGCGCCTTCGATACAGTGGCCCTGGCTGATGGCCGAATCCAGCTTCTCGGCGTTCATTGTAACACTGGCGGGTGTTCTCTGATTGGGCGACGGATGAAGGAGCTGGCGTCATCAGGGGGCTCCGGCATCGTCATCGGCGCCATCGTCCGGAACGGTCAGGCCTTCGTGCCGCGGGCCGAGGACCAGGTGCAGCAGGGCGACGACGTTTACGTCATCACCGAGACGTCTCATGTTGACCGTGTCATGATCTTTCTTGGTCACGAGGAGCAGGTCGCGCGACGCGTCGTGATCGTGGGCGGCGGGAATGTCGGCCTGAACCTAGCCAGCCGGATTGCCCGTCATGCCCCATACGTCTCGCTCAAAGTGGTCGAGCACACCCGGGAGCGGGCCGAATACATCTCCCGAGAGCTCGGCGATGCTGTCGTTGTGATCCAGGGGGACGCACTCGACAAGGACGTGCTGATCGAGGCCAATGTCCAAAGCGCCGAGACGATCATTGCCGTCACCAACGATGATGAGACGAACATCTTCGCCTCGGTGCTCGCCAAGCGCGAAGGCTGCACCCGGGCCATCACCTTAGTGAACAAGACCTCCTATGAGCACGTGCTGCCGGCCCTGGGCATCGACGCAGTTGTCAGTCCGAGCGCCATCACGATCTCGACTATTCTGCGCCATGTGCGGCACCGGTCGATCTCAGCACTTTATACGCTTCGAGAGGATTTTGGCGAGGTGATCCAGGCGACGGCCCAGGAGGGTTCGCGGCTGGTCAGGGGTACTCTGCGGGATGCCAAGCTGCCGGATGGGATGCTGGTGGGGGCCATTGTCCGCAACGGGGAGGTGATCATTCCGACCAGTTCGACGCGGGTGTTCCCCGGTGACAGCATCATCGCTGTGGTGACCTATCAGGCCTTGCGCAAGGCCGAGGCAATCCTGGCAGGCCCATTGAACGAGACCGATGGTTAGAGCAGATCAATGCGGGAGTCACAATTCCCTGGCGCATGGGCTCCGCCCTACGCCCGTCCGGTTTTCCACCTGACAGGCCGCATGCTGATCGCGCTCGCGGCGGCCATGCTCCTGCCTGTGGGGATCGATGCACTCACAGGAAATCCGAACTGGAGGGCTTTTCTGATTGGCAGCGTCATCACCTGCGCCTGTGGCGCGGGGCTAACCCATGTAACGCGATGCCGGCTGTCCGGGGGGCTGACCCTGCGCCAAGCCTTCCTCCTGACACCAGTGGCTTGGACGACCATTGCGCTGTTCGGCGCGATCCCTCCCTACATTTCCGACTATGCCCAGTTGAGGGACAGTTTCACCAATGCCTTCTTCGAGTCCGTGTCGGGCCTGACGACAACCGGCGCAACAGTGATCGTCGGGCTGGATGACGCTCCGCATGGCATCCTTCTCTGGCGCGCGCTCCTGCAATGGCTGGGTGGCATCGGCATCATCGGAGTCGCAATTGCGATCCTGCCCGCCCTGGGTGTGGGCGGCATGCAACTGTTTCGAACGGAGTCGTCTGACCGCTCCGAGAAGGTCATGCCGCGGGCGCGGGAGATCGCAACCGGCATCGTCCTGATCTATGTCGCACTCACGATGGTTTGCGGAGCTGCCTACTGGCTGGTGGCAATGACGCCTTTCGAGGCTCTGGCTCATGCGCTGACCACGGTCTCAACGGCCGGGTTCTCCACCTCCGATGCCTCAATGGCGCGCTGGAACAATGCCGCTCTGCACTGGATTGCGACTTTGTTCATGCTTTCTGGAGCCGTCCCATTCGTACTCTACTTGAGGCTGTTCCAGGGACAGCAGGATGCCCTGCGTGACAGCCAAGTCTGGTTCCTGGTCAGCCTCCTGGCGGTCATGATTGTCGCCGTTGCTACATGGCTGGTTGTGGCAGGTGGGCACAGCGCCGCTGATGCGCTCCGATTGGCCTCTTTCAACGTCGTGTCGGTCGTGACGACCACCGGCTACGCCACAGCAGATTACACGCTCTGGGGCAACCTCATGGTCGGCTTGTTCTTTGGCCTGATGTTTGTCGGTGGCTGCACCGGCTCCACCACAGGCGGAATGAAGGTCTTCCGTTTCCAAGTAATGATCCGCATGCTTCAGAGCCAGTTCCTGCGTCTGCTCTACCCGCGAGGCGTATTCCCCCGCGTCTATGCGGGCCGGCTGCTTCCAGACGATGTGATCGGGTCCGTAGTGGTGTTCTTCACGCTCTACTTCGTCTGCTACAGCGCACTGACCCTTGCCCTGATGGCGGCGGACCTCGATTTCCTGACCAGTGCCAGCGGGGCTGTGGCCGCGCTCTCGAACGTGGGGCCAGGCCTCGGGCCGATTATTGGCCCAACCGGCAACTTCGCCACCCTCCCGGAGGCCTCCAAATGGCTCCTGTGCTTTGGCATGTTGTTGGGGCGGCTGGAGCTGTTCACGGTACTGATCCTGTTCTTCCCCCAGTTCTGGCGCGGGTAGGGCCGACCAGCTCTTGCACCCGTACGGCATTTGACGCCAGAGAGGGCGAACGAGCGAGGGTGCATCGCCCTGTATGAGTGGCAGCCAACTGCAGTATGGCTCCCGTGAGACTAAGCCGCCATTCTGACCTGTGAAGCTGTGACCTGGAACAGATAGAAGCCGTTGAACCGCACGCCGACCGTGGCAGCCCGATCCTCAAACCCTGCTGGCGCCATGTCTGCCGCAGTGAGAGGGCACTCGAACGTCCAGTCGTCCGGGACAAGGAAGCTGGGCACGGGGTGGTGCTCGGGCACGGCACACAGGAGGTCCGGCCGCTGCTTGTTCCGAAACAGGTTGTAGGTGCAATCGCGTGCGGATGGTCTGGCAGAAACCAGCAGCGGGATGGATATCATGGTTATCCTCTGGAGACTGGCGCTCTTGTAAGATGTTGCTTCAGAGCGGCTGTCGCAAGCCTTACAAGATCCAGACGAGATTTCGTATCATCCTCGCGAGGTATACGAGGTGAGAGACGATGCCTCCGAGTGAGGCTTCATCCCACCGGCATCAGCAGCTCGCAGGGTGTGGAGAGTTCCAGGATCGTTCATTGAGGTCAGGCGCCATCGTCCCCATGTCTGGAAGTGATGAACAACATTGCCATTGAGGCTGACCCTCTCAGCCCGGTCATTCTGATTGCCGCTAACGGCTCGTTGCGGAGGGTAGGGGTTGAGATCGAGTTCCTGGGGCCGCATGCCTGGACTGCCGCCCACGCCCTGGCCAATGATCTCGGCGGCACCTGTGAGGCTGAAGATCCGCACGCCTTTAGGGTCAGCGGCACCCCTCTTGGCGACCTGTTGATCGAAACCGACCTGCGGCACGTCCATCCTGACCGACATCCAGAGCTCGGCCTGAGGCTCGGCCGCCGGGCGGCGGCATGGCTCGGCACAGCGGCCTCGCCTTTTGTTCCGCGCGAGCTCATCACCGCCCCCATCCCCATCGCACGACTCTCGGAGATGGACGCGATCGTGGCTAGCTTGCGGGCGGCGGGAGCCCGCGGCCGCGGGGCTGTGTTGTGGGACTCGCTCGGTCTCCACTTCAACATCGATCCACCGCGCCTTGATGCGGCAACAGTGACAGCCTTTCTCAAGGCCTTTCTCCTTGTCGGTGATCGGCTCCGGCAGGAAATTGCTCGCACGAGCTTGCGGCGTGCTTTCGTCCTTCCGCCCGACTATCCGCAGGCCTACAAGCGGCGCGTGCTCGATCCGGACTACTGGCCCGACCTGACGCAGCTGACAACAGATTATCTTGCAGCGAACCCGACCCGGAAGCGGGCGCTGGATCTGCTGCCGCTCCTCACTCACTTCGATGAGGAGCGGGTGCGCTCGGCTCTGCCGCATGAGAAGATCGGTTCCCGGCCGGTGTTTCACTACCGGCTGCCACAAGCCCAACTGAGCGATCCTACCTGGAGCATCATGCCGGACTGGGAGCGCTGGTTGAGTGTGGAGCGTCTCGCGATGAACCTCGGCCAACTTGCCGCGGGGGGCAAGGCTGCCCTGAGCCAGCATCTGCCCTAGGCGTTATCATTCTCTGCTCAGTGCCATGGGCATTTGAACGATCATCCCAGGGCACGGGCTTGCGAGAGTGCGCCATCTGCCTCCGCGGCCCCATAGGAGGACGGGCGGACCTCGATGCTCCGGATTTGCGCCAGTCCGTGCTATTTTGCCGTAGACGAAGAGGACCGTGCCAAGGAGGACAGCAATGGCACGCCGGCGGAAGCTCCGTTCGATCTTTGCGGCGATTGGCACACTCGGGTGTGTGGCCGCCGTTCCGGGCCCGTTGCGTGCCCAAAACGTCGTTGCAATCGATGCCGATGACATCGGCGGCGTGGTGACCGGGCCGCATGGACCGGAAGCCGGGGTCTGGGTGATTGCCGAGACCACTGACCTGCCGACCAAGTTCGCCAGGACGGTCGTGACCGATGATCAGGGTCGCTATCTCGTGCCTGATCTTCCGAAAGCCAGCTACACGATCTGGGTGCGAGGCTATGGCCTCGTCGACTCGGCCCCGAGGACCAGCGAGCCCGGCAGGCTGCTCGATCTCCAAGCCGTGCCGGCACCCAGCGACAAGGAGGCGGCGCAGTACTATCCGGCCATCTACTGGTACGCGATGCTCAAGATCCCAGAGACGAGCCAGTTCGGCGGTACGAGCGACATCCCAGAGACCATCACCCAGATCGACTGGCTCAAGCAGGTCAAGAACGTCGGCTGCATCGGCTGCCACCAGCTCGGCCAGCACTCCACCCGCACGATCCCGAAGCAACTCGGCGAGTTTAGCTCGTCGGAGGAGGCCTGGATCCGCCGCGTGTCTTCGGGCCAGTCGGGCGAGAGCATGGTCAATCAGCTCGCTGGGCGTCTCAGTGGCGTGCCCTTCCGCTACTACGCCGATTGGACCGACCGTATCGCCAAGGGCGAGCTGCCACACTCCAAGCCGAAGCGGCCGGAAGGTGTCGAGCGCAACATCGTGGTGACCACCTGGGAGTGGCTCAACGAAAAGAAGTACCTGCACGATCTGATCTCGTCGGATCGGCGCCATCCGACCGTGAATGCCTATGGGCCGCTGTTTGGCTCGGCGGAATATTCCACCGACGTGATCCCGATCCTCGATCCGAAGACGCACACCGTCAGCGAGTTCGTGGCGCCGGTGCGCGATCCCGATACGCCGGAGGCGCTCGGGCCCGGACATGCCGCCAGCGACAAAGTGCTGGCGCCGTCGCCCTATTGGGGGGAGGAAAAGATCTGGGACACCAAGGCCAACAACCACAACGGCATGTTCGATCGCCAGGGCCGGGTGTGGTTTGCGGCGACCGTGCGTGGGCCCAACAACCCGGACTTCTGCAAACGGGGATCGGATCACCCGTCGGCCAAGCTGTTCCCGCTGGAGGGGACGAACCGCTCCATCACACGGCTCGATCCCAAGACGATGCAGTACACCTTCATCGATACCTGCTTCGGCACCCATCACCTGCAGTTCGGCTATGACGCGAACGACACCTTGTGGACCAGCGGCGGCGGTCCGGTGGTCGGCTGGGTCAACACCAAGCTGTTCGATGAGACCGGCAATGCCGTCAAGGCGCAGGGCTGGACCGCGCTGGTGCTCGACACGAATGGCAATGGCCAACGGGATGAATACGCCGAACCCGATCAGCCGCTTGATCCGGCCAAGGACAAGCGCATTAGCGGAGGCTTCTATGCAGTGAGCCCGAGCCCGGTGGATGGCTCCATCTGGGGCTCGGCAGGGGTGTTCAGCGGAACACCCGCGGTTGTGCGGCTCGATCCCGGTCCCAATCCACCTCAGACCGCGTTGGCGGAAATCTACCATTTGCCGCGACCCGGCTTTGGCATTCGCGGTGCCGATATCGACCGGCAGGGGGTGGTTTGGGCCTCGCTCTCGAGTGGTCACCTGGCGAGCTTTGACCGGCGCAAATGCAAGGGACCGCTCAACGGACTGCAGGCTACCGGCGATCATTGCCCAGAGGGCTGGTCATTTCACCAATACCCCGGCCCGGGCTTCCAGGGCATCGGGGAGAACAGCGCCGAGTCGAGCTACTACACCTGGGTTGACCAGCACAACACATTCGGGCTGGGCGAGGATGTGCCGATGTCCACCGCCAACCTCATGGACGGCTTGGTCGCGCTCAAGGACGGCCGGATGATCTCGCTGCGGGTGCCATACCCGTTGGGCTTCTACGCCAAGGGGTTTGATGGGCGCATCGATGACCCGCATGCCGGCTGGAAGGGCCGCGGGTTGTGGACCACCAGCGGCGACCGGACACCCTGGCTGCGGGAAGGGGGCAAGGGCAGCAGGCCGATTGCTGTCCACTTTCAGCTCCGTCCTGATCCTCTGGCCAAGTAAGAGTACTGCCTCGCCTCCATTGAGGCGCTGTGGGGATACTGACGAGGCTATTCTGGCGACGATCTCGGCACATGCTGACCTGCGGGAGCGTGTCATGAACAGGTGGAGTTTCTTGGCATTGGCTGTTCTGATCGCCATGCCTGATCTGGCGGGGGCACAGGATCGCATCGTGCAGACCTCCTCCGGCCAGGTCAGGGTTGAGACCATCGCGCGCGGTCTGGTTCATCCATGGGGTCTCGCCTTTCTCCCCGACGAGCAGATGCTGGTCTCCGAGCGTCCGGGACGGCTGCGGCTGGTCTCGCGAGATGGGGGTGTCTCCGCACCGCTGGCGGGTGTTCCACGCGTGTTTGCGCGAGGGCAGGGCGGGCTGCTCGATGTGGCACTCGCCCCGGACTTCGCCTCCAGTCGCTGGGTCTATCTCTCCTATGCCGAGCCCGGCCCGAGTGGTGCCGGCACCACCGTAGCGCGGGGACGTCTCAGTGCCACTGGCCTGCAGGATGTCCAGGTAATCTTCCGGCAGGTGCCGAAGGTGGACGGCGCCAACCATTTCGGCTCGCGCTTGGTGTTCTCCCGGGATGGTAGGCTCTTCGTGACGCTGGGCGACCGCTTCAAGTTCAATCCGGCGCAGGATCTGGCGTCGCACCTGGGCAAGATCGTGCGCATTAATCCGGACGGGGCGGTTCCAGCCGATAATCCCTTTGCCCGAGGCCAGGGGGCCCGGCCGGAGATCTGGTCCTACGGGCACCGCAATGTGCAGGGCGCGACGCTGCATCCGACCACGGGCGTGCTGTGGGTGCACGAGATGGGGCCACGCGGCGGAGACGAGCTCACCATTCCGCAGGCCGGGCGCAATTACGGCTGGCCGCTCGTGAGCTGGGGCCGTCACTATGACGGGCGCTCGATCCCGAGCCCGTCCACCCGCCCGGATCTGGCCGGATCACTGCGGCAGTGGACACCGGTGATCGCCCCCTCCGGCATGACGTTCTACACGGGGAACTTGTTTCCGACCTGGCGCGGTAGTTTGCTCATCGGCGGGCTTATGGCCTGTGGTGTGGTTCGTGTGACGCTGCAGGGACAGCAGGTCACAGGCGAGGAGCGGATATCGTTGGGCCAGCGGATCCGCGACGTGCTGCAAGGTCCGGACGGAGCGGTGTATGTGCTCACGGACGAGGCGAGTGGCGAGATCCTTCGTCTGACACCAGTTGGTTGAAGGGAATAGCAAAGCGGCTGTCAGATCTGACGCAGCCTGCCTGCGCTGGATCGCAGGGCAAGTTCTTCGGCGAGCTTCTGAACTGTAACAAAAGAAAAGCCCCGGCCTTTCGGCCGGGGCTTCGTGATCGTTCGATCCGCTCGTCGTTACTCGTTGCGATTGCCCACGAGCGCGAGGAGGAACTGGAACATGTTGATGAAGTCCAGGTAGAGC
>NZ_VOSK01000150.1 GCF_009296175.1 Microvirga tunisiensis | reverse complement strand
AAGCGGGGAGCAATGCGGGTGACGAGATCGTCCAACTGATCGGCCCAGCGGTGGGCCTCGCTTGCGTCTGTCATGGCGCGACACCTCCGTGTCTAAGACAACGCACAAGCCCCGGCTGTAGTACTAGGCTGCGTCCATGTCTTTTGAGGAGGGCAGGTCTGCATTCCTGTTCCTCGTGTTGCAATGAGGCCGTGATAAGGAGCGAATGCTCTCTTCACGGCCTCAATCGTTAGGATGCCATGTCTTCCCGCAACCTGATCCTCGCCACCAGCGGCTTTGCGAGCACTTTCTCCGGCCGCGCGGTCGAACCGATGGTCGGAATCATCGCCCGGGACCTGGGCTCCACCCCGCAGACCATCGCACTTCTGTCGGCCGCCTTCGCGCTGCCCTATGCCTTCATTCAGCCGGTGCTGGGTCCCATCGGCGATGCGCTCGGCAAGGAGCGCGTCATGAAGGTGGCGCTGGCGCTGCTCTTCCTTGCCTTGGCCTGCTCCATCTTCGCTCCCAATGCCGAAACCCTGTTCACCCTTCGCATCATTGCCGGTGCCGCCGCCGGCGGAGCGGTGCCGCTCTCCATCGCGCTGATCGGCGATCGGGTCGAGATGGCCCGGCGCCAGATCGCCTTGAGCCGCTATCTGGTCGCTGTGATCATCGGACAGCTGGCTGGATCGTCCTTTGCCGGGCTCCTAGCGGAGTTGATCGGCTGGCGGGGCGTGTTCACCCTCTCCACCGTCATGGTGGCCCTTGCTCTGGCAGCCACCGTCATTGGCTTCCGGGGTGCATTGCCGGGTGGCAAGTTCGACCTGCAGAGCGCGCTCTTGCGCTACCGAGACATTCTATCCAATCCGCGTGCGCTGACGCTCTTCAGTCTCGTCTTCGTCGAGGCCATCGCGATCTTCGGCATCTTCCCGTATGTGGCGCCGCTGCTCGAGGAGCGGGGCGGCTGAGGCCGGCTTCGCCATCGGCGGTTTCGCCATCGGCGGCCTGATCTATTCCGCCCTCGTGACCTAGATGCTGAGGCGGCTCGGCATTGGCAAAATCCTCCTGGGCGGCGGTTTCTTTGCCGGCGCTGCGCTGGTCGTTCTGGGATTGGGCGGAGACTGGAAGCTCGACGCGATCGCCCTGCTGCTCATGGGCCTCGGCTTCTACATGCTCCACAACACTTTCCAGGCCCAGGTAACGGAGGTGGCCCCCGGCGCGCGCGCCTCAGCGGTCGCTCTTCACGCCTTCTCGTTCTTCTGTGGCCAAGCGCTAGGCGTCGTGCTGATGGGCTTCGGCCTGCGCACTGTCGGGCTGACCGGGGCGACGGGCATCGCCGCCCTGATCATCGTTGGCGTCGGCCTGACCGCTTCGTTCGCCTTGACGAAGCCTGTCGGTCAGCGGGCGCGGTAGGGAGCCACGCCCTGGTCAGGCAGCCACAGGTTCTTCGGCAACTCGCCGGTCTGCCAGAACACGTCGATGGGGATGCCTCCGCGCGGGTACCAATAACCGCCGATCCGCAGATAACGAGGCTCCAGCAGGTCGGCGAGACGCTTGCCGATGGCCACAGTGCAATCCTCATGGAACGCGCCGTGGTTGCGAAAGCTGTGCATGTAGAGCTTGAGCGACTTGGATTCGACGAGCCACGGCCCCGGCACGTAGTCGATCACCAGAATTGCGAAGTCTGGCTGGCCCGTGACTGGGCAGAGCGACGTGAATTCCGGCACGGTGAAACGGGCGAGGTAATCGGTGTCCTGATGCGGGTTCGGCACCCGATCGAGCTGCGCTTCCTCGGGGGATTGGGGCTGGGCGCTGGCGTGGCCGAGCTGAAGGCTGGTTTCCGTCATGGGGCATTGACCTTGGATTGGGTGGGGGAAAGCTCTTGCCGTCCTTGCTCACATGGTCATTTCGGTCAATAAGCCAATTCATGACTTGAGGCCGCACCCGTCGCATGGGCGGCATCGGCCGCACTTCAGCCAGCAGGAGCCTGCTCAATGACAGCGATTATCGACGTTTTCGCCCGCCAGATTCTCGACAGCCGGGGCAATCCCACGGTCGAGGTGGATGTGACCCTCGAAGACGGCTCCATGGGCCGCGCCGCCGTGCCCTCCGGCGCCTCCACGGGCGCTCACGAGGCGGTCGAATTGCGCGACGGCGACAAGTCGGTCTATCTCGGCAAGGGCGTGCTCAAGGCCGTCGATGCGGTCAATAACGAGATCCTGGATGCCATCGGCGGCATGGATGCGGAAGAACAGGTCGCCATCGACGAGACCATGATCGAGCTCGACGGCACTCCAAACAAGGCCCGCCTCGGCGCCAACGCCATCCTGGGCGTTTCGCTGGCAGTTGCCAAAGCCGCCGCCGATGCCGCGGCTCTGCCTCTCTACCGCTATGTGGGCGGCACCCAGGCGCGCGTTCTGCCGGTCCCGATGATGAACATCATCAACGGCGGCGCGCATGCGGACAACCCGATCGACTTCCAGGAATTCATGATCCTGCCGGTCGGCGCGCCGACGCTGTCCGAAGCCGTGCGTATGGGCGCCGAGGTGTTCCACACCCTGAAGAAGGCCCTGAAGGACACCGGCCACAATACCAATGTGGGCGACGAGGGCGGCTTCGCCCCGAACCTTCCCTCCGCGGAGGCCGCCCTCGACTTCATCATGAAGTCCATCGAGCAGGCCGGTTACAAGCCGGGCCAGGACATGGTGATCGGCCTCGACTGCGCCGCCACCGAGTTCTTCAAGGACGGCGTCTACCACTACGAAGGGACCGGCCAGAAGCTGAACCCGCAGCAGCAGGCCGAGTATCTGGCAAAACTGGTCTCCGCCTATCCCATCGCCACCATCGAGGACGGCATGTCGGAGGACGATTGGGAGGGTTGGAAGGCCGTGACCGACCTCATCGGCAACAAGTGCCAGCTCGTGGGCGACGACCTCTTCGTCACCAATGTGGAGCGTCTTTCGCAGGGCATCCAGAAGGGCGTCGCCAACTCGCTGCTGGTCAAGGTGAACCAGATCGGCTCGCTCACCGAGACCCTCGCCGCCGTGGACATGGCCCACCGCGCCGGCTACACCGCCGTCATGTCCCACCGCTCGGGCGAGACGGAGGATTCCACCATCGCGGATCTCGCGGTGGCGACGAACTGCGGACAGATCAAGACCGGCTCTCTTGCCCGTTCGGACAGACTGGCCAAGTACAACCAGCTCATCCGCATCGAGGAGGAGCTTGGTCCGCAGGCAAGATATGCCGGGCGTACGGCGCTGAAAGCGCTGGCCTGATCACGATAGAGCGCACGTTCACATCCACCCTCTCGTCATGGCCGGCCCTATGTCGGCCATCTCGTTTCAGAAACGCGCTGCGCTTCATGCAACCGGGATTACCGGCACAGGGCCGGTCATGACATGTGCGTTCTGGTGAACCCAATACTCAATCTCTAACCTCTCCTTAACCATGTCGACGTAAGACTCGACCCTATGGTTATCCGCAGACGCGCACGACGATTTCTGATTCCGCTGGTGCTCTACGGCACCTCGGCGGCTGTCGCCGCTTACTTCGTGCATCACGCCCATAGCGGCGCACGCGGCATCGAGGCCCAACAAAAGTATGAAGCGCAGGTTGCCGAACTTTCCGCCGAGTTCGAGGGTTTAAGGACCCAGCGCTCCGACTGGGAACGTCGCATCGCGCTGCTTCGGAGCGATCAGATCGACCGCGATCTGCTCGAGGAGAGAGCGCGCGTAATGTTAGGACGTGTACACAAGAACGACCTTGTGATCATCACGGGACCATAATTAACAATAACTTAAAAGTTCTGCTTAACTCAATTCCAGTTAATTTCAAATAAGGCATTTACTTCAATGCTTTGCACATTTCATTGTGCACTGCAAAACGCCTTTTGACCTACTCGATTTCCGATTCCGACTGCGCTACAACTTTCGTCGAGGAAACCCTTCGGAGGACCCGATGGCTGTTGCTGCCCGCAAGGCGGGCCGTGCCGGTACAGGCACGGCTAACAAGACTACTTCCAGCAAAGGCTCCAATCGCGGAGCTGCCCCCAACACCCCACAATTCGACAAGAACCAGGACCTGTCGGCCTACAACGATATGCTTCTGATCCGGCGCTTCGAAGAGAAGTCCGGCCAGATGTACGGCATGGGCCTGATCGGCGGTTTCTGCCACCTCTACATCGGCCAGGAGGCTGTCGTCATCGGCATGCAGCTGGCGACGAAAGAGGGCGACCAGGTGATCACCGGCTACCGCGATCACGGTCACATGCTTGCCTGCGGCATGGACGCGAAGGGCGTCATGGCCGAGTTGACGGGACGCCGCGGCGGCCTGTCGAAGGGCAAGGGCGGCTCCATGCACATGTTCTCCAAGGAGAAACATTTCTATGGGGGCCACGGCATTGTCGGCGCGCAGGTGTCGCTCGGCACCGGCATCGCCTTCGCAAACCATTACCGCGAGAACGGCAACGTCTGCCTGACCTATTTCGGCGACGGCGCTGCCAACCAGGGTCAGGTCTATGAGAGCTTCAACATGGCGGCGCTCTGGAAGCTGCCCGTTGTCTACGTGATCGAGAACAACCGCTACGCCATGGGCACGGCTGTGACGCGTGCGTCGGCGCAGACGGACTTTTCGAAGCGCGGCCTGTCCTTCGGCATTCCGGGCGATCAGGTGGACGGCATGGACGTCCGCGCGGTCTACGCTGCCGGTCAGCGCGCCATCGAACATGCCCGCTCCGGCAAGGGCCCATACATCCTCGAAATGCAGACCTACCGCTATCGCGGGCACTCCATGTCCGACCCGGCGAAGTACCGCACGAAGGACGAAGTGACTCGCATGCGCGAGGAGTACGATCCGATCGAGCAGGTGCGTCGTCGTCTGCTGGAGAGCTGGAAGCTGTCAGAAGATGAGCTCAAGGCCATCGACAGCAAGGTGCGCGAGATCGTCAACGAGGCGGCCGAGTTCGCCACGCACGATCCGGAGCCCGATCCGGCCGAGCTCTACACGGATATCCTCCTGTAAGCGGCGCGTTGGCGCCGTCTTTCCCCGAATCTCGCCGCTGCGACAATCGAAACGAGTCTTTTAATGGCGATCGATATTCTCATGCCTGCCCTCTCGCCCACCATGGAGCAGGGCAAACTGGCCAAGTGGCTGAAAAAAGAAGGCGATCAGGTCAAGCCCGGTGACGTGCTGGCCGAGATCGAGACCGACAAGGCAACGATGGAGGTCGAGGCAATCGATGAGGGCGTCCTCGCCAAGATTCTCGTCTCCGACGGTACCGACAATGTCGCTGTAAACACCCCTATCGCGATTCTCGCCGGTGAGGGCGAGGACGTGTCCACCGCCGCTTCTTCGGCCAAGGCACCGGCCGCTCCGAAGCCGGAAGCCCAGCCTGCCCCAACTCCCGACATGGAGCGGGAAGGGTTGGCGGATCGGCCTTCGCCCGATTCGATCCCCGGCACGGACGCTACCCCGGTCGCAGAACCGGGGGCGCCGTACGTGATCCAAACGCGCACCGCACACGATGCCATGGCCGAGATCCCGGAAGGGACCGAAATGGTCTCGATGACCGTTCGCGAGGCGCTTCGCGACGCCATGGCCGAGGAGATGCGCAAGGACGGCAACGTCTTCGTCATGGGTGAGGAGGTCGCCGAGTACCAGGGTGCCTACAAGGTCACGCAAGGCCTGTTGCAGGAATTCGGCGCCAAGCGCGTGATCGACACGCCCATCACGGAGCACGGCTTTGCCGGTGTCGGTGTCGGCGCAGCGTTCACGGGCCTGCGCCCCGTCGTCGAGTTCATGACCTTCAACTTCGCCATGCAGGCGATCGACCAGATCATCAACTCGGCGGCGAAAACCCTCTACATGTCCGGTGGACAGCTCGGTGCCCCCATCGTGTTCCGCGGCCCGAACGGCGCTGCGGCCCGCGTGGGCGCGCAGCACAGCCAGGACTTCGCAGCCTGGTACTCGCAGATCCCGGGCCTGAAGGTGGTCTCTCCCTACACGGCATCCGACGCGAAGGGCCTCCTCAAGAGCGCCATCCGCGATCCGAATCCGGTGGTCTTCCTGGAGAACGAGATTCTCTACGGCCAGTCCTTCCCGGTGCCGAAGCTCGACGATTTCGCGGTTCCGATCGGCAAGGCGCGCATTCATCGCCAGGGCAAGGACGTCACCATCGTGTCCTTCTCGATCGGCATGACCTATGCGCTCAAGGCCGCCGAGGAACTTGCGAAGGAAGGCATCGAGGCCGAGGTCATCGACCTGTGCACGATCCGCCCGATGGACACCGACACCATCGTCGCCTCGGTCATGAAGACGGGCCGTTGCGTCACGGTGGAAGAGGGCTATCCGCAATCGGGCGTCGGTGCCGAGATCGCCATGCGCATCATGGAGAACGCGTTCGACTATCTCGACGCACCCGTGGCCCGCGTGACCGGCAAGGATGTGCCGATGCCTTATGCGGCCAACCTCGAGAAGCTCGCGCTCCCGTCCGTGGCCGAAGTCGTGCAGGCGGCGAAGGCCGTTTGCTACAGGTGACATCATGACTGAACGGAAATTCGAAGCCCTCAACGTTCCGCCGGACGTCCTCGAAAAGGGCGGCGTCGAGATCCTGAGGGCTTCGGTGGTCGACGGGGCGGTGAGCATCGCGCTGCGCCGCGCCTTCGACGATCCGTTCACCTGGGGCGTGCTCCTGGTGGATCTCGCCCGTCACGCCGCGCGCGTCTACGCCATGGAAACCGAGTTCTCCGAAGAGGAGGCTCTCGCCGAGATCACTGCCGGCATTCAGGCCGAGCTGGACGATCCGAGCGATCCCGGCTCGACGCAGGCTCTCAACTAACAATTCAGTCAGGATCGTAAAACGCCATGCCCATCAATATCCTGATGCCCGCCCTGTCTCCCACCATGGAAAAGGGCAACCTTGCCAAGTGGCTGAAGAAGGAAGGCGACACGGTGAAGTCCGGCGACGTCATCGCCGAGATTGAGACCGACAAGGCCACCATGGAAGTGGAAGCCGTCGACGAAGGCATTCTCGCCAAAATCGTCGTTCCCGAGGGAACCGCCGACGTGCCCGTCAACCAGCTCATTGCGCTGATCGCCGGCGAGGGCGAGGACCCGAAGAGCGTGACCGCTCCCGCCGCAGGCGGTGCCGCTCCGCCGTCCGCGCCAAAGGCGGAAGCCGCGCCGGCTGCTCCCGCCGCAGCGCCTCAGCCGCAGGCCAATGCCATCCCGGGCGATGCTTCGGCCCATATGGGTTATGCGCGCGTCGATCAGGCTCCCGCCGGTCCCGCGCAAGGCGCAAAGCCCGATGGGGCAGGGCAGGCCGCCGGCAACCGCGTCTTCGCCTCGCCGCTCGCCAAGCGCATCGCGAAGGAAGCCGGCATCGACATCGCTTCGGTTCAGGGCTCGGGTCCGCATGGCCGTGTCGTCGAGAAGGATGTGCGTGCCGCTCTCCAGGGCGGTGGTGCAAAGCCTGCGGCCGCTCCGGCTGCAGCAGCGGCTCCTGCACCGGCTGGCAAGCCCGCAGCGCCGCAGCTTGCTCAGAGCGCTTCGGCCGATCAGGTCAAGGCCATGTTCGAAGCCGGTTCTTACGAGGAAGTGCCCCTCGACGGCATGCGCAAGACCATCGCCAAGCGCCTGGTCGAGTCGAAGCAGACGGTGCCGCATTTCTACCTGTCGCTGGATTGCGAGCTCGACGCGCTCATGGCGCTGCGTGAGCAGATCAACACGGCCGCCGGCAAGGACAAGGACGGTAAGCCAGCCTACAAGCTCTCGGTCAACGACTTCGTCATCAAGGCGCTGGCCATCGCGCTCCAGCGCGTGCCCGCCGCCAACGCGGTCTGGGCCGAGGACCGCATCCTGAAGATGAAGCATTCGGATGTCGGCGTGGCCGTCGCCATTGAGGGCGGCTTGTTCACGCCGGTCGTGCGCAAGGCCGAGCAGAAGACGCTCACGGCCATCTCGGCAGAGGTGAAGGACATGGCGGGCCGCGCCCGCACACGCCGCCTGAAGCCGGAGGAATACCAGGGCGGCTCCACGGCGGTCTCGAATCTCGGCATGTTCGGCATCAAGAACTTCCAGGCCGTCATCAACCCACCCCAGGGGACGATCCTTGCGGTCGGCGCCGGCGAGAACCGGGTCGTGGTGAAGAACGGCGCACCCGCCGTCGTGCAGGCCATGACCGTGACGCTTTCCTGCGATCACCGTGTGGTCGACGGCGCGCTCGGCGCGGAACTTCTGGCGGCCTTCAAGCAGCTCATCGAAAGCCCGATGGGAATGCTGGTTTGATCGACATCATGGCCGGGTTCGTCCCGGCCATTCACTGTTGGCCGATAGGGAGGCTCCATGCCGCTCATCCGCATCTCGCTCAGACAGGGGAAGTCCTCCGCCTATCGCAAGGCGCTGGCCGACGGGATCTATCTTGCGCTCCGTGAGACCTTCAACGTTCCTGAGGACGACCTGTTCGTCACGATCAGCGAGCACGACGACGACAACTTCTTCTATGGTGCGAATTATCTCGGCATCGAGCGAAGCGGCGATCTCGTCATCATCCAGATCACAGTCAGCAACACACGGACCGTCGATCAGAAGAAGGCACTCTTCAAACGGATCGCCGAAAGACTGAGGTCGGAGCCCGGCCTTCGCCCTGAGGACGTGTTCATCAACCTGATCGAAGTCGAAAAGGAAAACTGGTCCTTCGGTCACGGAATCGCGCAGTACGCGCAGGGGAATTAGCACCATGGCAAACCAATACGACATCATCGTCATCGGCGGCGGACCGGGGGGCTATGTGGCCGCGATCCGCGCGGCGCAGCTCGGGTTCAAGACCGCGGTCGTGGAGCGCGAACACCTCGGCGGTATCTGTCTCAACTGGGGCTGCATTCCGACCAAGGCGCTGCTGCGTTCGGCCGATATCTACCACTACATGGAGCATGCCAAGGATTACGGCCTGTCCGCGCAGGGCATCGGCTTCGACGCAGCCGCCATCGTCAACCGCTCGCGCGGCGTCTCGGGCCGTCTCAACGGCGGCGTCGGCATGCTGCTCAAGAAGAACAAGGTCGACGTGATCTGGGGCGAGGCCAGCATCTCCAAGCCCGGCGAGGTCGTGGTCACGGCGCCGAAAAAGCCCGCCATGCAGCCGCAGAACCCGGTGCCGAAGGGCGTGCTGGAGCCCGGCACCTATCAGGCCAAGAACATCATCGTCGCCACCGGCGCACGTCCACGTGCGCTGCCCGGCATCGAGCCGGACGGCAAGCTGATCTGGACCTATTTCGAGGCCATGGTGCCGCCCAGCATGCCGAAGTCGCTCATCGTCATGGGCTCCGGCGCCATCGGGATCGAGTTCGCCTCGTTCTACCGCACCATGGGCGCGGAGGTGACCGTGGTCGAGGTCATGCCGCAGATCCTGCCGGTCGAGGATGCGGAGATTGCGGCTTTAGCCCGCAAGCGCTTCGAGAAACTGGGCATGAAGATCCTTTCGGGCGCCAAGGTCACGAAGGTCGAGAAGGGCGCGAACTCCATCACCGCGACCATCGACGACGGCAAAGGCGGCACGCAGACGATCACCGCCGAGCGGATGATCTCGGCCGTCGGCGTCGTCGGCAATATCGAGAATCTGGGTCTCGAGAAGCTCGGGGTGAAGATCGAGCGCGGCGTCGTCGTCACGGACGGTCTCGGCCGCACCAACGTGCCAGGCATCTTTGCCATCGGCGACGTCGCGGGCCCGCCCATGCTGGCGCACAAGGCGGAGCACGAAGGCGTAATCTGCGTCGAAACCATCAAGGGCCTGCACGCGCACGCCATGGACAAGGCCAAGATCCCGGGCTGCACCTATTGCAATCCTCAGATCGCCTCCGTCGGTCTCACCGAGGCCAAGGCCAAGGAGCAGGGTTACGACGTCCGAGTCGGCCGCTTCCCCTTCATCGGCAACGGCAAGGCGATTGCGCTCGGCGAGCCGGACGGCCTCGTGAAGACGATCTTCGACAAGAAGACCGGACAGCTTCTCGGCGCGCATATGGTCGGCGCGGAAGTGACCGAGTTGATCCAGGGCTTCGTGATCGCCATGAACCTGGAGACCACGGAAGAGGATCTGATCCACGCCGTCTTCCCGCATCCGACGCTGTCCGAGACCATGCACGAGAGTGTCCTGGATGCCTATGACCGCGTGGTCCACATCTGAACGGGCGACCTGCGAAAAGTTCGTCGAATCAGGCGGTTGCGGTTTGACCTTACAGCGGCTGGCCAGCTCACTTCAGGAGCGGCCAGCCGTTCTGTTCAGGCCGCGGCGGGATGATCGGATCCAGAAGCGTGCCGACAAAAGAACCCCGAGGACATGCGGGACGCCATTGGTAGCCAGGGGTGCCAGGAATGTGGGCATCGACCCTATTTAAGAGTGACCGTCCGGACGAACCCTGAGGCTCCTGGACAAGAATATCTTGTAGGACCTGTGAACTACAGCAGATGTGAGGCCTTTCTCCGACTGTTGAGCCGTTCCTGGCTGCGACTGCTGGTCCATTCATCCGCTGTGTAGGCGGTCCCTTTATCCCGGAATATTGCGAATTTGCGGTTCGATACTGTTACGGGTAGGGTGCTTTATCTTGCTCCGCCTGAAATATCTGATGAGTCCTTTTGTTTCAAAGCTTGATGATGAGACCCTCCGGTGCTTGGTGGAAGCGCTCAACGAGAGCGGCCAAGCGGTCTCCATCTATGATGCAGAAGACAACCTTCGATATGCCAACAAGACCTATCAGAGCATTTTCCTGAAGGGATATGAGGGGCCGTTCACGTTCACGGAAATCCTTCGCTACGGTGCTAAGCACGGAGTCGGGGTGAGGATCGATGACGGTGATGTCGAGGCTCTGATTGCAAGAACCTTGCTCCGGCGCCGAAGCGTGCCACGCAAGTCCTTCGAAACCGATTTCCTGGACGGAAGGTGGTTCTGGATGGATCACACGATCCTTCCAAACGGCTGGGTTCTTACAGTCGGGGCCGACATCACGGCGCTCAAGCACAATGAGAGAACGCTGCGCCAGGCACACAACGAAGCCGTCCTTGCGTCACGGACCGATCTACTCACCGGGCTGCCGAACCGGCGCCATGTACTGGAACTGCTGGATGACGCCCTGGCCGCAAATGCAGCGTCCGGATCCAGTCTATGCGTCGCCATGATCGATATTGACAGGTTCAAGGCCATCAACGACACGCATGGCCACAATGCGGGCGATGCGGTTCTCCGGCATTTTGGCTCTGCCTCCCGCGCGAAACTCGGTACGCATGATGCCATCGGACGTTTGGGGGGCGAAGAGTTCTTGCTCATTCTGCCGAACACGAGCCTCATCGATGCTGCCCGTATCATTGAACAGATCAGGCAGGGATGCGCGGAGGGAAAGCTTCAGGACGGTGAGGTCACTCAATCCCATTCCTTCAGCGCTGGCCTTGTCGAAGCCCAGCCGCGAGAGAGCCGGAACTCCATCCTCAGTCGAGCAGACCGCGCCTTGTACACCGCCAAACGGCAAGGCCGGAACCGCACCAAGCTTGGGTTGCAAGCGAGGAACCCCGAGGATCCGGCCGACTGATACCTGGACGCTGTGCATTGCCTCCGAAGCAGGGGCAGCCAGGAGCGCCCCGAAGGCGATGCTCCTGGTCCGCAAATTCGCGTGGACCCAAGGCGAGCTCTAGGGATTAACCAGCCAGGACCTGTGACGAGGTCTTGGCCGTATCGTTTCAGGACGGCGGCCCCCCACGCCCTTGGCCTGTGAGGAGGCGGCGATGACCAGCGTCGCAATGAGGGACGAACTCGAAGCTTCGCGGTCTCGCAAGAAACCCTGGTATAAAGTTCTCTATATCCAGGTTCTGATCGCCATCTTCCTCGGCATTTTGGTGGGGTGGCTGTTCCCGGATCTGGCCAAGAACGACTGGATCAAGGCCCTCGGCGACGGTTTCATCAAGCTGATCAAGATGGTCATCGCTCCGACATCTTCTGCACCGTGGTCTCCGGCATCGCCCACATTCAGGACGCCAAGAAGGTGGGGCGCGTCGGCATCAAGGCCTTGGTCTATTTCGAGGTCGTCTCGACCTTCGCCCTTATCATCGGCCTTCTCGTCGGCAACCTCGTGAAGCCGGGCGCGGGCTTCGCCGGCAACCCGGATCCTGCGGCCGTCGCCGGTTATGCCAAGCAGGCTGCCGAGCAGAAGCCGGTGGACTTCGTCCTGCATATCATCCCCGACAGCGTCGTCGGGGCTTTCGCACAGGGCGACATCCTTCAGGTCCTGCTGTTCGCGATCCTCTTCGGCTTCGCGCTTTTGGTGCTCGGCGACCGCGGCACGACCGTTCGCAATCTCATCGATGATGTGGCTCATGCCATGTTCGGGGTCATCGCCATCGTCATGAAGGCGGCGCCCGTCGGCGCCTTCGGGGCCATGGCCTTTACCATTGGCCGCTATGGCCCCTCGGCCCTGGGCAATCTCTTCGGTCTCATCGTGACCTTCTATGCCACGGCGGCTCTCTTCGTGTTCGTCGTGCTCGGCACCATTGCCCGGATCGCCGGCTTCAGCATCTTCAAGTTCCTCGGCTACATCAAGGACGAGCTTCTGATCGTGCTCGGCACCAGCTCGTCCGAGAGCGCCTTGCCGCAGCTCATGGAAAAGCTCGAACGCCTCGGCTGCTCCAAGTCAGTCGTAGGTCTCGTGGTGCCTACCGGCTATTCCTTCAATCTCGACGGCACCAACATCTACATGACGCTTGCGACCCTGTTCATCGCGCAGGCCCTGGGCTACGACCTCACCCTCAGTCAGCAGTTCACGATCCTGCTCGTGGCGCTGCTCACCTCGAAAGGTGCCAGCGGGGTCACAGGCGCCGGCTTCATCACGCTCGCAGCGACCTTGGCCGTGGTGAACCCGGCCCTTGTGCCTGGAATGGCCATCATCCTCGGCATCGACAAGTTCATGAGCGAGGTGCGCGCGCTCACCAATATCATCGGCAACGGTGTCGCGACTGTCGTTGTGGCCTGGTGGGAGGGCGAACTCGATCGCGAGAAACTCAATGCCGGCCTCAACCGGGAGATCGACCCGTCCGACATCGAGACGGCCGTGACGACGGATTGACTCAGACGTTCAGGATCGAGGGCCCGCTTCGGCTTCGGCAATGAGCGCGACGCCTTTTCCATCCGATTTGGCGAAATGCTTGGCACCAGCCACGCAGAGGATCACGCCGACGGTGACGGCGATCATCGGCCAGGCGACGGCTTCATGCAGAAGCACGGCGGACAAGGTCAGGCCGAAGAAGGGTTGCAGCAGCTGCAACTGTCCCACACCCGCGATACCGCCGAGGGCGAGACCGCGATACCAGAACACGAAGCCGATCAGCATGGAGAACAGGGAGACATAGGCCAGCCCCAGCCATGCAGGCAGGGCGATCCCGCTCAATGACGGCGGCCATGCGAGAAGGGTCATCGGTGCCGTGACCGGCAGGGAGAGGACGAGGGCCCAGGAAATCACCTGCCAGCCGCCGAGCCGTCGCGAAAGCTTTGCGCCCTCCGCATAGCCGAGACCGCACAGAAGGATTGCCCCCAGCATGAGGAGATCTCCGGTCGGCGATGCCGAATAGCCGTGGCGCAGGGAGAACCCTGCCACGAGGCACCCTCCCAGGCCCGAGAAGATCCAGAAGGCCGGGTGCGGCCGCTCACCGCCACGCATAACGCCGAAGATCGCGGTGGTGAGGGGCAGAAGGCCGATGAAGACGATCGAATGGGCAGATGTGATGTGACGAAGCGCCAGGGCCGTCAGGAGCGGAAAGCCGATGACGACGCCCAGAGAGACGATCCCAAGTGAAGGGAGGTCGGCGCGGTCGGGGCGCTTCTGGCGAAGGATCAGGAGCAAGATCGCTCCCAGCGCCCCGGCGATGCAAGCCCGGGCCAGGGTCAGGAACAGCGGATCGAAATCCGCGACGGCTACGCGCGTTGCCGGCAGCGATCCGCTGAAGATCAGGACACCCACAAAGCCACTGATCCAGCCTTCCTTCGTCCGGTCCATGTCCGAGCCCCCCGATGGAGTTGTTCTCGACCGGACGGCATGGCTTTTCCAGGTACGGTGCGATACGGTTTGATTGAACTGTCATGGAGAAAGGTACCGTACAGTGGATGATCTCGGACCGCATCGCTCGAGCGGAACGCGGGTGGAGCACGTCATGCAGATGATCCGCGCGCAGATCACCAATCGGTCGCTGACGCCGGGCGCGAAGCTGCCTTCGATCCGCTCCGTCGCGGCGAATATGCAGGTGTCTAAATCCACTGTGGTCGAAGCGTATGATCGGCTGGCGGCGGAAGGTGTCATCCGCTCCCGACCGGGTTCGGGCTTCTACAGCGCCGCGCCGCTGGCTCCCCTGTCGCTTGCAGAGCTTGCACCTCGGCTCGACCGTGCCATCGATCCCTTCTGGGTCTCCCGGCAATCTCTGGAGGCGGGGCAGGGGATGCTGAAGCCCGGCTGCGGCTGGCTTCCGAGCGACTGGATGCCCGAGGAGGACATCCGCCGCGCTCTTCGCAATCTTGCGCGAACCACGGAACATCCGAAACTCACGGATTACGGACCGCCGCTCGGGCTCGCGCCGCTGCGCCAATTCCTATCGCGGCGCATGGCCGAGCAGGGATTTCATGTCGGCCCCGATCAGGTCCTGCTGACGGAATCGGGCACGCAGGCGATCGATCTCGTGTGCCGGCTCCTGCTCCAGCCGGGCGATGCGGTGCTAGTCGACGACCCCTGCTACTTCAATTTCCTCGCCCTTCTGCGCGCGCATCAGGCGAAGATCGTCGGCATTCCCTATACCCTGGAGGGGCCGGACATCGAGCGCTTTGAACAGGCCCTCACCGAGCACCGACCGCGCCTCTACATCACCAACTCCGGTCTCCACAATCCGACAGGTGCCTCGCTCAAGGCGACGACAGCTCACAAAATCCTGAAGCTTGTCGAAGCCCATGGGGTGATCGTCGTCGAGGATGATATCTTTGCCGATTTCGAGATCGAACCGGCACCGCGCCTGGCGGCTCTCGATGGCCTCGAGCACGTCGTGCGCATCGGGAGCTTCTCCAAAACGCTCTCGGCCTCGTTCCGCTGCGGCTACATCGCCGCAAGACCGGACTGGATCGACAAGCTGACGGATCTGAGGATCGCCACCGGCTTTGCGAGCAGCCCGCTGTCACAGGACCTCGTTGTCAATGTTCTCGGCAGCAGCACCTATCGCAAATACTTGGAAACGCTGCGCGTTCGCCTCGCCAAGGCAAGGGCAGATACCATCCGGCGCTTGCGGGCGCTCGGCATTGAGCCTTGGTTGGAGCCCAACGCGGGAATGTTCGTCTGGTGCCGGCTGCCGGCTCGCCTGGATGCCGCCGACGTGGCTCGCGGCGCCCTGAACGAGGGTGTCGTGCTCGCGCCCGGCAACGTCTTCAGCCCCTCGCAAACGGCCACGGACTCCATGCGTTTCAACGTGGCCCAGTGCACGAATGAGCGCGTGTTCACGGTCCTTGAAAGAGCGATGGCGAATGTGGCCTGAACGTCCCTCGTTTAAGGCCAAGAAGGAAGAGCATCCTCGTTCCGGGAGGCTCGTCCGACATTCCCGGGAACATTGACGGGAGACGTTTCTTTTTCACGCCAGCGGACGTGGAGGACGATATGAAGCGCCTAATGGCATGGACCGGCCGTGCTCCCGGGTGGAGCATGGGGGCACGGGATTGTCCCGCAGCGAAGGAGCCATGTCATGACACAGCAGACCGCGACTGAGGCCATCGCCACCATCGGCATCGACCT
>NZ_VOSK01000014.1 GCF_009296175.1 Microvirga tunisiensis | reverse complement strand
GCGGATGCAGCGGCGGCCGCCATGGCACGCTCTGGCGGCGACCATAAAGCGCCTGTCCCGCATAGGCGGGGTTGAGCAGCATGCTATGGATCATCGCCCGGCTCCAGTGGAGCCGCCCAGTCGGACTCGGAATCCCGCTGTCGTGCAGGCGCCGGCAGACCCCGGCCAGCGTCAAGCGCTCGTGCCCGACCCAAGTGAAGATCTGGCGCACAATCCGGGCGGCCTCCTCGTCGATCTCATAGCGTGCGTCTCCCCCGCCAGCCTCACGCGTGATGTAGCGGTAGCCGAAGGGCGCCCGGGACAGGACACTGACGGCCCCGGTTTGGGCGCGGTGGCGCTTGCCGCGCCGGCTGCGTTCCAGCACCTTGGCTCTTTCGTACTCGGCGAACATGCCCTGTAATTGCAGCAGCAAACTGTCCTCGGGCGTAGTCCCGATCGGGTGATTGACGAAGACCACCTGCGTGCCGGCTTGGGTAAATTCTTCGAGCAGCAGAACCTGATGCGCGTAGCTGCGGGCGATGCGGTCTGGGGACAGGATGTAGACGAGATCGATCGCTGACAGGGCCACCAAGTCCCGCAGACGCTCCAGTGCCGGACGGATCAAGCTGGCGCCGCTGTGGCCGTTGTCGATGAAGCGCAGATCATCCCGAATGCAATGGCCATCCTGTTGCGCCCGTGTGGTCAGCTCCGCCAATTGGCTGTCGATGGTGTGATGCTCAGCCTGCTGGTCGGAGGAGACGCGGGCGTAGAGAGCGACTTGCAGGGGCTGTGGGGCCGAAACGGCTCTCAGGTGCGGAGTTCTCATCGCATGCTCCCTCGGAAATAGCGGCCTGTGCCCTTGATGGCAGCGAACAGCTGTGCAGGGGCAGAAGGCGCTCGTAAGTGCGTCCCAAGACGTCCTGACTGCCCCGTCTGACCTCGAAGCCGACCTCAAGGCGCAAGGGGTGGCGCCGCTTGCAAAGCTTGGCCATGGCGGTCCTCATCCTTCGCCGGGTTCATCGACCGGCTGAGGCTTTAATGTTGGACCTGTCGAGCGATGGCGTAGAGCCTCGCGGGCGATCGTATGGACAAAGCTGATCGCAAACCTTGCACCATTGTCTAACACGCCACCGCCAAGCGGCGGCTCTTCTATACCTTGCTGAAGCTCGAGCTGCCGCTGGCGACGCGTGCCGAGGACCCGCAAGGGTTGGCCTTCGACTTTCTGGCCGATTCCGCCGAGAATTCTCCCAATGGTCCCTCGATCCTGACCGGCCACGATAACGGCCTGATCACCATCAACATCGCCGAGGCGGACGACGCCGAGCGGGAGCGTCGGCGCCACAGCATGGCGGAGCCATACCGGACACTCCTCGGCCACTTCCGCCACGAGATCGGTCACTATTTCTGGAACGTGCTGGTGCGCAACGATCCGAGCCTGGAGCGCTTCCGCCAGATCTTTGGGGACGAGCGGCAGGATTACGGTGAAGCCCTGCAGGCTCATTATGCCAATGGACCGAAGGAAAATTGGCAGGACGAATTCGTGAGTGCCTATGCCGCCTTCCATCCGTGGGAAGATTTTGCCGAGACCTGGGCTCACTATCTCCATATCGTCGATACTCTGGAGACGGCCAACGCCTTCGGAATGAAGGTGCGCCCCAGGATCAGCCGGGGTCCGGAACTGGCAACCGAAATCGACTTCGATCCGCACCAGGAGGCGGCTTTGAATCGGCTGATCACGGCTTGGCTTCCCCTGACCTTCGCCGTCAACTCCCTGAACCGCAGCATGGGACAACCCGACCTGTATCCTTTCGTGCTCGCCCCCGCCGTCATCGCCAAACTGGCCTTCATCCATGAGCGCGTCCATGCCTGGAGCGGGCGCCGGCAGGGGGAGGTTGAGAGCCATCACGTCCTGAAAGCCGTGATTGGGGGGCTGAATTCTCGCATAGGCGCCCCACAATCCGCATAACTCGTCCTTTTGGGACCTTGCGTGAATTGACTAGGTATGAGTAGTAATCTTCTTGCCCTCAGCGGTTGGGGGCGTTACGCCTATAGCGTTTACGAAACTTGAGACTTTAGAAGGCAGTCCTGATGGGCCGGGGAAATGATCACCGTGATCGCCGACGTCAATTTGGCGGTCAACCCGAAGATCACTGGGGCGATTTCGCTCCTCCAACATCTTACGAACGGCCCGTGCGGCAGCAGACATCCTATGGCGCTCCAGCCTCGGGACCCGACACTGAAGCAAGGGTAAAATGGTTCAATCCTGAGAAGGGCTTCGGCTTCGTCGAGATGACCGACGGATCGGGAGAGGCCTTCCTGCACGTGCGGCAGGTCGAGGCAGCGGGCTATTCCGCGCTCGAATCCGGCACGACCCTGGTCATCAAGGTCGGTGCGGGCCAGAAAGGCCCGCAGGTCCAGGAAATCGTCAGCGTCGACGCCAGCACGGCCGAACCCGAGCCACCGCGTGGCGCTCGTCCGCCGCGGCCTATGCGTTCGGGCGGTCAGGGTCAGGGCCAGTCTGGTGGCGGGTTTGGTCGTCCGAGTGGCGGCCCAAGCCCACGTCCGGTCAGCGGTCCGCCGGAAGTGCCGGCCACCGTCAAGTGGTTCGACTCCGTGAAAGGCTACGGCTTCGTGTCCGTCGAGGGTGAGAGCAAGGACCTGTTCCTGCATATCTCCGTCGTGGAGCGCGCAGGCCTCAGCCAACTCGAGCAGGGCCAGGCGGTCCGGGTAGCCATCGTCGAGGGGCGCAAAGGCCCTGAAGTCGGCGCCATCGAGCTCGCCTAAGGCATTTGGGCTTTCTATTCGTGAATTGATCCGGGTCCACGGCCGCGTTTCCTGCGGAGAAGTGGACCCGGTTTTCGCGTGTCAAACGACGTATCATTTGAAGAAGTGAACGCCTGACCCAAAAGTGCCGTCCACTTTTGGGTCAGATTTTTCAGCAGTGGACCTCTTCGAACGCCCGCACCCACATCTCGCAGACGCCGGACCGCACGATCTCATTGAGGGTGAACTCGATGATCGGAACGGGGAGCATCTGCGACTTGATCAGGTGAATGACGGTACGCAGACCCGATGTCTCGCGCAGATCGCACTGGCTCACATCCCCGTTGATCACGACTGTGCAATCCTCCCCAATGCGCGTGAGGAAAGTTTTCATTTCGGCCGGGGTGGCATTCTGCGCTTCGTCCAGGAGGATGAAGGCGTCGCGCCAGGATCGCCCGCGCATCACCTCGAAGGGCACCATCTCGATATCGCCGTTCTTGACCGCGATCTCGTAAGCCGCCGCACCGATCCGTTCCTTGATGGCCTCGATAACCGGCGCGGCCCAGGGGCCGAATTTCTCCTCGAGACTGCCTGGGAAGAAGCCGAGGGAACGGCCGCTGGGAACATTGGGACGGGTGAGAATGATCTTGCGGATGCGACGCTGGCGGAACAGATCTGCGGCGTGGGTCGCTGCGATCCAGGTCTTGCCCGTACCGGCGGGTCCAAGGACCACGACCTGGGTACCGTTCTTCAAAGCGTCGAGATAATCATCCTGCGTTGCATTGAGCGGCTTGATGGGAGGGAGGCTGCGCTCAGCCTGGAACTTGGATCCGGTGAGGTCGAAGACCTGCGCAGTTTCAACGGTGCGGCGGGTCTTGCGTCTCTGCTTCTCATGATGCTTGCTCAATGACCAACTCCGGTTTTTGAAACTGCGCACAGAGACCTATCCAGGCGCCGCGCAGAGGCGTCTGGGGGAGAAACTTCCAAGAGAAGGGTGGATGCGAGAGCGAGTCGTTGCGGGCGGTGGATTTCCGCGATCCAGAAGGTGCGGATCAGCCTGCCTGCCCATCAAAGCCTGTTCTTCAATCTGCCAGTGGCAAACTATCTTTGATTCTGATGACAGTTTACCGCTGCTACGCCTACCTGCGAGTCAAATGTTGAGGCAGCCTGCTTGGTTCCAGGGCATAATCCCTCTGTGGCAGCGAGGGGAGAAATAGCTGTGGATGGCTCAAATGGCGTGTCTCCGAGAGCGCGCCCACAGTGTAGGCCCTCGCCAATCGTGATTGCCGAGTGGTAAGGAGGGCGCCTCAAAAAAAGGCATTGCGGCATGATCGTCATCTTTGGCTCCATCAACATGGATCTCATCGCAAGGGTGCAGCGGATCGCCCGTCCGGGCGAGACCGTCCTGTCGCGGCGGGCCGACAGCTTCTTCGGCGGCAAGGGAGCCAATCAGGCCGTCGCAGCGGCACGGGTCAGCCGCGACGGAGCCGTACGGGTGGCGATGGCGGGGGCTATCGGCAACGATCCTTTCGGAATGGCCTGCCTCAAGAACCTCGAAGAAAACGGGGTCGGCGTCACCGCAATCCGGGTCACCGACGAGCCCACCGGTTGCGCCTTCATCGCCGTGGACGAGACGGGCGAGAACGCCATCACGGTCGCCAGCGGAGCGAACATGGCACTGCGCTCGGCGGACCTTCCCGAGAGCCTCCTGTCGAAGGCTTCCGTCCTGGTGCTCCAGATGGAGGTGCCGATTGCGGACAACCTGGAGGTCGCCGCTCGAGCACGCCGGGCCGGAGTGAAAGTCGTGTGGAATTTCGCGCCGGTGCCGGCCGTCAAGGAGCGCTCCGCCATGGCCGAACTCCTGGCCGTGACCGATGTGCTCGTCGTCAACGAGCACGAGGCCCTTGCCATCGCCGATATCGTGGGCGAGCCCTCCGGCGACCACTACCTCAAGGCGGGATCAGCGATTTCCCGCTTGTTCGGTCCCTCCTGCATCGTGACGGCAGGATCTCGCGGCGCCTACGCCATCGCGCCGGATGGTACCCAGATCCATGCGATGGCGCGCGCAATCACACCGGTCGACACGACCGGCGCTGGCGACACCTTCGTAGGCGTCCTCGCCAACGGGCTCGCCGAAGGGTTGGAGACCGGGCGAGCCATGGAATTGGCTTGTGCCGCCGCATCCTTGTCTTGCCTCACGGCAGGTGCCCAGGCGGGTATGCCCCAGAGGGAGGCTCTGGAGCTTTACCTCGCTCAGGCCTGAGCGCTGTTTTCCGGGATGACCTTGGTCAGGCTGCCGGTCGTGGGAAAGAGCGGAATCAGGCAGGCCTGCAGCGCGTGATAAAGATCGGGCTTGCCTGTGAACAGGCTTGTGCCCGGCTTCAGGTCCTCTGTGAGCTCCGGCCGCCATCCGCCATTGCGGTGGTCTATGAGGTAGCGGTCCGCAAAACCCCAGAGAATGCGGTACCATTGCTCGTGGTATTCGCTCGGGCTGTGATCGCCCAGGAAAGCCGCGGCGCCGATGGCCTCGGCACAGGGCCACCAGAGCTTGTGGGGCAGCCTCGGCTTATCGTCCCAGTCCAGGGCGTAGAAGAAGCCGCCCTTGTCCTTGTCCCATCCGAGTTCGATGGATTGCCGGAAGAGTTCACGGGCCGCCTCCGGCATCCAGGCATGACGCTTGCCGCCGAGCGCCCAGAGCTGGAGCACGAGGCGCGCCCATTCGAGCCAGTGGCCCGGCGTGGTGCCGTAAGGGCGAAACACGTCGTAGCCACGATACTCCTCGTCGAGGCTCCAGTCGGCATGGAAGTGCTCGGCCACGCGGTAGCCGAGAGCGGCGGCGTGACGTCCGATGATGAGGCTGGCGATCCGCTCGGCCTTGTCGAGATAGGCTTTGGCGCCCGTGGCCTCGAAGGCGGCCATGAGCGATTCCGTCAGGTGCATATTGGAATTCTGGCCGCGATATTGGCTCAGGGGCTGCCAGTCGCGGGAGAACTCCTCGGTCACGGCCCCGTGCTGCTCCTCCCAGAAGCGCTCCTCCAGAACCTGCGTGATGTCCTCGATGAGGCGGTCCGCGAAAGGATGCCCCACCACCTTCGCGCTGGAGGCGGCGAGCAGCACGAAGGCATGCCCATAGGCCTGCTTGGTGTCGTCCTTCGGTCCATTGTTGTCCAGCGACCAGACATAGCCGCCGTTCTGGGCATCGCGGTGCGCGTTCCAGAGATAGTTCATGCCGTGATCGACGATCGCATCGCATCCGGGCCGGCCGAGCAGGGTGCCGATGGCAAAGCAATGCACCATCCGAGTGGTGTTATGGATTTGGCGGACTGGGTTGGCGGTCTCGATGGGCTGCCCCGCATCGTCGAGATCGAAGAAGCCGCCAGCCGGATCGATGATGCCGTGCTGGAAGAAATCGAAGAGGTTGTTGGCCTGATCGAGCAGCCATTGCCGATGAAAGCGATTCGAGCGCCAGTTCGGGCCGAGCGGAGGGAGGACAGGCTGGGATATCGTCATGACAAGATCCGTTGTGATCAGGCGCGTGCCGCGATGAATTGTTCGGCTTCGGCCCATGAGGGCGGATTGGCGCCGCGACGCGTGCAGACAATGGCGGCTGCGGCGGCTGCAAAATCGAGAGCTGCCGTGACCTGCGCCTCGGTCAATTCGGCGATTCCTTCGGGCGAGAGCAGGTTATTGGCATCGAACCAGGAGAGAAGCCCGGCATGGAAGGTGTCGCCCGCGCCGACCGTATCCACCACCTCGATCTGGGGAGCGGGGCGCTCCAGGATCTGATCGCCAAAGGCCGCCAGCGGGCCCTTCTCGCCACGCGTTACAATGACGAGCTTCGGGCCGCGTTGGAGCCAGGCGCGGGCGGCCGATGCGAGGTCGTGGGTAGCGTAGAGAAGCTCAATGTCCTCGTCGCTCGCCTTCACGATGTCTGCATGGGCGAGCAGGCCTTCGAAGCGCTCGCGATAGGCCCTCAGGTCGCCCACGACGCGCGGTCGGACATTGGGATCAAGCGAGATCACGCGCGCTCCGGCCTCGCGGCGGAGGAGGGTTTCGATAGCGCTCGCGATGGGCTCAACCCCAAGCGCATAGGACCCAGCGGCAATGGCATTCACGTCAGGAGGCAATCGGGCAGGGAGCGCCTCGGCCGTGAGAGCGCGGTCCGCACTGTTCGGAGCATAGAAGGAATACTGCGGCTGCCCCGAAGCGTTCGTGGCGACCACGCTGAGGGTGGTGTAGTTCGGACAGCGCTGGATATAGGCCGGGCTCACGCCGGATTCGGCCAGTTTCTCCGCCAGGAAGGTGCCGAATACGTCGTCCGACAGGGTGGACAGGAAGGCCGAGGGCCGACCGAGGCGGCCGATTCCGATGGCGACATTGAAGGGCGAGCCGCCTGCCACGGCCTCCGCCGGAAAGCCGGCCGGGGCCGATGCTCCGATAAAGAGGTCGATCAGGGCTTCACCACAGACCAGGATCATCAAAAGCCTCCTGACTAAACCTCAATGACACTCGTGGACACCCGACCGGCTGGCCCGCTCGAGATCACTCGGGCATGGCATCGGGCGGAACCGGCCCCGAGGGAAGAGCCGCGATCCGTTTAAGGTCGCGCAATATATGATCCAGGGAGACGGGTCCAGAGACACCGCCGAAACCGAAATAGAGCGTCCTGTAATGGGCGAAGAGCTGCTCATAAACAGCGTGTGCCTTCGGATCCGGCTCGAAAGTGCGGAAGGGCAGGCAGATCGCTCCTTGAGCGCTGTCGAGATCCGGATGGGATCCGGCGGCGAGGCTCGCGAAGATGCTGGAGCCGAGGCCCGTCGGGATGCCGTTCGGCACCAATACGGGCCGACCGAGCACATTGGCATAAACTTGGTTCAGAACCGCATTGTGCTGCGGGATGCCGCCCGCGTTGATGACCCGTTCTACCGGCACGCCGCCCTCAGCCATGCGCTCGAGAATGATGCGCGTGTGGAAGGCGGTGCCTTCGATAGCGGCGAACAGCTCGTCCTGTGCCGTGTGCAGCAGGTTCCAGCCGAGCGTGATGCCACCGAGATCCGCTTTCACGAGAACCGTGCGGTCGCCGTTATCCCAGGTCAGACGCAGGAGGCCGGTCTGGCCGGCGCGGTACCGCTCCAGGCCTTTCGAGAGTTCCTTGACGTTGGTGTTGGCGCGCCGCGCAATCGCCTCGAAGATATCGCCGGTAGCCGACAAGCCCGCTTCGATGCCCACGAGCCTGGGATCGACGCTGCCGGGCACGACACCGCACACGCCCTGGATCAGGCTGGTGTCCTCAGCCATAGCGATGATGCAGGTGGAGGTCCCAACCACGTTCACCACATCGCCGACGCGGCAGCCTGCGCCGACAGCATCCCAATGGGCGTCGAATGCGCCGACCGGGATCGGGATACCGGCTTTCAGGCCGAGCCGCTTCGCCCAATAGGGGGTGAGGTGGCCTGCGACGACATCGGAGGTGACGTACTCGCCCGCGAGCTTCTCGCGGATGCCGTCGAAGAGTGAATCGACCTTGGACAGGAATTCCTGCGGGGGCAGGCCGCCCCAGCGCGGGTTCCACATCCACTTGTGCCCCATGGCGCAGATGCTGCGCTTCAAACGCCGCGGATCGGTGACGCCCGTGAGGGTCGCTGCAACCATGTCGCAATGCTCGAGAGCCGTCACGAGCCTGTCGCGCTTGTCAGGATTGTGGCGCAGCCAGTGCAGCAGCTTGGAGAAGCCCCATTCGTGCGAGTAGACGCCGCCGCACCACTGGATCGCTTCGAGACCTTCCTGGTGTGCGAGCCGGGTGATCTCTTCGGCTTCGGATTTCGCCCGGTGGTCGCACCAGAGGTAATACTCGTCGAGCGGCTCAAGACCTTCGCCGACCATGACGACGCTGGACCCGGTCGTGTCGATGGCGAGCGCCGCGACGTCCTCACCCTTCACACCCGCCGAATCCAGGGCACCGCGCATGGCGCGTGCCAGGGCATCCATGTGGTCGGCATGTGCCTGGGTGGCATGGTCGGGATTTTCGCGCTTGCGGTGAAGCGGGTACTCCGCCGTGGCAAGGCCGAGCGGGCCCTTGCGATCATCGACGAGGGTGACCCGTACGCTCAGGGTGCCAAAATCGACACCTGCTACAACGGCCATCTGTGTCTCCCAATAAGGGGCGTATGCGGTCGAAAAAGGGAAGGGGCGCTACTTCTCGGCCTGGCCATAGGTCGCCGTCGCACCGTGCTTGCGAAAATAATGCCGGTCGAGAAGCGCCTGAGATACGCCCCGCGCGTTCGGCTGCAGAGAAAACGTGTACATCGCCATGCGGGCCACCGCTTCGAGCACGACGGCGTTGTGAACGGCGTCGTCCGGCGTCCTGCCCCAGGCGAAGGGACCGTGCCCGGCGACCAGGGCTGCCGGCACCTCCATGGGATCGCGGTTGCCGAAGGCGTCCGTGATGGCGACACCTGTCGCACGGACGTAATCGTTCTTGATCTCGTCGGCGGTCAGCTCGCGGGTGATCGGAACCGGGCCGTAGAAATAATCGGCATGGGTCGTGCCCAAGGCTGGGATCGAACGGCAGGCCTGGGCCCAGGCGGTGGCGTGTTCCGAGTGCGTGTGCACGACACCCCCAATGTCCGGGAAGGACTTGTACAGGTGGATATGGGTGTCGAGATCGGAGGAGGGGCGCAGCTCGCCCCAGACGATCTTGCCGTCGAGATCCGTGATCACGAGGTCGTCTGCCTTCATGCGCTCATAAGGCACGCCGCTCGGCTTGATGACGACGAGATTGTCCTCGCGGCTGATGCCGCTGACATTGCCGAAGGTGTAAAGCACGAGCCCGCGGCGCACCACTTCCAGATTGGCTTCCAGAACCTGCTCGCGCAGCTGCTTCAACATCGGGGCGCCTCCTGATGGCCCGTGAATGGAAAACGGCGGCCACAGCTCCCGCCATGGCCGCCGGATGTCAAATCAGATCAGCGGACTGCCTGCCAGCCCTTGTAATCCTTGATGTTGTCGGCCGTGATCAGCTTCGGCTCAAGGAGAATGACGTTCTTCTCGGGCTTCTTGCCATTCACGATACCGACCGCGAGCTCATAGGACTGAGCGGCCATGACGTACGGGTCCTGGGAGGCGGAGGCCTTGATCAGGGAGTTGCCCGATTTCAGCTCGGTTTCGATATCCGGAGCACCGTCGACCGCCGTGATGATGAACTCGTTGCGGTTGAGCTGCTTGGCGGCCAGGTTGACGCCGATGGCGGTGGGATCGTTGATCGCGAAGACGGCATCGATCTTCGGGAAGCGGGTCAGCAGGCTCTGGCCGACGGCGAAGCCGCCTTCACGTGAGCCCTTGGCGTCCTGGTTGTCTGAAAGAACCTTGATGTCCGGGAACTTGGAGAAGACGTTCTTGCAGCCCTTCACACGGTCCGTAATCGATGAGACCTGCGGACCGTTCACGATGAGGACGTCGCCCTTACCCTTGAGGTGGTCAGCGATGTACTGGCAGGCGAGCTCGCCGGCTTTGACGTTGTCCGTCATCACCGTCACGTCCGCTCCCGCGGCAGCCACGTCGAAAGCGGCCACGACCATGCCGCCTGCCTGAGCGCGCTTGACGGACGGCTCGATGGCCTTCGGGTCCACCGCGTTGATCATCACAATGTCGGTGCCGGCTGCCGTGAAGTTGTCCATTTGCGTGAACTGCTTGTTCAGATCGTAATCCGCCGACACGGATGTGATCCTGGCGCCGGGAGTGACCTCCTTCGCCTTGGCCTCGATGCCCTTGATGGTGGCGACGAAGAACGGATTGCCGAGTAGGCCGACCGAGATGCCGACGTTCTTGACGTCCTTGGCGTAAGCCGGGGCTGCCAGAACCGCAGCGAGGGCTAGGCCGAGAGAGAGACGAGACAGTGTCATAGAGGTTCCTCCAGGATCTTCATTGCAGGTGTCTTATTGCCTCACGATTCCCAGAGCTTGTGCTGGCCACCGGGCAATCGCAGATACGAGCGCCCGAGCCGGGCGCCGGTATTTCGTGTCAGGTGCGCGCCGATCCCTTCAGGCGGTAGCGGTCGAGCGCCACGGCCCCGATGATCACGAGCCCTTTGATGATGAACTGCCAGATGTCGGAGACGCCCACCAGAATGAGGCCGTTCGTCAGAATGGCGATGATCAGCGCGCCGATCAGCGTGCCCCAGATCGACCCGATGCCGCCGACGAAGCTGGTGCCGCCGAGAATGACGGCCGCGATGGCGTCTAGCTCGTAGGATTGACCGAGCTGCAATCCGTTCGCGGCGAACAGGCGCGCCGCCGACATGACGCCGCCGAGGCCTGCCGCGAGGCCCGAGAAGGCATAGACGAACAGCAGCACGGCCCAGACCTTGATGCCGGTGAGCCGCGCCGCATCCGGATTGCCGCCGACCGCGTAGATATGAACGCCCAGGACCGTTCTTCGGAGGATGAACCAGGAGATGATCACCACCGCGAAGGCAATCCACACCAGCCAGGGCAGGCCAAACAGGGTGCCGTTGCCGATGAAGGCGAAGGGAAGCTGCGGATTGAACTGGGTCGTGTCGCCACCGAGCAGGCGCGCGAGGCCGCGCACGGCGGTCAACGATCCTAGAGTGACGATGAAGGGTGGCAGCTTCGCGAAGGCGATGAGCGCGCCGTTCACGAGGCCGAGGCCCAGGCCCGCCAGCAGGGCGGCCGGAATGCCCAGCATGCCCCATTCAGGAATCAGGGATCCTAGGATCGCCACCATGGCGGCGGCGGCCAGGATCGAGCCGACCGACAGGTCGATGCCGCCGGTGAGGATGACGAACGTCATGCCGGCCGCAAGCACGGTGTTGATCGAGGCCTGCTGCATCACGATCGAGAGGTTCTGGAAGCTCAGGAACCGGCCCGACATGAGCTCGAACACGACGCCGAGGATGATGAGCACCGGCAGCATGCCGATGGCCTGCAGGGTCGAGCGCCAGGCAAGGCGGCGCTGCAGGCTTTGAGACGCCGCATCGGCGCCCTTGGCTCCGGTTACTTGCACGGATGCGCTGGTCTCATTCGGGGGTGTCATTCGGCCGCTTCCCTTACGCCTGTCGCAATGGTGATGATGTTTTCCTGTGTCATGGGCGGGTGACCGGCTCCGCCCACCTCGCCGGCAAGCCGACCCTCCCGCATCACGAGCACGCGGTCGCAGATGCCGACGACTTCCGGCAGCTCGCTGGAGATCACGATCACGCCGACGCCATTGCGGGCGAGGCTATCGATCAAGCGGTAGATCTCCGACTTGGCCCCTATGTCGACGCCGCGGGTCGGCTCGTCGAGGATCAGCACCCTCGGCTTGGTTTCGAGCAGGCGCGAGAGCAGAACCTTCTGCTGGTTGCCGCCGGACAGGCTGCCGACGGGCACCACGTCGCCCGCTACGCGAATGCCGAGCGCCCGGATTGCTGCAGCCGCTCTCTGCTTAGCGGCTTTCAGGTTGAGGACGCCACCTGGGCGGGCGTCCCGATTCAGAACGCTGATGTTCACGTTCTCGCGGACGGTCAGATCAAGGAAGAGGCCGAGATGCTTGCGATCCTCGGTCAGATAGACGACGCCGGAACTGATGGCGTCCTCGGGCCTGTGGATCGAGAGGCGTTTGCCCCCAAGGAAAACCTCGCCGCTGGTGCGCGGATCGGCTCCGTAGACGAGGCGCGCGAGTTCGGTACGCCCTGCTCCGACGAGACCAGCGATGCCAAGAACCTCGCCCTCATGCAGCTCGAAGGAGCAATCGTGCACGCGAATGCCATCGCCCATGTTGCGAACGGCAAACATCACCGGCCCGCGGCTCTGATGGGCGTCGTGCTCCTTCTTGTAGAAGGACGACAGGTCGCGGCCGACCATCATCTGCACCAGGCGTTCCGCCGAGATTTCGTCGCCGACGAGGGTGCCGACATAGGAGCCGTCCCGGAGTACCGAGACCCGCTCGGCCAGTTCGTAGATCTCCGCCATACGGTGACTGATATAGATGATCGCAAGTCCTTCGGCCCGAAGCTGCCGGACCAGCGCGAACATTGCCTCCGTCTCGCGGGAGGAGAGAGAGGTCGTGGGCTCGTCCATGACCAGGATGCGGGAATTCGCAATGAGGGCTCGGGCGATCTCCACGAGCTGCCGCTCGGCCATCGACAATTCGCTGACCTTGGTCGTGGCCTTGAAGTGAACCCCGAGCCGCTCGAGAACCGTCTGGCAGGCCTTCTCCATGGAGCGCCGGTCGACCATCGGGCCCGACTTGTGCTCACGCCCGAGAAGCATGTTCTCCGCCACCGTCAGATTGGGGGCGAGGGAGAGCTCCTGATAGATGATCGAAATGCCGTGGTGACGGGCTGTCAACGGTCCGTCAATGGTGACAGGCTGCCCGCTGATACGGATCTCGCCACCCGGATCGGCTTGGTAGGCTCCGGACAGGATCTTCATCAGCGTCGACTTGCCGGCACCATTTTCGCCCATCAACGCATGGATTTCGCCGGGGTAGACGGTGAGAGAGACGTTCGTGAGCGCCTTGACGCCCGGAAACGACTTGGAAATGTCCTTCATTTCAAGGATCGGGGTGGATCCTGTCATTGGCGTTTCCCTAAAGGCGCTTTATTGGAACGGCAGTTTTCAGCCTCGAATTCTGAAGACTCTATCATGCCAAAAGTCGGACCGGATCAGAAGGGATTGTGACTGCCCTAAATGCTTCAATTAAATTGCGTTTCAATCCCTCCTTTTTGTTCGTGGACGACAGCCCACAACTTTTCATCCGCATGGGCTATCGTACGCGCCAAAATGCCGGACACTAGTAGATACACTATTTCAATTATGAGAATGGCGCCTCATCCAGCTCTGTTCAGGAACGCATGAATTCCGGCTTCAAGGCGCGATACAGACTGCGGAAGGCCTCGATCCGCGGGCCGTATAGCTCCACGAGCTGCGGCTGGGGTTCGATGGTCTCGATAATGCTGGGTGCGGTGCATACGGCTTCCGGGGCTTCGCCGGTTGCGGCGAGGCGCGCCAGCCGGGCCGCGCCGAAGGCCGGTCCCTTGTCGCTGCCTTGATAGCGCAGCATCGGAACGTTCAGGACGCTAGCGAAGATCCTGGCCCAGAACACGCTTCGCGAGCCGCCTCCGATCATGCCGGCATAAGTGAGGGGCGTGCCCGCCTGCTCGAGACACCGCTTCGCGTCGGCGAAACTGAAGGCCACACCTTCGAGGATGGCCTGCACCAGATCCGTCTGCTGCGTCCGGGGCGAGAGCCCGAAGAAAACACCGCGTGCATAAGGATCGTTGTGCGGCGTCCGCTCTCCTGCGAGATAGGGCAGGAAGAGAACGGAAGACGGCTTTCGATAGGCCCCTTCGGTTTCGCGCAGGAGTTCGTCGATGTCCCGTTTCAGGAGGTGGGCGCCCCAGGCCAGACAGCTTGCCCCGTTCAGCATGGCCGCCATCTGGAACCACCGGCCGGGAACCGCATGGCAGAAGGAATGCACCACTGCCTCCGGAGCCGGGCTGAAATCCTGCGTGGTGACGAAAAGCTGGCCGGAGGTGCCGAGCGAGATGAAAGCCGACCCGTCCTCGATGGCGCCGAGACCGACGGCGCCCGCCGCCGCATCTCCCGCGCCGCCCGCCACGACAACGTCGCTCCGCAGGCCCCATCGTTGAGCGATGTCGGCGCGCAGGGTGCCGGAGGCTTGCGAGCCCTCGACAAGGCTCGGCATGTGGTCGCGCGTCAGGCCTGTCGCAGCCAGCGCCTCGTCAGACCAATCGCGCTTGGCTTCATCCAGCCACCAGGTTCCGGCCGCATCGGACATCTCGGTCACGATCTCGCCGGTCAGTTTGAGGCGGATGTAATCCTTCGGCAGCATCACCTTGCGCACGGCGCGAAAGATTTCCGGTTCATGCCGTGCGAGCCAAACCAGCTTCGGGGCGGTGAAGCCGGGCATCGGGATGACACCCGTGGCATGCGAGAGTTCAGGGTACTTGGCTCCAAGCTCCTGCGCCTCCCGGAAAGAGCGGCCGTCATTCCAGAGAATCGCGGGACGAAGGGGGAGGTCGTTCTCGTCGAGCAGCACGGCACCGTGCATCTGGCCTGAGAGACCAATGCCGCGGATATTGGCGAGCGCGGAAGGCGACTGGGTGCGCAGCTGATCGAGCGCGGATTGCACCGCCTGCCACCAGATCTCCGGATCCTGCTCCGACCACAGGTCGTGCGGGCGGGAGACCTGTAGCGGAACGTCCGCTTCTGCAACCGCAGTTTGTCGCTCGTCAACGAGAATGGCTTTCACCGCTGAAGTGCCGACATCGATACCGAGATAATGAGGCACGCCGCATGCTCCTTGAATGTTGATGGCCTTGGTTTGGCCTCATGTTCGGACGAGCATATAGCCCAGCCCCGCCGCTTAGGCATACAGATGATTAAATCCAGAGGCGTGGCCATGAAAAAAACTCATGGTCGAAATGTCGCTCGGATATTTAAATGGCGGCGGCATGCACCAAATAGTTCGGCATGCCACAGAATTCCGAAAACCAGTCCGAGTTCACCCGTCCCGATGCGCCTTCCTCGGCAGCAGCGCTGAGCGCTGCCGTGCGGCTTCATCTGGGAAAGCAACTGCGTGCCCTCTATGGCGACCCCGCGGAGGACAAGCTTCCACGTGATCTCGCACGGCTTGCCGATCGCGTGGCCCAGGTCATCCGTGCCCATACGGAGCCGGTCGACCAAGAGTTCATCAACGGCGTCATGGATGCGCTACCGAACCTGCGCGCCTTTGCGCTTTCCCTGACCGGCAAGGTCGATCAGGCCGAGGACCTGGTGCAGGACACCGTGCTCAAGGCGCTCACCAAGCAGGACACGTTCGAATCCGGCACGAACCTGCAGGCCTGGCTCTTCACCATTCTGCGCAATGGCTTTTACTCCACCCACCGCAAGACCAGCCGCGAGGTCGAGGATGGAGATGGGACCCATGCTGCCAGCATGATCGCCATCCCTGACCAGGAGGACAAGCTCGCGCTCCAGGATCTCTCGACCGCACTCGAAAAGCTGCCACAGGAGCAGCGCGAGGCGATCATCCTCATCGGTGCCGAAGGCATGTCCTACGAGGACGCTGCAGAGGCACTGGGCGTGAAGGTCGGGACGATCAAGAGCCGCGTCAACCGCGCTCGTAACCGCCTCGCCGAACTGATGGGCACGAGCCGGGTCGAGCACGACCACTCGGCAACTGCCTGACAAATCCATTCACCGCGTGCTATGCGTCGGCTCCACCACCATGGGCAGACGCATAGCATTCTCTCGTTCCGGAGCCTTGCTGCTGCTCTCCGGCCGCAGTTGCCCACGTTCAGCGCCGTAAACGCCGTCTGGACTTCGCAGGGCAACTGACTGCCTGAAGGACGCTTTGAGGCATGTCGCTTGTCGCACTGATCGGGTTTCTCGCTCTTACAGGGGGCGCCGCCTATACGCAGACCCTGACGGGCTTTGCCTTCGGTCTGATCACCATGGGCGGTGTCGGTCTCACAGGTCTGCTCTCGCTTCCCGATGCGGCCTTGATCGTGAGCGTGCTCACTTTCGTGAATGCCACTCAGATGCTCCTGAAGGGGTGGCGGGACGTGGCGTGGCGGGAATTCCGCCTCGTGATGCTGACCAGCGTCCCCATGCTCTTTGTCGGCTATTGGCTTCTGGAATGGCTTGCCGGCACGCGTGCCGACCTTCTGCGCTTTATTCTCGGTCTCGTGATCATCGTCTCGAGCCTTCAGCTCGCGCGGAAGCCGGAGCCGCTCGCCAGGAAATCCGGCGATGGTTCGTTTCTGTTCTTCGGCAGCATTGCCGGCCTCATGGGCGGACTGTTCTCGACTGCTGGGCCGCCGCTGGTCTATCACCTCTACCGGCAGCCGATGCCGCTGGTGACGGTGCGCGAAACCCTGGTGACTGTCTTCGCGCTGAATGCCGTCTTCCGAACCGGTCTTGTGACCTTTTCAGGCGATCTGCCTTCTTGGTCGACTTTGAGCAGCCTTCTGGCCATTCCCGTCGTCATGGGCGCGACCCATGCCGCACGCCGATGGCCGCCGCCGCTTTCGCCCGCCACCATGCGTCGGGTCGTGTTCATCCTCCTGTTTTTATCCGGGGTGTCTCTTGGCGCTCCGGCCGTCATTCGCCTTCTGGCCGCAGCCTGACCTGCCTAAAATATCAGCGTCCGCAACACCTCCGGCTTCGAACTTTTGCACCGGTTTCAAGGTTGAGCTTGTAGCTGGTGGGTGCTCGTAACCGCTCTTCTGCCAAGGAGGGGAGCATGGAACACAGGCCTCTGTCCGAACTCAGTAGCGTCGCCGACCTGAAGAGCCCAAAGGAAGTCGCAGCGCCGGTCCTGTCGAAGCGGGAACGCCTGGACCGTTGGGTCGAGCTCCTGGAGCGGGAGCCTGACCGCATCCTCAAGACCCTGGACGAAATCGAGTGGAAGCCCAAGGCGCAGCGCCGCGCCTTGCGTGCGGACGGGTCCGCCCTGACGATAGCTTATTCCGATCCGGTGCTCCGGACGGCCGGGCTGCTCAGCGACAGGTTCGGGGATGCCGTCGATTTCTTCGAGATTTCCGAGCACGATGCTCACATCGTTCTGTGCTCATGCCATGGCGGTGAAGCGATGCGTGCGGATGAGGCCGCCCGCCGGGTGCGTGGCATCCGGTCTCCCGGTCTCTGGGCTCTTTATTTCGGCTGGTTTCGATAACGCTCACGCGGCCCTGGTTGGGGATCAATCCTTGTAGGGATCGAACTCGCCAGGGCCTGCCATCGCCACGGCAAAGGGTTTCAGCGTGTGCTCGATCCTGATCGTGCCCTTGTGATAGGCGAGCACATCCTCCAGGCGCCGGTAGACCATGGGGCTTTCGTCCACATCCCCGCCACGCAGGAGAACGCCTTTCTCGCGCAACCACGAGTCCATTTCGTCGCGGGTGAACCGGGGAGGGCGGGTCCATTCGCCAGCCTTGTTCTTCTTGCCCTTCGCCTCCATGCGACCGAAGAGGCGGCCCGCGCCGTGCACCGTGGAATAGAGACTGTCGGCACTTTCCGAACTCTCGACCCCATGCAGGATCACCGCATTGTCTGCCATGGAGCCGCCGACGAAACCGCGCTGTCCAGGAAATGCAGGCGTCGCGCCTTTGCGGACGACCCAGTACTCCCTGTCGCCGTGTTTCTCCCGCCACACGAAGTTGTGGTGGTTGTGGACCGTATCTGTCACCCGACCGCCGACGATCTGGCGCACGCGCTCGACCACCCATTCGCGTCCGGCATAGGCATAGAGCCCGCCAAGCTTCACTCCGGCAATGTAGCTTCGTCCAACCTCGCTGTCCTGATGGACGAGGGCGGGGTCGACCTCCATGCCGTCCTTCGCTCCGACCGAAGCAAGGTGCCGGGTGGTGATCTTGTGGCCGAGGCCGCGGGAGCCGAAATGGACCCCGACCCAGACGAATCCTTCCTCGTCCTCGAACAGGTCCACATAGTGGTTGCCGGAGCCGACCGTCCCGAGTTGCCCCGAGGCCAGCTTCTTGAGGTCCCTGACACCGGCTTCGTCCCAGAGCGGCGAGTCGAACAGCTCGTGATCGACTGCCACGGCGTTCTTCTGCCCGATCCCGAAGCTGATGTGACGCCCGATATCGGAGAGGATGCGCCCTGCCTGGCCGGCGATATCCTCGTAGCGGGTATCGAGCCGAACGGCCATGTTCCCACAGGCGATGTCGAACCCGACGCCGCTGATGGAAACATGCTCCTCATAGGCGATCACGCCGCCGATGGGGTGGGCATAGCCGAGATGCCCGTCTGCGCAGAGCACGCCCTTCGCGGCGCTCCCGACCTGCATGCAGCGGTCCAGCTGCCTGATGGTTTTCTCGTCGTGCTCGCCGTAGATGCGGGTATTCGTCGGCACGAATGTCCTCCTTAGATCAGGGACGATTGTATCGCTCGCGCAGGCGTTCGACCTCACGCTGCAAGGCATCGAGACCGCGCGCAATATCCCTGCCCATGTTCTCGACGACGCCGGTACTCGCGGCCACCTCAGGGCAGTCCAGCGTGCCATCCCGCCGATGCCGGGGTGAGATGCCGCCCTGAGGGGTGAGGAGATAGGCGCAGCCCGTATCCTCGTCGCGCCAGACCACGGGCTGGTCGAGAGCGGTGGCCGGGCAGGCCGCGATGAGGAGGAAGGCAATGCCGCACCATCGGACAGACCTGTTCATGGCAAGACCTCCAGCATCGAACCCCACTTGCGAGGGCAAAGCCGGCGCGGGCGCCTGGTTCCTTGGGCTTCGCGCGGAAAAGTGGCCTCCACATTCGGGTCCGGTGCATTAGCCGCTACCTTCCGTCAATTTGACTTCCCATCGGGTTTAGAGGACATCACGCGGTTTGATGGACCTGTGCCCACGGAAAATCCCGTCGGCACGAAGGATTACCCGCCTCCGGAGTGATTGATGGACGGTTCTGTCCCCCAGCAGCGGATGTCATTGCGCTACTTCTCCGTGGCCCAGCTGACGAGCGTCGTCGAGCGGAGCCACGCCCGCCTCTGCGCCGTTCTCGTGCTGCTGTCGCTCGTCTGTTTCCTGCCGGGCTTCACCTCGCTCCAGCCCATGGACCGGGACGAGCCCCGCTATGCCCAGGCATCCAAGCAGATGCTGGAGGCGGGCGATTTCGTCGACATCCGCTTCCAGGATGAGGCGCGGCACAAGAAGCCGGTCGGAATCTACTGGATGCAGAGCGCCAGCGTCGCCATCGGCCAGGCGCTGGGCGTGCCTGAGGCGCGGACCACCATCGCGCTTTATCGAATCCCGTCCCTGTTCGGTGCCATTGCGACGGTTCTGCTGACTTACTGGGCGGCCCTGGCCTTCTTCGGGAGGCGAGGGGCCTTCCTGACAGCAGCCCTCATGGCGACCTGCGTGATTCTGATGGTCGAGGCCCGTCTCGCCAAAACGGACGCCATGCTCACCGCCTGCTCCGTCGCGGTCATGGGAGGACTTGCCCGGGCTTATTTAAGCCGTGGAGCCGGGGTTCTGCCCCGTCGAGCCTTGCTGATCTTCTGGACCGGATTCGCCCTGGGGATCCTGATCAAGGGGCCCCTGGTGATCATGTTCGCGGGCCTGACGGCAGCCGTTCTCGCCTACAAGGAGCGCTCCGTCCGCTGGCTCCTCACCCTGCGGCCGTGGCTCGGCGCCGTCTTCACACTTGCGATCGTGCTGCCATGGTTCATTGCAATCGCTCTCAAGACCGGTGGTGCCTTCTATTCCGAGGCCGTCGGTCACGACATGCTGGGCAAGGTCGGCACGGCGCAGAGATATCATTGGGCTCCGCCCGGCTTCTATCTGGTCTCGTTCTTTGCCACTTTCTGGCCCGGTGCCATTCTGGCAGCCATCGCGGTTCCATTCGCCTGGATCCACCGCCGCGAGGAGCCGGTGGCCTTCGCCCTTGCCTGGATCGTGCCTTCCTGGATCATCTTCGAAGCGGTGCCGACCAAGCTCCCGCACTATACGCTGCCGCTTTTGCCGGCGGTGGCGATCATCACGGTCATGGCCATTTCGCGCCATTTCGTCGGGCCGCACCGGCCCGCGGCCAAGCTGGCGACGGTGTTGATCCCGTTCATCCCGGTGGGGCTGACCATTGGCCTGTCGGCGGTCGGATGGTCGTTCGACGGGATGCCGCCCTTCCGGGCGCTCCCATTCCTTGTCGTCTCCTCTCTTCTCGCTCTCTGGGCCTGGTGGCTCTTCGTGAAGAACCGAATGGTGCCGACGCTATGGGCAGGCTTCATCTCGGCCGCTTTCCTGGCTATCGGCGTTTTCGGGTTTGCCCAGCTTGACCTGCGCTCCCTCAAGCTGTCGGACCGACTGGCCGAAGTCGCCCGCAACGTGGCTTGCGACAATCCGCAGGTCGCGACCCTCGGCTATCGCGAGCCCAGCCTCGTCTTCCTCACGGGTACGAACCTCGAGATGGTCGAGACGGGGGCCCAGGCCTCCGCCTTCCTGCAGCAGGGCGGATGTCGTGTCGTCTTCGTGGAAAAGCGCTACGAGGGTGAATTCCGGACAGAGAACGAGCGTCTGAAGCAGCAGCCCACGCTCTCGACCCGGATCCAGGGGTTCAATATCAACAGCGGGCGACGGGTCGATCTCGCCGTCTACGCGACCGGCTTCTAGAGCATCGGACCTAAAGGTGGGGTCCACTTTTGGGATCAATCCGATGTTCATCATCTTGACTTGCGCATCGTTTGGCGCGGAAAACCGGGTCCACTTTGCCGCACGATGCGCTAGAGCTCCGATTGCGTTTTGAAGAGGCGGCCAGCAATGGCCCGTAACGGATGATTGACCTTTCCCCGGGCCCCCGCATCAGCGTCGTGGTGCCTGTCAAGAACGAGGCGCTCAACATTCTCCCCCTGGTGGAGGAGATCGAGCGCGCCTGCGCGCCGCTCTCGCCCTTCGAGGTCATCTATGTGGACGACGGCTCGACGGATGCGACCGTGGAGCAGGTTCTGAGCGCCCGTGCAACCCGCCCATGGCTGCGCCTCGTCCGGCATGAGGCGAGCTGCGGCCAGAGCGCGGCCGTTCGCAGCGGCGTCCATGCCGCCCGTGGGCCCATCGTCGTCACCCTGGACGGGGATGGGCAGAACGATCCCGCGTTCATTCCTCAGCTCGTGGCGGCCCTCGACGATCCTCAGACGGCTCTTGTCGCCGGGCAACGGGTGGGGCGCAAGGACGGCGCCTACAAGAAATGGCAGTCCCGCATCGCCAATGGCGTGCGCGGGAAAATCCTGAAGGATGGGACGCGGGACACGGGTTGCGGGCTCAAGGCCTTCCGTCGCGACGTCTATCTGCGACTGCCCTATTTCGACGCCCTGCACCGCTTCATGCCGGCCTTGGTCAAGCGTGAGGGCTTCCAAATCGCCCATGTGGATGTCATCGACCGGTCCCGCCATGCGGGTCGCTCCAATTATGGTATGTTCGACCGTCTGTGGGTCGGCATCCTTGATTTAGCCGGAGTCTGGTGGTTGATCCGGCGTCGCCGCCGCGTTCCCGTTGCTCAGGAAATCGTTTGATGTTGATGCGTCTTTCCCACGACCTAGGACTTTACTTCTACGACCTGGTCGTCGCCCGGTTCGATCTGTGGGCTGCCTTCGGCGTGCTGGCCCAGTTCGTCTTCGGGGCACGCTTCATCGTGCAGTGGATCGCGAGCGAGAAGGCGGAAAAGAGCGTGATCCCTGTCGGGTTCTGGATGCTGTCGATCTCCGGCGGGCTGATGACCCTGGTCTATGGCTTCGCCCGCAGCGACATCGTCATCATCCTGGGTCAAGCCTTCTCGATCTTCATCTATATCCGCAATCTGATGCTGATCGCGAAGGAGAAGAAGAGAACCGAAGGCCAGATCGTCACCGGTTCCGAGGTGGAAGCTTCGGCAGGTTGACCGCCGCCGAAGACTGAATTCCTCAGGCCGCCTGGGCATCCGTCTCCCGGAGCCGGGCGAATCCGGCATCGAGATCCCGCTTCAGGTCGTCCAGATCCTCCAACCCGATATGGAAGCGCAGGGCATGGCCGCCGGGCTCCCACTTGGTGGCCGTGCGATAAGTCGCGCAGTTGAAGGGGATCACGAGGCTCTCGAACCCGCCCCAGGAATAGCCCATGCCAAAGAGGGAAAGCCCATCGAGCATGGCGGCGAGCGCCCGGTCGGAGCAGGGCTCGAGGATGATTGAGAACAGGCCCGAGGAGCCCTTGAAGTCGCGCTTCCAGATTTCGTGGCCCGGATAGGTCTCCATGGCCGGATGCAGCACCCGGGCCACCTCAGGACGGCCTTCGAGCCAACGGGACATCTCCAAGGCCTGGGTTCCATGCTCCCTCAGGCGCAGCGCCATGGTACGCAGGCCCCGTAAGCCCAGGAAGACATCCTCCGGGCCCGGGCACATGGCGAACGAATCGTACGTCTCGCGAAGCCGCTTGAAGCAGCGCTCATTGGCCGAGACCATGCCGAGCAGCAGGTCCGATCCTCCGCTGAGATACTTCGTGCCGGCCTCGATTGCGAGATCCACGCCGCGCTCGTGGGGCGGGAAGAGCAGGGGGGTCGCCCAAGTGTTGTCCATGAGGACGACAGCCCCATGCCGGTGCGCCACCTCGGCAATGGCCGGGATGTCCTGCATCTCAAGGGACTGGGAACCCGGAGCCTCGGTGAACACGGCCGTCGTGTTCGGACGGATCAGGGCTCCGATCCCGGCACCGATCTCGGGGTCGTAGTAGGTGGTTTCCACACCAAAATTTCTAAGGACGCCGTTACAGAACTGCCGAGTCGGCAGGTAGACCGAATCCGTCATCAGAAGATGGTCGCCGGCTTTCAGGCATGACATAAGGGCAACCGCGACGGCCGCGAGGCCCGAGGGGGCAAGCACCGTGCCGGCCGCTCCCGTCAGCTCCGTCCAGGCCGATTCAAGGGAATTAGTGGTCGGAGTCCCTTTCGTTCCATAGGAATATCGCCCGCGCCGGTGAAGGAGATCATCGGTCGTCGGATACAGGACGGTGGAGCCGCGATATATCGGCGTATTGACGAAACCGTGCTGCTCGAACGGCTCTCGGCCGGCATGAACGAGACGGGTTCGTTCGGATATGTTTTGGGGCTTTGGAGGGAGTTTTGACATTGCTTCAAGGGGTTGCTGAGGAGATTTCTATCTGAAACCGGGCAGCCCCTGCCGTCAAGTCAGGCAAGAAATGCCTTTCATCAAGACTTGACCAGTGATTAATCATGGAATGTGATGGATCTCGATGCCGCCTCAACCGAAACGGCGCGGAACGGTCTATCGAGGCTCGGCTGGGGGGTGATAACCATAAGCGGTCGAGCCATGTCGAACTATTGGGAGAAGATACCAACATGAAAAAGGCTCTCGTATCGATTGCCTTCGGCCTGACAGCCAGCCTGTTCGCAACGGGCGCATCGGCCCAGGCGACACTCAACAGCGTGAAGCAGAAGGGTTTCCTGACCTGCGGCTCGAATACGGGCCTTGCCGGTTTCGGTCAGCCGGACGCTCAGGGCAACTGGACGGGCCTCGACGTCGATTTCTGCCGCGCCATCGCTGCCGCGATCTTCGACGACCCGACCAAGGTTCGTTTCATTCCGCTCGCTGCCAAGGACCGCTTCACGGCGCTCCAGTCGGGCGAAGTGGACGTGCTGTCCCGCAACTCCACCATGACGATGTCGCGCGACACGCAGCTCGGCCTCGACTTCCCGGCGGTTACCTACTTCGACGGCCAGGGCTTCATGGTTCGCAAGAAGCTCGGTGTCGCCTCCGCCAAGGAGCTGAACGGCGCTTCGATCTGCACCCAGCAGGGCACCACGACCGAGCTGAACCTCGCCGACTACTTCCGTGCCAACAACCTGAAGTACGAAGTGGTGGCTTTCGCGACCTCGGACGAGACGTTCAAGGCCTATGACGCCGGCCGCTGCGACGCCTTCACAACGGATGCCTCCGGTCTCTACGCCGAGCGTCTGCGCGCCTCGGCTCCGGACGATCATATCGTTCTGCCCGAGATCATATCCAAGGAGCCGCTTGGACCGGCAGTCCGCCATGGAGACAACCAGTGGGGCGATATCGTCCGCTGGACGCACAATGCCATGCTGAACGCTGAAGAACTCGGCGTGACCAAGGCAAATGCCGACCAGATGAAGACGTCCGAGAACCCGGAGATCAAGCGTCTGCTCGGCACGGAGGGCAAGTTCGGTGAGGCCATCGGCCTGACCAACGACTGGGCTGTCCGCATCATCAAGCACGTGGGCAACTACGGCGAGGTCTTCGAGAAGAACGTGGGCGAGGGCTCGCGCCTGAAGATCAAGCGCGGCCAGAACGCCCAATGGACCAAGGGCGGCCTGCAATATGGCATCCCGGTTCGCTAAGCCACTTTAAGACCAGGGCGCCCGGCATTCCGGGCGCCCTTCAAAAACGATAAAAATGCCGCCCGTTCATGGGGCTCGACCCAGGCATGAACAGGGGAGGACGGCCCGGTATAAAATAAAAAAGCCGTCAGAGGATGAACTCAGTGCAGACCGTTGTCAGTCAGACATCGCCCCCCCGAAAATCGTTTCTGTACGATCCGAAGGTCCGTGGAATTTTCTACCAGGTCGTTCTCGTCGCCGCGGTCGTCTACCTTTTCTATATGGCAGCGACGAACGCCATCGAGAACCTGCAGCGTGCCAAGATCGCGTCGGGCTTCGGCTTTCTCAATAATACCGCCGGCTTCGACATCAGCCAGTCGCTGATCCAGTTCAGCGCGGCCGGCTCAACCTATGGCGACGCCTTCATAGTCGGCCTTCTGAACACCCTGATCGTATCAATCATCGGCATCTTCTTCACGACCATCCTTGGTTTCACGATCGGTATCGCCCGGCTGTCGAAGAACTGGATGGTGGCGAAAGTTGCGATGGTCTATGTCGAGGTGCTGCGCAACATCCCGCTGCTGGTGCAGCTGCTGTTCTGGTACATCGCCGTTCTTGGCACCCTGCCGCAGCCACGCAACTCCCTTGAGATGGGTGCCGGATTCTACCTGAATTCCCGCGGCCTCTTCATGGCGAAGCCCATCTATGGTCCCAACATCTCGGTCCTTGTTGCGGCTCTCGCGATCGGCCTCGTCGGCACATTCTTGTACCGGCGCTGGGCCAAGAAGCAGCAGGAGCAGACTGGACGGCAATCTCCCGTCGGCAAGGTCACGCTCGCTTTAATCCTCGGTCTGCCGATCCTGACTTGGATCGTCCTTGCCCTAGTCGGCGCCAATCCCATTACCTTCGAGCTGCCGCGCAAGGGCACATTCAACCTGACTGGCGGCTTGCAGATCCTGCCGGAGTTCGTGGCGCTGCTCCTTGGCCTCGTCACCTACACCGCAGCCTTCATCGCCGAGGTCGTCCGTGCCGGCATTCTGGCCGTATCGAAGGGACAGTCGGAAGCGGCGGGCTCTCTCGGTCTCACTCCGGGACAGACCCTGCGTCTGGTGGTGATTCCGCAGGCCATGCGGGTCATTATTCCACCGCTGACGAGCCAATACCTGAACCTGACGAAGAACTCCTCGCTGGCGGTGGCCATCGGCTATCCGGATCTCGTGCAGGTGTTCATGGGCACCGTGCTCAACCAGACGGGTCAGGCCATCGAAGTCGTCGTCATCACCATGGGCGTCTATCTGACGATCAGCCTCGTGACATCTTTCATCATGAACGTCTACAATCGCCGTGTAGCGATCGTCGAACGGTAGGAAATCGCATGAGCACCGCCGTCGACATGCCCCGTTTCGTCCGCGCCAACCAGGTGGAGGCGCTGCCTCCGCCCAATCTGGCCCGCGGTCCCATCGCCTGGGTTCGGGAAAACCTTTTTTCCGGTCCCTTCAACACGATCCTGACGCTGGTGGTGTTTTACCTCCTCTACGTCACCGTTCCTCCGCTGGTGAGATACCTTATCATCGACGCGGTCTGGACGGGCTCCGACCGGGCCGCCTGCCGTGCCGATGCGGGCGGCAGCGAGTCGGGAGCCTGCTGGGCCTTCATATGGGACAAGATCAACTACTTCATCTACGGCTCCTATACGATCTCCGAACGCTGGCGGGTGGACGTCTTCTTCGCTCTTCTGGCCATTGGCGTCGTCTGGATGCTTTGGTTGAGGGCTCCGCGCCGGGACCTGGGGGCGGTCTATTTCTTCTGGATCTTTCCGATCGTCTCCTACGTCCTCCTGACAGGCGGCGATGCCGATTTCGGTGTCCGCTTCTGGATCGGCTTTGCGATCTTCGGGGCGCTGGTAATCGCGCTGTTCGCCTTTTTCGCGGCTCTGCTCAAGGCAGCCATGCGTCCGGCGCTCATCATGGGCGGCGGCATCGTGGCGGTGATCGGCATTACCTTGGCCCTCGTCGACATCGATTTCGGCCTGCCCCATGTGCCCACATCCTTGTGGGGCGGCATCCTGGTGACGCTGCTCGTCGCGACGGTGGGCATCGTGGTCTCGCTGCCTTTCGGCATCGTGCTGGCGTTGGGGCGGCGCTCGAAGCTCCCCATCGTGCGGATGGCCTCGGTGATCTTCATCGAGTTCGTGCGCGGCGTGCCTCTGATCACGGTGCTGATCATGGCCAACACCATGCTGCCGCTCTTCCTCCCGGCCGAAATGACAGTCGACCGCCTGCTCCGGCCTCTCATCGGCACCGCGCTCTTCGCCGCAGCCTACATGGCCGAGGTGGTGCGCGGAGGTCTCCAGGCCATGCCGAAGGGGCAGTATGAAGGCGCGATGTCGCTGGGCCTCAACTATCCGCAGATGATGACCCTCATCATTCTGCCCCAGGCCCTACGGATCGTGATCCCAGGCATCGTCAACACCTTCATCGGCTTGTTCAAGGATACATCGCTCGTTGCCATCGTCGGCATTTTCGATCTGGTGAAGACCATTGAGGCATCCCGTATCGACCCGAGCTGGGCTGCCCCGACCATCGGTATCACGGGCTATGCCTTCGCGGCCCTGTTCTACTTCATCTTTTGCTTCGGCATGTCGCGGTACTCGCTCGGGGTCGAGCGGCGCCTTGCGGCTGGTCAGAAACGGTAAACATCCATGGCTACGACACTGTCATCTCAAACCATTCGCTCCGTCGACGTCGATCCCAAGGCGGAGGCCGCCGTTCAGATGATCGACGTGCACAAGTGGTACGGCGAGTTCCACGTGCTGCGGGACATCAACCTCAACGTGCGCCGCGGCGAGCGCATCGTCATCTGCGGTCCCTCGGGCTCGGGCAAGTCCACGATGATCCGCTGCATCAACCGCCTGGAAGAGCACCAGAAGGGCCGCATCATCGTCGACGGCACCGAGCTTCTCAATGACCTCAAGCGCATCGACGAGGTGCGCCGCGAGGTCGGCATGGTGTTCCAGCACTTCAACCTGTTCCCGCACCTGACGATTCTCGAGAACTGCACGCTGGCTCCGATCTGGGTCAAGAAGATGCCCAAGAAGGAGGCGGAAGAGATCGCCATGCACTACCTGAAGCGGGTCAAGATCCCCGAGCAGGCGAACAAGTACCCGGGCCAGCTCTCCGGCGGCCAGCAGCAGCGCGTGGCGATCGCCCGCTCGCTGTGCATGAGCCCCAAGATCATGCTGTTCGACGAGCCGACCTCGGCGCTCGATCCCGAGATGGTCAAGGAGGTGCTCGACACCATGGTGGGGCTGGCCGACGAGGGCATGACCATGCTGTGCGTCACCCACGAGATGGGCTTTGCCCGTCAGGTGGCCGATCGGGTGATCTTCATGGATTACGGACAGATCGTGGAGATGAACACCCCGGACGAGTTCTTCAAGAACCCGCAGCACGAGCGCACCCGGCTCTTCCTATCCCAGATCCTGCACTGAGACGGATCCCCGAAACGCAAAAGGCCCCGGACACCCCGGGGCCTTTTTCTTTGTCCAACAGTGTTCAAGCTTTCTTCGCCGGTCCCGTCTCCACCGGCAGATCCTCCCGTGCGCCCCACTCGGACCAGGATCCGTCATAGATCGCTTTGGCTGGGCGGCCCAAAGTCTCGAAAGCAACCGAGAGGATCGCTGCCGAAACACCAGAGCCACAACTGGCGATGATGGGGCGTTCCGGATCGAGGCCAGCTTCCCGCATAGCCTGCTCGATACTCCCTTTGTCCTTCAAGCGACCATTGTCGACAATCGCGCTCCAGGGAAGATTCAGGCTCCCAGGAATATGGCCGGCCTTGAGGCCTGGGCGGGGCTCAGGCGCTTCGCCTCTGAAGCGGTCGGCAGCCCGCGCATCGACCACCTGAGCCGAGCCGGAGCGGAGCGCGGCTTGAACCTTGGCGACATCTGCGACGGCCGAACCGTCAAAAGACGGAGTAAAGGTCTTCGGTGCGGCGGGCTTTTCCGGTCCCGTCTCGACCGGACGCCCCTCGGCCCTCCAGGCAGGAAAACCACCGTCGAGGATCGAAACGTTGCGAGATCCGAACACCTGAAACATCCAACGGACGCGGGGTGCCGAGAACAGTCCGACGCCATCGTAGACGATGACGGTCATGTCTTCGCTGATTCCCATGGCACCTACAGCTTTCGCGAAATCGTCAGGGGAAGGCAGCATGTGGGGCAGGGAGGACGATGTGTCCTTCACCGTGTCGATGTCGAAGCGCACCGCGCCAGGAATATGACCGGCAAGATATTCCGCTTGGGGGTCCCGGTTATGGTTTGGAAGATACCAAGAGCCATCCACCACGACGATATTGGGATCGTTCAAATGCTCCTGCAGCCAGGAGGTTGAAACGAAAGGCTGGGACATCGGCAGTTCCTTCTGAATGGCTGAACGGGCTTGGAGCTGTTTCCACTTGCGTGGAATCATCTCTCCTCTTTCCTCTGCCGCATTTTGCGGCGAACCGGATCACTTCGCCGCAAAATGCTCTAGTCGATCAGGGACATGCGGACGCGGCGGTTCTGCTTGCCCTTCTTCTCGATATCGGTGATCGCGACCGTGCCGATCTCGCCGGTGCGGCGGACATGGGTGCCGCCGCAGGGTTGAAGGTCGATTCCTTCGATTTCCACCAGACGAACGCGGCCCGATCCACGCGGCGGCTTCACGGACATGGTCTTCACGAGCCCCGGATTGGCATCGAGTTCCTCATCCGTGATCCAGCGCTCGGTGACCGGCGCATCGCGCTGAATCAGTGCGTTGAGCTTCTCCGTGATCTCCGCCTTGTCGAGGCCCGCGTCGGGAATGTCGAAATCGAGCCGCCCGTCGCCCTCGCCGATGGCGCCGCCGGTGACCGGGTAGGGCAGGACGACGCTGAGCAGATGGAGCGCAGTGTGGACCCGCATGCGTCTCAAGCGACGGAGCCAATCGAGCAGCAGTTCTACCGTTTCGCCTTCTTCGAAACGCGATGCCGCCTCGGGCCCGACGAGATGAACGATCTGTGAGCGGTCGGCACCGTAGACCGTATTTGTGATGTCGAACCTGTCGCCATTCGCCCTCACGATAGCGCCGACGTCTCCCGGCTGCCCGCCTCCTTGGGCATAGAACACCGTGCGATCCAGAATGACACCGCCCTCCGGAGTGGTCCCGAGAACGCGCGCTTCACAGGCGGTGGCATAGGCATCGTCGCGGAAAAGAAGCGTGGTCGTGGTCATGATCGTCTCGAGTTGTGACGGGCCTGAGTGGCCGCATCTGGAAAACGAGGGGCGATGCTGACGGCAAGGAGCTTTGCGGGTCAAGCCGCTCCGTCGGTCGAACGTCAGGAAAGTGCATCAGCCATACCGCGAAGGCCGCGAAAGGCTTCCAAGGCGCGCTCCCGCGCCGGACCATGGGGGACGATGGGACCAGGATAGGTCTCGTCCAGCCTGATTCCCGCTGCGAAGAGAATATCGGGAGGGGCTTCCCAAGGCTTGTGGATGAAGGTCGAGGGCAGTCCTGAAAGCTCCGGCACGAAAGTGCGGATGTAATCGCCTCGCGGATCGAACTTCTCGCCTTGGGTGACCGGGTTGAAGATCCGATGGAATGGCGAAGAATCCGGCCCCGATCCCGCGACCCATTGCCAGCCGAAGGCATTGTTGGCCGCGTCCGCATCGACCAGGGTGTCCCAGAACCAGGCCTCGCCCCGTCGCCAGTCGGTGAGGAGATGCTTTATCAGGAACGAGGCCGCGATCATGCGCACCCGGTTGCGCATCCAGCCGGTCTGCCAGAGCTGGCGCATTCCGGCATCCACGACGGGGTATCCGGTCCGGCCCTTCTGCCAGGCCTTCAGAGTTTTCGCATCCTCGATCCATGGAAAATTGTCGAACCGGCTGCTGTGCGACCTGGCCGTCAGGTGAGGGTGAAAGTGGAGAAGCTGATAGCTGAAATCGCGCCACACGATCTCACTCAGGTATTTCTCGGCATCCCGTCCCAGGCCGGGCTCATGGGCAACCTGGGCTGTCATGGCATGCCAGATCTGCCGGGGAGCGATCTCTCCAAAGCGGAGATGCGGTGAAAGACCCGACGTGCCGGGAATCGACGGCCAGTCGCGATTCTCCGCATAGCCTTTGATGCCCTCGCGAAGGAATCGCTTGAAGCGTGCTCGCGCAGCCTGCTCACCAGGCTGCCAATGCTTGCGTATCCCGCCGGCCCAATCGGGGGACGAAGGTTCGAGACCAAGCTCTTCGGAGGGGACGGCTGCATCGAGGAGCGATGACGGCCACGTTCCACCCATCAACTTCTTCGGAGCCGGGAGCGGAGCGGCAACGGCGCGGGCCATCACGGCCCGGAGATAGGGGGTGAAGACCTGGAACGGTTTGCCGGCCTGGTTGGGGATCTCCCACGGTTCGTGGAGAAGCCGCCCGTTGAAGCTGTAGGCCTTGATGCCGCGATCGGTCAGGCGCTTCTTGATCGCGCTGTCGAGGGCGATCTCGACCGCACTGTAGCGCCGGTTCCAGAAGATTGCGGACGCGCCTGTCTCGAGCGCCACATTCTCGACCGCCGAGAGGGCGGGGCCTCTGAACAGGATGAGCCGGGAACCGGCTCGTTCCAACGCCTCTCCAAGGGCGCGAAGTGAACCGTGAAGCCACCAGCGAGCCGCACCACCGAGCGGGCGCAGTCCGTCCGAGCCGTCGTCGACAACAGCAAAGCATAGAACCTGCGATCCTGTTGAGGCGGCAGCGGCGAGGGCAGGGTTATCGGCGAGACGATGATCGTCGCGGAACCAGACCAGAACGGGAGATTGTGAAACGGTGCTCATGGTGCCGGATCATAGCCAAGCTTCGAACCCGTGATACAGCGCATCGCGAAGGGTTCCGGGCCGATTGGCTTTGCTGAGGATGAGCACTGGGAAGGTTGGCTCCGGCGGTAGGATTCGAACCTACGACCAACGGATTAACAGTCCGCTGCGCTACCGCTGCGCCACGCCGGAATAAGCCACACCTTTCAAAGAAGCCTTTATTAGACTTCCTGAGCGCCACGGAGGTCTCTGGAGACGTGTCCGTCGCGAGGTGGGAGGCATATAGCACGGGTTTCAACGGTTGCAAGTGCATTGTTGGCGCACGGGACCGAAAAGGGCCTGTTGCTCTTTGGGGGGATGGTTGCTATGGAGCAGCCGTCGCGTTCGTGACACGCCCCGGATGGCCTCGTGGCGGAGTGGTTACGCAGAGGACTGCAAATCCTTGCACCCCGGTTCGATTCCGGGCGAGGCCTCCAACAAAATTCTGAAGGCACTATCCATGGTCGATTTCACCCAAGCGCGCCGCATGATGGTTGATGGCCAGCTGCGCACTTTCGATGTGAACGACATGCCTCTCCTGGATGCCATGGACAACGTTCCGAGAGAGCTTTTCGTGCTGCCAGGCCGCGAAGGCCTTGCCTATATCGATCAGGATATCCTCGTCAGTGACAGCGGCGAGACCCGCTATATGCTCTCTCCGATGATCCTCGGCCGCCTGATCCAGGCGCTCGAGATCGATGCGGGAAGCAAGATCCTCGACGTTGCCTGTGGCCGTGGCTACGCCTCGGCTGTCCTTCATAGACTCGGCACGCAAGTGACGGCCCTTGAATCGGATGAGGCTCTTGCCGCTGCTGCCAGGCACTGCCTGAGTGCGGCCGGTGCCGGCGATGTCATGGTCGTGACGGGACCTCTCGAGCAGGGCTATGCCGCCCACGCTCCCTATGACGCCATTGTCGTGAACGGCTCCGTCGAGGTTCGTCCTGAAGGGCTCCTCCAGCAGCTGGCCGAGGGCGGCCGCCTCGTGTGCGTGAAGGGGCGGGGACGTGCCGCTCGGGCGATGCTCTATGTCCGCTCCGGCGATGCCATTGGCGAGCGTAGCCTGTTCGAAGCTGCGGCGCCTCTCCTGGCGCCCTTCGTTCAGACCCCAGGCTTCACGTTCTAATTCCTTCCAGATCCTTAATTTCCTCGATTGGTGGTGTCGCTTTTTTGCGCCACTCCCAAGCTAAAATCGAGTTGGCCCCAACGCGTTGTTGCCGACTCTGTTCCCTCGGGTATTGTTGCGCTTTGAGTCGTAGTGGTTTCTGAAAACGGCGGCTCTTGCGGTTGTTCCGTATTGGTCGCTAGGCAGGTGCGCGTGAAGAAGAAGCATTCCAGGAAGACGTATCGCTTGCTCTTTGGGGCTATGACCTCGGTGTTCGTGCTGGCGGGCCTTGGCGGCGTGTCGGCTGAGACCTTGGAAAGCGCTTTGGCGCGGGCTTACGGCAACAATCCGGATTTGAATGCTCAGCGCGCGAATGTCCGAGCGACGGACGAGACGGTCGCGCAGGCCAAGTCAGGCTATCGGCCGACGATCAATGCAACCGCCGACGCCGGCAGGAGCTGGGTGTCGGCCGAGACACCGTCATCGCGGTTCTCGGCGAACACGACCACTAGAAGTGCGCTGAACCCGCGCGGGGTCGGCGTTGAGCTCAATCAGACAATTTTCGATGGGTTTCGGACCCAGAACCGGGTCCGTGCGGCGGAATCCTCCGTTCTCGGTTCGCGGGAATCCCTGAACAGCACCGAGCAGAGCATCCTGCTCAACGCCGCGACGGCCTATATGGACGTTCTGCGGGACACGGCCATTCTCGACCTGCAGCGCAACAACGTCGAGGTCATCGATGAGCAGCTGCGTCAGACCCAGGATCGGTTCAACGTCGGCGAGGTCACCCGGACGGACGTTGCCCAGGCTGAAGCCCGTCTCGCGGCCGCGCGGTCCGAGGCCAGCTTGGCCGAGGCGACCCTGCGCAACAGTATTGCTACCTATCGCCAAGTCGTTGGTGTCGAACCTGCCCAATTGGCGCCTGGGCGTCCTCTGGACCGTCTGACGCCGCGCAATGTCGATGCTGCTCTGAAGGCTGGCCTTAACGAACATCCAGCCATCAAGGCGCGCCAGCACGCTGTCGATGTGGCCGAGCTGCAGGTGAAGATCGAGCAGGGCGCCCTTGCTCCCCAGCTGGGTGTCGCCGGCGCGGTCGACCAGCGCTACGACCGGCAGCAGGGGGGCGACGCCGCACTTTCGGCTTCTGTGGTCGCTCGACTGACCGTGCCGATCTACGAAGGTGGTCAGGCTTATGCCGCGACGCGCCAAGCCAAGGAAACGGCCGGTCAGCGCCGCCTCGAAGCCGATTCCGTGCGCGATCAGGTTCGCGCCGCCGTCAGCTCTTCTTGGGGACGTCTGGAGGCGGCCCGCGCTCAGATCGTCGCCGCCCAGGCCCAGATCGATGCCGCCGAGACTGCGCTCAGCGGTGTGCGTGAAGAGGCCCGCGTCGGTCAGCGTACGACCCTCGACGTACTGAACGCCCAGCAGGAATTGCTGAATGCTCGCGTGAATCTCATCACGGCCCAGCGCGACCGCGTGGTGGCCTCCTACAGCCTCGTCAATGCGATGGGCCGCCTCAACTCACGGGCGCTCGGCCTCAAGGTCAACCACTACAGCCCGAAGATCCATTACGATCAAGTCAAAGATCTTTGGGTCGGTACGAGCACGCCTGACGGCCGTTGATAAGTTTCGGGGCCAGAACCAAAAAGTTCTGGCCCCGCTTGTTTTCTTTAAGGTTGCGTAAAATACTTCATCTACATTCATTCGAATGTGATTCTTGCGTATTTTAATTTGGATGCGGCTATGGGTTCTGCGAGCCTGAAGGTTAATGAGCCATCGATGGAAGAAATTTTGGCTTCCATCCGACGTATCATCTCTGACGATGACGCGCTGCGATCCTCCGAGCCTGATGAGCCGAGCTCCTCGCCTCTGAGCAACGTCCTCGACATTGCCGAGCTTCATGTGTCTCCGCTGATTGCCCCAAGTCCCAACGAGTCGGTGCTTGGTCCCTGGAGCCGGGGGGAGGCCCTGGCAGTCGATACATATGCCGAAGACGACATCGTGGAGGATCGCCATATTCCTGCCGAGCGGGCTGAGCGAATTCCTGCACCGATTGCCGTCCGTGAATCTCCGCCGGTGATAGCTGCACCAGTCGAGCACGCAGCCGCCGGTGTCCTCATCTCGAACGAGACCAGCGCCTCGGTTTCCGGCGCCTTCGACCTTCTCAGTGCTTCCTTGAAGCCAAGCCAGCCTCAGACCGTCGACGATCTCATGAAGGAGATGCTGCGTCCCATGCTGAAGGCATGGCTCAATGACAATCTTCCTTCTCTGGTCGAGCGGCTGGTGCGGGATGAAATCGAACGCGTGACCCGCAGCCGGGGATAGGTCCTCGGATGAGCGCCTCCTGCGGAGGGGCTGGCCACTTTTGAAGCCCGTTGCGCCCAGATTGTCGCCCCTCTGTTGACTTCGACCGATCCGTCCGGTTTGTAGCCGTCTTGCTTGTGCGTTTCTCGCGCCAAAAGACCGGTATTCATCATGATGGACAAGACGTTCGATCCCTCCGCTGTCGAAGCACGCATTTCCACCCGCTGGGAAGAGGCTGAAGCCTTCAGGGCCGGCCGCGCGGATCGCAAGGACGCCGTACCCTACACGATCGTCATTCCGCCGCCGAACGTGACCGGCTCGCTCCACATGGGGCACGCCCTCAACAACACGATCCAGGACATTCTCTGCCGCTTCGAGCGCATGCGGGGCAAGGACGTGCTCTGGCAGCCGGGCATGGACCATGCGGGCATCGCCACACAGATGGTCGTCGAGCGCCAGCTCGCCGAGCGCCAGATCCAGCGCCGTGACCTTGGCCGTGAGGAGTTCGTGAAGCGGGTCTGGGAGTGGAAGGAGGAGTCCGGCGGCACCATCGTACGCCAGCTCAAGCGCCTCGGCGCCTCCTGCGACTGGTCGCGCGAGCGCTTCACCATGGATGAGGGCCTGTCCCGCGCCGTCCTGAAGGTGTTCGTCGATCTCTACAAGCAAGGACTGATCTACAAGGACAAGCGCCTCGTGAACTGGGACCCTAAGTTCCAGACCGCGATCTCGGACCTGGAGGTCCAGCAGGTCGAGGTGAAGGGCAATCTCTGGCATATCCGCTATGCCATCGACGGCATGCCCGACCGCTCCATCACGGTGGCCACCACCCGTCCCGAGACGATGCTCGGCGACGTGGCCGTGGCCGTCCATCCCGAAGACGAGCGCTATAAGGATTTGGTCGGCAAGTTCGCCATCCTGCCGCTGGTCGGCCGCCGCATCCCCATCGTGGCCGACGAGTATTCCGACCCGGAGAAGGGCACCGGCGCGGTGAAGATCACGCCGGCGCATGACTTCAACGACTTCGAGGTCGGCAAGCGCCACAAGCTGCCGCTCATCAACATCTTCGGCACCGAGGCGCAACTCGCGCTTGCCGGGAACGAGGCTTTCCTCGATGGCCTGAACCAGACCGACGACCTGAAGGCCGTGCTCGCCCTGGATGGCCTCGACCGCTTCGAGGCGCGCAAGCGCATCGTCGCCATGCTCGAAGAGCGCGAGATCCTCGTGCAGATCGAGCCGCATGCGCACACCGTTCCGCATGGCGACCGCTCGAATGTGGTGATCGAGCCCTATCTCACGGACCAATGGTATGTGAACGTGAAGCCGCTCGCCGACCGGGCGCTCGATGTGGTGCGCAAGGGCCAGACCAAGTTCGTGCCCGAGAACTGGGAGAAGACCTACTTCCAGTGGCTTGAGAACATCGAGCCCTGGTGCGTGTCGCGCCAGCTCTGGTGGGGACACCAGATTCCAGCCTGGTATGACGATCAAGGCAATGTCTACGTCGCCATGAGCGAGGATGAGGCCAAGGCCGAAGCACGCGCGAAGAACGGGCGCGATGTGCCGCTCAAGCGCGACGAGGACGTGCTCGATACCTGGTTCTCCTCGGCGCTCTGGCCGTTCTCGACGCTGGGCTGGCCGGATGACGCGCCGGAGCTGAAGCGCTACTACCCGACGAACACGCTTGTCACCGGTTTCGACATCATCTTCTTCTGGGTTGCCCGGATGATGATGATGGGCCTGCATTTCATGGACGAAGTGCCGTTCGACACGGTCTATATCCACGCCCTTGTTCGTGACGAGAAGGGCGCGAAGATGTCGAAGTCGAAGGGCAACGTCATCGATCCGCTCGACGTGGTGGAGCAGTACGGCGCGGACGCGCTGCGCATGACGCTGACCTCGATGGCGGCGCAGGGGCGCGACATCAAGCTGTCGGTTCAGCGCGTCGAGAACTACCGTAACTTCGCAACCAAGATCTGGAACGCGGCTCGCTTTGCCGAGATGAACGAGTGCAGGCGCGTCGCCGGCTTCGATCCGAAGTCGGTGAAGGAGACGCTCAACAAATGGGCGCTCAGCGAATGCGCCAAGGCGATCAACGAAGTCGCCTCAGGCATCCAGAGCTACAAGTTCAACGAAGCTGCGGGTGCTGCCTACCGCTTCGTGTGGAACGTGTTCTGCGACTGGACGCTCGAACTCTCCAAGCCGGTGTTGCAGGGAGCGGATTCGCCGGCAAAGGATGAGACTCGCGCCACCATCGCCTTCATCCTCGACGAAATCTGCAAGCTCCTGCATCCTATCATGCCGTTCCTCACGGAGGAGCTGTGGGAGGTGAAGGGGCAGGAGGGTCCGAAGCGTGAGACGATCCTGGCGCTTGCACCCTGGTCGAACCTCGACGATCTGATCGATCCGCAGGCGGAGGCCGAGATCGGCTGGGTGGTGGATCTCGTCACCGAGATCCGTTCCGCGCGTTCCGAGACGAACGTGCCGGCCGGCGCGCAGATCCCGCTCGTGCTCGTCGCATCCTCTGCGGATGTGAAGGCCCGTGCCGAACGCTGGGGCGATATCGTGCGGCGCCTCGCGCGCATCTCGGACATCTCCTACGCCGATGCCGCTCCGAAGAGCTCGATCCAGCTCCTCATCCGCGGCGAAGTGGCGGCGCTGCCGCTGGAAGGCGTCATCGACCTCGACGCCGAGCGGGCGCGTCTTGCCAAGGAAATCCAGAAGCTCGATGTGGATGTCGGCAAAATCGACGCGAAGCTCGGGAATGCGGATTTCATCAAGCGCGCACCGGAAGAGGTGGTCGAGGAGCAGCGCGAGCGCCGCGACGAGGCGCTAGCCCGCAAGGCCAAGATGGAAGAGGCGCTCGGGCGCCTCAGGGACGCCGGTTGAGGCGCATTCTACGAAATGGATTGAAGGGCGGCATCGCCCTTCTTCTCGTTCTGGCCGGCTTGATCGTGCTGACTGCACGGCATGGCGATCCAAAGATCTCTCCCGCTGGCCGGGATCGTCTGGAGGCCGTGTTCGTCAGCAACCGCTATCATGCAGGATTGGCGCTGCCTCGAAAACAGGTGGCCAATCTCGGAGGCGCCAAGGGGCTGCCGGCCCTGATCTCAATCGCTTCACGCTTCCAGCATTATGAGTGGATCGAGTTCGGGTGGGGCGATGCCGAGTTCTATCGCGCGACGCCGACGACCGCTGAGTTTCAATGGCGTCTCGCTTGGCTCGCGCTGACGGGGCAGGGGCAGGGAAGCGTCCTTCACGTCGTCGGTCTTGAGAAGGAGCCGGAACGGACGTTCCGCACATCCGATCTCGTGAGGATCAGGCTCTCGCCTGAGGGCTTTGCCCGTCTGGGGCAGAAGATCGAGGAATCCTTTGCTGCCGATGATAGCCAGCGACCGCAGGAGCTAGGCCCGGCCTCTATGGGCCGAGCCTGTTCTACAAGGCCAAGGGCCAGTTCAACCTGTTTCACGTTTGCAACCATTGGGTCGCCGATCTGCTGGATGCCGCAGGCATTCGTACGACGCCAGGTCTCGCGATTCTTCCTGCAGGCCTGCTCGCAGATCTGGCATGGCGCTCCGGTTTGTCATCGGCGCGGATACCGTAAGCGCCGCCTCATCCCATCACGAAGTCCACCAGCAGCTTCACGTTCAGCACCACGATCACCGCAGCGACGATGCCTGCAATCGCGGTGAGCCAGCGCGGGGTGACGAGGGCGCCCATCTTGTTCTTCGAGGCGGTCATGGTGACGAGCGGGATGACAGCGAAGGGGAGCTGAAGGCTCAGGATCACCTGGCTCAGGATCAGGAGCTTCCCGGTGCCACCCTCGCCATAGGCGATAGTGACGCCGGCAGCCGGAACGATGGCGATGCCGCGCGTGATGAGGCGGCGCATCCAAGGCGCCATCCTGAAGTTGATGAAGCCCTCCATGACGATCTGGCCCGCCATGGTCGCCGTCACCGTCGAGTTCAAGCCGCAGCACAGGAGCGACAGGCCGAAGAGCATCGGCGCGATGGCGCTGCCGAGGATCGGCTGGAGGAGAGTATGGGCTTCGCCGAGCTCTGCGATTTCCGACCGGCCCGTGTGATGAAAGGCCGCGGCCGCGAGGATGAGAAGGGACGCGTTGATCGTCAGCGCGAACATCAGGGCGATGGTCGAGTCGAGCGTTGCGAAGCGTAGGGCCTCGCGCCGTTCCGTCGGCGTGTCGCCATAGGCTCGGGTCTGCACAATGCCTGAATGCAGGTAGAGGTTATGCGGCATGACCGTTGCGCCCAGGATGCCGAGCGCGAGATAGAGCATGTCGGGATTGGTGACGATGTCGGTCGTCGGGGCAAAGCCGGTGATCACGCCGGCCCAATCCGGATCGGCCATGCCGATCTGGATGCCGAAGCACACGGCAATTACGCCGAGCAGGGTGATGATGAAGGCTTCGACCCACCGGAAGCCGAGGTTCTGCAGATACAGGATCAGGAACACGTCGAGCGCCGTGATGATGACGCCGATCTCGAGCGGAATGCCGAAGAGGAGATTGAGGCCGATGGCCGTGCCGATCACCTCCGCGAGGTCCGTTGCGCAAATGGCAAGCTCCGCGAGCAGCCACAGGCCCCAGGCGACCGGCTTCGGATAGGCGTCCCGGCAGGCCTGGGCGAGATCCCTGCCCGTGGCGACCGCCAAGCGTGCGCAGAGAGACTGCAGAATGATCGCCATGATGTTGGAGATCAGCGCTACCGAGAGCAGGGCATAGCCGTATTTCGAGCCGCCGGCGATGGAGGTCGCCCAGTTGCCCGGGTCCATGTAGCCCACCGCCACCAGATAGCCGGGGCCGAGGAAGGCCGCAGCCCGCCTCCACACTGATCCCGGCCGCACCGCGATCGAGCGATTCACCTCCGGCAGGGAGGGCAGATCCCGGGAGTGCCGCCAAGCGGCCTTCTGCACGAGGGAGATGGGAGCGGGCTGATCCATGGGCTCTTTCTGCAGTTGCGAAGCATTTGCAATAAGAGGCTAACCTGGAATGAGCAATCCGACAAGAGGGTATTGTACAGAGTTGCAGAGAGATGCCTCGATTTTGGTCCGGCAGCGGCAGCAACGGTTGGAGGCTAGTTTCAATCCTCCTGTTGATGCGTGACAAGTGGCTTCAGGTTTGCTCTAGGTTCCCAAAACCCGGACGAGAAAATCTGGTAAGGGATGGAAATGCTCGAGAGTGTTCTGATTGCCAATCGCGGCGAGATCGCGTGCCGCATCATCCGCACCGCCAGGCAGCTGGGGATGCGCACGATCGCGGTCTATTCGGAGGCCGACGCCGGCGCGCTCTTCATGCAGATGGCGGACGAGGCCCACCTCATAGGTCCTCCTCCGGCCCGCGAGAGCTATCTCCGGATCGACAGGATCATCGAGGTCGCCAAGCGCACAAAGGCAGCCTCCATCCATCCCGGCTACGGCTTTCTCTCGGAGCGAGCCGAGTTCGCCGAGGCCTGTGCGGCGAACGGCATCGTCTTCGTCGGGCCGCCGGCCTCCGCCATCAATGCCATGGGCTTGAAGGATGCGGCCAAGACGCTCGTGCAGCAGGCGGGCGTGCCGGTCGTGCCTGGGTATCATGGCTCCAAGCAGGATCCGGGTTTCCTGCGCCAGAAGGCTTATGAGATCGGCTATCCGGTTCTCATCAAGGCCGTCGCCGGCGGCGGCGGCAAGGGCATGAGGCGGGTCGAGAAAGCGGCCGATTTCGACGCGGCGCTCGAAAGCGCCCAGCGCGAGGCGCAGAATTCCTTCGGCGATCCACGGGTGCTGGTGGAAAAATACATCCTCTCGCCGCGTCATATCGAGATCCAGGTCTTCGCCGACGGTCACGGCAACGTGGTGCATCTCTTCGAGCGCGACTGCTCGCTCCAGCGCCGCCATCAGAAGGTGATCGAAGAGGCACCGGCTCCCGGCATGACCCCCGAGATGCGCCAGGTGATGGGGCAGGCTGCGGTGGAAGCAGCCCGCGCGGTCGGCTATGTCGGTGCGGGCACTGTTGAATTCATCGCCGACGGTCGGGAGGGCCTTCGCCCCGACCGCTTCTATTTCATGGAAATGAACACCCGGCTGCAGGTGGAGCATCCCGTAACGGAGGCAATCACGGGGCTCGATCTGGTGGAACTGCAGTTCCGCGTCGCGTCCGGCGAAACGCTGCCTTTCTCACAGGACGATCTCACCATCGACGGACACGCGGTCGAGGCACGCCTCTATGCGGAGGATCCGGAAAAGGAATTCCTGCCTTCAACGGGCAGGCTCTGGGCTCTTGAATTCCCGGAGAGCGAGGGGATCCGTATCGATACCGGTGTCGAAGCCGGCGCCGAGGTCACGCCCTATTACGATCCCATGATTGCGAAGGTCATCGCGCATGGCACGACCCGCGAGGAGGCCTTGGACAAGCTGGCCGATGCGCTCGGGCAAACGATCGTCGCAGGTCCTAAGACCAATGCGGCTTTCTTGAAGAAGCTCTGCGAAGCCGAGGGCTTTAGGGCGGGGCCGTTCGATACCGGCTTCATCGACCGCAACATCGCGAGCCTTGGGGTCGGACCTCAGCCCCTTGACGAGGTCGCCGTGTCTTTCGGCGCATCCGCGCTCATCTCACGGGAGATCGAGCGGCTGCGCATGGCCGAACTGCAAAAAAGCGATGAGCCGTCATCGCCCTGGTCCATGCCGGATGGCTTCCAGCTTCTGGGACTTCGCAGCGTCGGCGTGCCGCTGCGTGTCGACGGCGAGCGCGTCGAGGCCCGCGAGGTGTTCAGCCGCGAGCATCATGGCGCGAGCACCGTTGCTTTCGGCGAAAGCGATCCCTGGGCCGATGCGGAGATCGACCGCGAGGTGGATGCACCGCACGGCGTCTACATTCTCCGCCATGGACGCCAGACGCTCGTGCAGCCCTATGATCCGTTCGATGTCGATCTCGAACACATGGACGAAGGTGGTACGGTCAAGGCGCCGATGCACGGCAAGCTCATCGCGATCTTCGTGCAGCCCGGCGACCGGGTCGAGAAAGGTCAGCGCCTCGCCATTGTCGAAGCGATGAAGATGGAGCATGTGCTGGTAGCGTCCTCCAATGCCGAGGTGGCGGAGATCGCCGCTGAGCCGGGGGCGCAGGTGGCGGAAGGGGCACGCCTGATCGTGCTCAAGACGGAGGACTAACCTGCGGCGCATCGCCGGATGACAGATCCGGCAGGTGCATGGTTGAAAACGGATATGACACTTCACCTGATCAAACTCTGCGTCGGCTGCGACTCGATTACGGATCTCGAAGAGTGGATCGAGGAGAACCGCGCGCTGCATCGGCGCCTTGGGCGCGATTATGAGCAGACGCACACGACCCGCATGGTGCCCAAGCGCGTCGACGAGTTGCTCGATGGCGGCTCCTTGTTCTGGGTGATCAAGGGGCAGGTTGCGGCTCGCCAGATGCTACTGGCCGTTCGGCCCTTCACCGATGCCGACGGCATCGGCCGCTGCCATCTGGTGCTGGAGCCGAAGGTGGTTGCCATCGAGCCGCGCCCCTACAGGCCATTCCAGGGCTGGCGCTATCTGGTCGCCAAGGAGGCTCCGCGTGACATCGACCTGAAAGCAGGCGATCTTGCCAAAATGCCGGAAGACATGCGCCGGGAACTGGCTGAGTTGGGCCTTCTATAACCTATGTGAATCTTTGGAGATGGTTCGATGAGGCTTCTATCCGCGATTGTCGCTCTTCCGATTGTCACAATTGGTCCTGCGCTTGCGAAAGAGTGCCGCATGCCTGACGTGCCTCCAGGCGTGCGCGTCCAAGTGCCGCCGGAATGCAGGGATCGTTTCCAGGACCGCCGGATGGAGGCTGAGAGGCAGGATACCCTTAGAGCAAGTCAGGGCTTTATCGGTTTGGGGAACGGCACGCAGGTGCGGATCGGTGGTCGTGTTCGGGCGGAAGTCACGGGGCGCCGTTAGACTTTTTTGCTGGGGATCATCCTGGAACCGCGCTGCCTCGAATAGCATTGGCTCAGCAGTACAGTTGAGTGGAGGTTCCGATGCTGATGTGTGCATCCGAAGGCCGGCACTGGCGTCATGAGGTCTGCGAGCATGACGACGGCTATCTTGTCCAAATGCGCGATCTGATGACGGGCGAGCTGGACGAGGAATTCTCCACCATCTTCCGCACGCTTCCCGTGGCCTTTGCCTATGCCGAGATGTCGGCCGCCTACGAGCGCTACGCTGCGTCGGAACTCGAACATGCCGAGGACGAGCAGATCGAATTCGATGTCGAAGCGACCGAGCGCCATTTCATCGATCTGAGCGACAGGCTCCACGATTCCGGCATCAATGGCGTCGTCGTCCAGGCCTGGGAACGGGAAAGCCAGCGCAGCCGGGCCGGATTGCTGCACTGAAACTTGATTGGGACAGTCCTGAGCTTCGCGTTTGCAAGCAGAGACTGTCCCTCTAGCATTGCTCCATCACGACTCACACCGATGATGGAGTTTCCATGGCTGATCTCTCTGCCTTCCCGATTGCGACCCGCTGGCCGGCCCGGCATCCCGACCGGATCCAGCTCTATTCCACGCCCACGCCCAATGGCGTCAAGGTCTCCATCATGCTGGAGGAGACCGAACTTCCCTACGAGCCGCATTTCATCAATATCGGCCAGAACGAGACCTGGACGCCGGAATTCCTCTCGCTGAACCCGAATGGCAAGATCCCGTCCATCATCGATCCTGATGGACCGGGCGGCAAACCGCTGCCTCTGTTCGAATCCGGTGCTATCCTCCTGTATCTCGCCGAGAAGACCGGAAAGCTCCTGCCGTCCGATCCGGCGCGGCGCTACGAGACCATCCAATGGGTGTTCTTCCAGATGGCGGCAGTGGGGCCGATGTTCGGCCAGCTCGGCTTCTTCCACAAGTTCGCCGGTCGGGAGATCGAGGACAAGCGCCCGCTCGAACGCTACCGGAACGAATCCAAGCGCCTGCTCGGCGTGCTGGAGACGAGACTCGAGGGTCGCGACTGGATCATGGGCGAGGACTACACCATTGCCGACATCTCTCTGCTCGGCTGGGTCCGCAACCTGGTCGGATTCTACGGCGCGGGCGAGCTCGTGGACTTCGACAGCCTGAAACATGTCCCGGTCTGGCTGGAACGCGGCCTAGCTCGCCCTGCCGTCCAGCGCGGCCTCGATAGTCCGAAGCGGCCTGAATAGCCCTTCGCCGCCGCCGTCATTCTTCAAGCTGCCAATTTACATCCGCCCCATCCCGGCCCACATGTTGGGGTGGGGAAGAAAACGATGATGCTGCTTCTTGGAATTGTGGCGGTCGCCCTTCTGTGGTGGCTTGCCAAGGCTTACACGCGCACTGATACCCAGGCTCTGGCGAAAAGCCTCAAGGCCGTGGCCGGTGTCGCCGCGTTGGGTGCCGCTGTGCTTCTAGGCATCAAGGGGCGCTTCGACATGGCCCTTCTGCTCGGCGGCTTCGGAGCCTGGGCGCTGGGCTGGAACGTCCTGAATCTTCCCGGGCCCTGGCGGAAATTCCAGCAGAAGACCGGCCGTTTTTCCCGCATCCGGTCAGCCATGATCGAGATGGAGATCGACCACGCGACCGGCGCTGTCGAAGGAAGCATCCTGGTGGGAGCTCTCGCGGGGCGCCGCCTCTCGAGCCTGGACCCGCAGAGCTTGAGTCGTCTCTATGACGAATGCTGCGCCCACGATCCCCAGGGCGTTCCTCTCCTAGAGGCTTATCTTGATCGCCGGTTTTCCGGCTGGCGTGAAAACGCTCAGGGAGATCGCGACACGCGGACGCGCACCCATGCGCATTCGGGCGTAATGACGAAAGAAGAAGCCTATCAGATCCTGGGGCTTCAGCCTGGTGCGAGCCTCGACGAGGTCCGAAAAGCGCATCGGACGCTGATGAAGAAGCTCCATCCCGACCAGGGAGGGACGGCGTATCTCGCGGCTCGCGTAAACGAGGCGAGAGAAGTCTTGTTGGGCCGACATCGCTGATACTCCACGCGCGATCCGGTTGGCTTCAAGCTGCGACGGCACAAACACACGCACCGTCGCAGAGTTCTCTACATCAGGTCAGCCACGCGAGGCGAAGCAGTTCACGCCGCCTTTCTTGATCTGCTTGCAAGCACTGGCTGCATCATTGGATTCGGAGAAGCCGGAGAAGCGGGCGCGGTAGAGCGTGCTGCCGTCGACGGTCACCTTCTCAGTGAAGGGCGAGGCTTTTCCGAGGACCTTGCCGAAGCGGCCGCGGGCCGAGTCGAGCATGGCCTTGGCCTTGTCCTCGTCATCCGTGGCACCGAGCTGGATCACCCAGCCGGTCACGACCTTCTTGGGCTCGACCGCCTCGGCCTTGGGAGCTTCAGCCTTGAGGGAGGCTGTTTTGGTCACCGCAGCGGTGGTCGTGGCCGGCGCGGGCTGGACGGCCTTTGCTTCGATCTTGGCCTGCAGAGCAGCTTTCTGAGAGACCGGGATCTGAGCCGGAGACGGCAGAGCGGCGTAGGCCTGAGCGTTCAGCGGCAGCGGCTCCTGGCCCTTCTGCCACCGCACGGAGGAGGGAGTGGTGGTCGAACTGGCGCCCGAAGCCGAGGCGACCACCGGCCGCAAGGTGTTCAGGTCGAGCGGCTTACGCTCGGGCGTAGCCTGAGGTGTCGAGGCCTGTGCAACGGGAGCCTGCGGGGTGGCCGAAGCCACTTTCACAGGAGCCGCAACGGGAGCGGTCTCGACCAAGCGCGGAGCCGGGGCCTCGGCCACCAGGGCAGGCTGGTTCTCGAATACGGCAGGCGCAGTCCGAGCACCCGCATAGGCGCGGGGCAGATGATCGTCGATGAGAGCAGCCATCTTCTGGTCACGGGAAGCGCCTGAGCGGCCGCCGAGCACCACGCCGACAATGCTGCGCGTGTCGGTGTTGACCGAGGTCAGCAGGTTGAAGCCGGAGAGGCGGGTATAGCCGGTCTTGATGCCGTCCACGCCCTCGACCTTTCCGAGCAGCCGATTATGGCCCCGGATGGTGCGGCTGCCGTACTGGAACGAGCGGGTCTGGAAATAGGCGAAGTACTTCGGGAAACGGTCCTGGATCGCGCGGCCGAGGACGGACAGGTCGCGGGCGGTTGTGATATTTGGCGGCTCATGCGGCAGGCCGTGCGGGTTGTAGAACGCCGTCGAGCTCATCCCGAGTTCCCTGGCCTTGCGGGTCATCATCTGAGCGAAGGCATCTTCGGAGCCGGCGATGTTCTCGGCGACCACGACGGAAACGTCGTTGGCGGAGAGGGTCACCATGGCCTTGATGGCATCGTCGACCTCGATGGTCGATCCGGGGCGGACCCCGAGCTTGGTTGGCGGCTGGCTTGCTGCATAGGCCGAAACTGTCAGAGGGGTGTCGGGGCGCATGCGGCCACGCTCAAGCTGCTCGAACAGCAGGTAAAGGCTCATCACCTTCGTGAGCGAGGCCGGGATGCGCGGCTCGTCGATGTTTTCGCCCTGCAGGATCTTACCGGTCTTTGCATCGACGACGATGGAAGCGGAAAGAGGAGTGTAACCACCACCGGACGACTTTACCTTGCGGCGTGCTGCTTCCGCAGGGGACGCAACCGCAACGGCAACTGACGCAACAATACCAATCAGAGCCCATGTCTTTCGGTGTCCCATCCTAACCGAATTCATGCTGCAAAATCCCTGTTTCGTTTGGTTTTTAGGCCCTTGCGCCCGGCTCTCTCGAAGGAACCGTTGCCGGCGCAACACATCCCCTGACGGTAAGAGGTTGCGGTTACGGGGCGGTTAACGGGGGAGAATCGATTGATTTGATTATTGTGCGCTGCACAATAAAACTTGACAACTTTTTGTGCGCTGCACATATTGGGTCCGTCAGCTATCCAGCGGCGCCTACCGTCATCTAACTCCTTATTGCCGAGGTTCACAATGCTTCAGCCGCTTACCCAGATTCAGAAGTTCGGCCAGGACAACCTGGATGCCACCGTGAAGGCCCTGGGCGCCTTCTCCAGCAACAGCCAGACGATTGCGTCCGAGACGGCGGATTTCGCCCGTAAGTCGTTCGAGCAGACCTCTGCGACCGTGGAGAAGCTCCTCGGTGTGCAGACCCTCGACAAGGCTGTTGAAATCCAGACCGCCTTCGTAAAAGGCGCCTATGACAGCCTCGTCAGCCAGACGGCCAAGATGAGCGCGCTCTATTCCGCTCTCGCGACGGAGACGATGAAGCCCTACGAAGGGCTCCTCTCCAAGGCAACCGCCGCCTGAGGCCGGATCGCCAGATCTTCTCTCATGAAGCGCCCGGGCCTGTCCCGGGCGTTTTGCGTTGGGGCTGCCATGCGCCCAGGGCTGAGCTTCCCGCTCGCGCAGGAGTGACCAACATGTCGCTCTTTTCTTGGAGGCTGCGACCACCCATCTGGTTGATCTGGCAAACCGAATGGAGCGACTATACATTTGGATTGATGCTGATGGCCCGAAATAGGACGGACCGGAGGCCGAGGCCAAAAACAGATGAAGGGGCGGTCGTCCGATTATGTTGCGGTTAGCTCAAGGTACTTTGACCCTGTCGGAGTCTTATCCGGTTTCCGCTGCCGGCGGGTCACAGCCCCCTGGGGGCGACGATGGCGGTCGCTCGAACACCTCCATCATCACGAAAACCAAACCGCGCACGAAACGGCCGAACCTTTACCGCGTTCTCCTCTTGAACGATGATTACACCCCGATGGAGTTCGTGGTGCACGTGCTGGAGCGGTTCTTCAACAAGAACCGTGAGGATGCGACCCGGATCATGTTGCACGTACACCAGAATGGCGTGGGGGAATGTGGAGTTTTTACATACGAAATTGCCGAGACCAAGGTGACCCAGGTGATGGATTTCGCTCGGAAGCACCAGCATCCTCTGCAATGTGTCATGGAAAAGAATTAGCCGAGCCCCGTCTCATAAAAGGACAAGCCGTTGCCGAGCTTTTCTCGCAGTCTTGAACAAGCCCTTCACCGAGCTCTCGCTCTCGCAGGCGAGCGCCGCCATGAATATGCAACCCTCGAACACCTTCTCCTGGCCCTGATCGACGACCAGGATGCTGCGGCCGTCATGCGGGCCTGCAATGTCGATATCGAAATTCTTCGCCGCAATCTGGTCGAATACGTCGACAGCGAACTTGCCAATCTCGTGGCCGACGGACGCCAGGATTCCAAGCCGACAGCCGGCTTCCAGCGTGTGATCCAGCGGGCGGTGATCCATGTCCAGTCTTCCGGCCGCGACGAGGTGACCGGCGCGAACGTGCTCGTGGCCATTTTCGCCGAGCGCGAGAGCCATGCCGCCTACTTCCTGCAGGAGCAGGACATGACCCGCTACGACGCGGTCAACTACATCAGCCACGGCATCGCCAAGCGCCCCGGTCTCACGGAAAGCCGCTCCCCACGCGGATCCGAGGAGGAATCCTCGGCCGAGCGTCCGACGCAGGACGAAGGTGACGCGCGCCAGAAGAAAAAGGGCGATGCGCTCGAGGCTTACTGCGTCAATCTCAACAAGAAGGCGAAGGAAGGCCGGATCGATCCGCTGATCGGCCGTGAATCCGAGGTCCAGCGCACCATCCAGGTCCTGTGCCGCCGCCAGAAGAACAACCCGCTCCTCGTCGGCGAGCCCGGCGTCGGCAAGACCGCCATCGCGGAAGGACTGGCCCGCAAGATCGTCCAGGGCGAAGTGCCGGAGGTTCTCAAGGGAGCCACCGTCTTCTCCCTCGACATGGGCACGCTCCTTGCCGGTACCCGCTATCGCGGCGACTTCGAAGAGCGCCTGAAGCAGGTCATGAAGGAGATCGAGGCGCATCCGAACGCCATCATGTTCATCGATGAGATCCATACGGTGATCGGCGCCGGCGCCACCTCCGGCGGAGCGATGGATGCCTCGAACCTCCTGAAGCCCGCCCTGGCTCAGGGCAGCCTTCGTTGCATCGGCTCGACCACCTACAAGGAATACCGCCAGTATTTCGAGAAGGACCGGGCCCTTGTGCGTCGCTTCCAGAAGATTGACGTCAACGAGCCTTCGGTGCCGGATGCCATCGAGATCGTGAAGGGCCTGAAGCCCTATTTCGAGGATTTCCACAAGCTGAAGTACACCAACGACGCCGTGAAGGCGGCGGTGGAACTGTCGGCTCGCTACATCAACGACCGCAAGCTGCCGGACAAGGCGATCGACGTGATTGACGAGACCGGCGCGTCGCAGATGCTTCTCCCGGAAGGCCGTCGCAAGAAGACCATCGGCATCAAGGAGATCGAGGCGACCATCGCCACCATGGCCCGTATCCCGCCCAAGACCGTGTCGAAGGACGATGCGGAGGTGCTCGCGCACCTGCAGGATACCCTGAAGCGGGTGGTTTACGGTCAGGACAAGGCCATCGAGGCGCTGTCCTCGGCAATCAAGCTGGCCCGCGCCGGCCTGCGCGATGCGGAGAAGCCCATCGGCTCCTACCTGTTCGCCGGCCCCACGGGCGTCGGCAAGACCGAGGTGGCCAAGCAGCTTGCGACGTCGCTCGGGGTCGAGCTCCTGCGCTTCGACATGTCGGAGTATATGGAGCGGCACACGGTCAGCCGCCTGATCGGCGCACCTCCCGGCTATGTTGGCTTCGACCAGGGCGGTCTCCTGACCGACGGTGTCGATCAGCATCCGCATTGCGTGCTCCTGCTCGACGAGATCGAGAAGGCGCATCCGGATCTGTTCAACATCCTGCTCCAGGTCATGGACCACGGGAAGCTGACGGACCACAACGGCAAGCAGGTCGATTTCCGCAACGTGATCATCATCATGACCACGAATGCGGGGGCCGCCGATATGGCACGTCCTGCCTACGGCTTCACCCGTACCAAGCGTGAGGGGGACGATACGGAGGCGGTCAACAAGCTGTTCACGCCCGAGTTCCGCAACCGTCTCGACGCGATCATCTCCTTCGCCCATCTGCCGAAGGAAGTGGTGCAGAAGGTCGTCGACAAGTTCGTCATGCAGCTCGATGCCCAGCTTGCCGACCGCAACGTCTCGATCGAACTCACCGACGAGGCCCGCGACTGGCTGGTCGAGCACGGTTATGACGAAGCCATGGGCGCCCGCCCGATGGGCCGCCTGATTCAGTCGACCATCAAGACGCCGCTCGCGGACGAGGTTCTCTTCGGCCGCCTGAAGGATGGCGGAGCCGTCCGCGTGGTGGTCAAGACGGACGACATCGGCCTGCAGAGCCTCGGCTTCGAATACGTCGAAGGGCCTGTGAAGCCGAAGCCCGAGAAGGACGTAACGAATGCCGCGAAGAAGAAGCCCAAGGCCAAGGCCGCTTCTTCGAAGGCGAAAAAGGCAGTGAAACCGAAGGGATCCGATGGTAATGGAGGCGGAGGTGTCCGCACCGTTCCGAAAGTTCCATTGGTTAGAGCATGATGAGTGAGATTCACGAGGGACCCCTGGAGGCGTCCCGGACCCTGGACGCTCCGGCGAAGCCGTCATGGCGCGAAAAGCGCTACGTGCGTCGTCGCCGGCGCGTATGGTTCGAGGAAGTCCTCGGTTGGATCCTCGTGCCGGTGATCGTTTTCGGCTGCTACTGGCTGCTGAACATCGGCCTGAACGCGGTCGGCACATCGCCAGCCGCGATCATGGAAGGGATCGACGCGATCATCTCCAGTCTTTGAGATAAGCCGGGTCCAGACTTGGCTCTCTATCAAGCCGCATCGGATCCCATGCCGATGCGGCTTTTTATTTGGCGGCTCACGTTACGGGAGCATCGACCGTACAGATGATCCCCGCCGGAGCGAATGTGATCTGCGCCTCGCCGTTCAGATCCTGCGCCAGGCTGCGCTCGATAAGGCGGCTGCCGAAGCCGCGGCGCTTGGGGGGCTCGACCCTGGGACCGTTCGTTTCGGACCAGGTGAGATGCAGGCGCTTTTCTCCCTTCCGCTCGACGGACCAAGCAACCCGAACCTCACCGTTGGCATTTGAGAGGGCGCCGTATTTCACGGCATTGGTGGCCAGCTCCTGCAGGGCCATGGCGATGGCCAGCGCCATGCGCGGCGATAGGCGGACGTCCGGACCCTCCATGTGCAGGCGGTTCTCGCGTTCGTGACGATAGGGAGCCATGGCCTCTCGCACGATCTCGATCAGACCGGCTCCTTCCCAGTTCTCCCGCGTGAGCACGTCATGGGCACGGGACAGGGCGAGCAGGCGCGCCTCCATGGCCAAGCGGGCCGCTTCCGTGGTGTCTGCGTTACGAAAGGTTTGAGAGGCAATGGACTGAACGGTGGCCAGGGTGTTCTTCACCCGGTGATTCAACTCGTTGATCAGAAGCTCGCGGTGCTCCTCGGCCTTCTTTCTTTCCGTGATGTCGACGGCGATACCGGGAAACCTGACCGGTTGACGAGCTGCGTGATAGCAGCGTCCCTGCGCGAAGACCCAACGGATCTGCCCGTATTTATCGACCGTGCGGTACTCAGCGGCCAAGGGAGCACCCGTCTCAACCGCCTGTTGGATCTGTTCTTTGATCCGGTTGCGGTCGTCGGGATAAATGCCGTTCACGAAGCTGGCGATGGGCGCTCCCGCTGCGGCGAATTCGGGATCGACGCCGTAGAGGATTGCGAAACGCTCATCCGCATATACGAGGTCGGACTGGATATCCCAGTCCCAGGTTCCGACGACGCTCGATGCCTCAAGGGCGAGTTGAAGGCGCTCCTCGCTCTTACGCAAGGCGGCTTCCGACCGCAGCCTCTCGACGGCATCCCATGTCCGCTCGGCCACATCCTCGATGAGCTTGACTTCGCCCGGGCTCCAGAGGCGCGGCTCGTGGTTGTGAACGTAGAGGGCAGCGACCATGCGTCCGCGCTTGATCAGACTCACGGTGACGACGGCGGAGAACTCAAGAAAGGCAAAGGCGGCTAGGTGCTCCGGCGAATCGGTACGCGGATCGGCCGCCGCATCATGAACCACGAGCGTTTCACCCCGCTTGAGGGCGTCATGGATCTCTGGGCCGAACGCCGCGAGGTCATGGGTGCCGGTCCTGTGCGCGACCGTGCCGTCGGTCCAATTGCGCTCAGTAGTGAAATAGCGAGCCGTCTCCTCGACCTCCCCATAGCCGACACGACTCGTCTTGAGATGCTCTCCCAGCATCGCCTGTGCCGCCGCGATCACCTCGATGGGCTCGTGCAGACCGCGTAGGCGATCACTCAGGCGAACGACAAACTCAAGTCTACGTTCGCTCAGAACCTTTGCGGTCGTATCATGGACTGTGCAGAGGATGCCGCCCACATGACCTGCTTCATCGTGAATAGGACTATAAGAGAAGGTCCACCACGTTTGCTCGGGGTAGCCGTTGCGCTCGACAGTGATGGGCAGGTCTTCGAAGTAGCTTGCCTGTCCGAGAAGAGCCTTTTCGGCAATGGGGCCAACCGTGTCCCAGGCCTCGGCCCAGACTTCCCGAAAGGGTCGACCGAGGGCCTGCGGCCTTGATCCCAGGATCGGTGCATAGGCATCGTTGTAGAAACTCGTCAGTTCCCGGCCCCACAGCATGTAGGTCGGAAACTTCGAGTGGAGCATGATGCCGACGGCCGTGCGCAGAGAATGCGGCCATGTCTCGATCGGGCCGACCGGCGTGGCCGACCAATCGTGATGGCGAGTGCGCTCGCCCATGATCGCGCCTTCCGCAAGGAAATCGGGCTGAAGCTTCACACGTTCCTGCATCAAGTGCACTCCCGCAGGATACAGGTGGTGTCAATGTTCATGGACGGTGAGGAGTTCAGTAGGGGCGCGCAGATGCATAGTCCACATATGAACCAATGTCGCGCATTGTCTAGGGCGCAGCTTGGGGCTTGCTGACGCGACTTTGGGCTGAGGAAGTATTCTTTTGGAGCGGTTTGACTTGATCTGCTCCGAATCCTAGCCTCGCAAATTCCTCGCTCACTTGCGGGAAGAGCTTCTGATAGGCAACGAGGTCGATGTGACGAAACTGATCGGTATTTCGGGAAGCCTGCGTCAAGCCTCGTACAACTCCGCCTTGCTGCGGAACGCGGCGGGCCTGATGCCCGAGAATGCGGAGCTCGTCGTTGAAACCATCCGCGGAATTCCGCTCTACGACGGAGACGTCGAAGCCAATGAAGGGATTCCCGAGCGGGTGACGGAGCTGAAGGAGGTCATCGCCGTTGCGGATGGCCTGCTTCTCGTCACGCCGGAATACAACAACTCCATCCCGGGCGTGTTCAAGAACGCCATCGACTGGCTCTCCCGGCCGGACACGGACATCAAGCGCGTCTTCGGCAGCAAGCCCGTGGCTGTCATCGGCGCCTCGCCGGGCGGCTTCGGCACAATTCTGTCCCAGAATGCTTGGCTTCCAGTCCTCCGAACGCTAAGAGCCGATTTCTGGGCCGGCGGTCGCCTGATGGTCTCGCGCGCGCAGGCGGTCTTCAACCAGGACGGCACATTCGCCGATCAGAAGATCGAGGAGCAGCTGCGCAAATATCTCGAAGGCTTCACCGCCTACGTTCGGGCTGCACGGCAAAACGCATCCGCTCCCTAATCCTGATCTTCATCCCGGTGCCGGAACGGGGTCGCTTCCGACAGCTCTTCCGCAGCCTCCGATACGTAGAGACGCTCTTGATCCAGATAATCCTGCACCGCTCGGCGCAGCGAAGGATCGGCGATATCATGGGCCGAGGCTGTGATCACGGGCCTATAGCCGCGTGCCAACTTGTGCTCTCCCTGAGCTCCGGCTTCGACCCGGTCGAGCCCGCGGGCGATCGCGAATTCGACAGCCTGGTAATAGCAGACCTCGAAATGCAGGAAGGGATGATCCTCGATGCATCCCCAGTTGCGTCCATAGAGTCGCTTGTCGCCGATGAAGTTGATGGCACCCGCGATATAGTGCCCGTTGCGCTTGGCCATGACGAGCAGGACCCGGTCGGCCATACGTTCACCGACGAGGGAGAAGAAGCGGCGATTGAGGTAGGGACGGCCCCATTTGCGCGAGCCCGTGTCCATGTAGAACGCGAAGAAGGCATCCCAATGCGCCTCGGTGATGTCGCCTCCGGTCACCCACTCGATGGAAATGCCGTTTGCCAGGGCATCGCGCCGCTCGCGCCGGATTGCCTTGCGCTTGCGTGAGGCGAGGGCAGCCAGGAAGTCTTCGAAACTGCCATAGTTGTCATTGAACCAGTGGAACTGCTGGTCGTCCCGCTGCAGGAACTTCTCCGCGGTCAGCGCCTTGAGATCCGCTTCCTGCAAGAAGGTGGCATGAATGGAGGAAGCGCCCGTCTGGTCTCTCAAGGCTCTCAGACCGGCGATCAGATAGGAGCGGATCTCCGCTGATCGAGGCCCATCTGGAACGATGAGGCGAGGGCCCGTGACCGGCGTGAACGGAACCGCGACCTGGAGTTTGGGATAATAGCGCCCGCCCGCACGGGTATAGGCGTCCGCCCAGGAATGGTCGAACACGTACTCGCCCATGGAATGGGACTTGAGGTAGCAGGGGGCCGCGCCCAGAAGTTTTTCAGCCTCGTCCTCGACGAGAATATGAACAGGCGTCCAGCCGGTCTTGGCCCCGACGCAGCCGGAATCCTCCAGCGCGGAGAGAAAGGCATGAGACACGAACGGGTTGAACGGATCGTCGTCGCCCGAGCCCGTGCCGATCGCGCAGGCATCCCAGTCGGCGGCAGGAACCGCCTTGAGACCTTGGGCAATTTTGACTTGGAATGTCACTGGGTGGAAGGATCTCGCCATCGGGGATTAAGAGCTAATCACTCAGCAAGATCCTTGCAACTGTTGGCGCATCGCGCGGAAAAGTGGCGCCGGTCTTCCGCGCAATGTGCTCTTCAAGAAGAGGTGCATCGGACCAATCCTAAAAGCGGTGTCCACTTTCGGGTCCGGTGCTCTAGGGCAGAAAGCCCTCGAACACCATCTGGTCCGCATGCTTTTCGGCCTTGGCGCGATCCTCAGGATTGCGCACCGTCCAGGTCATGACGGGCAGGTTGCCTAGGATCCGGCTGAGATGGGTCGAGGCACAGGGGATATCCTTGACGCGCCAGGACAGGAAATGCGGCTGCGTCTCGGAGAAATGCAGCAGGTTCGCCATCCGGTGCTTCTGCTCAGAGCTTAGGAAGCTGTCGGACTTGGAGGCGTATTCCAGCTCTCCGATGAACCCGCGCGTGATGCTCGGCGCATTTTCGCGAAGATAGGCGACGATATCCGGGTCGAACGACTTCACTACGAACGGGCCGTTGTAGTCGGCCAGGGTCTCGATGACCCGCTTCGTCAGCCGCATGTCGCCGTTGAACTTGCTCTTGATCTCGACGACGAGGGGCGTGCGTCCGGCGATCTTGGCAAGATAGTCCTTGAAGGATGGAATCTTGTCTCCGTCCGTGGCGCCTGCGATGCCGATCCCGGTCAGAGCAGAGAGTTTCCGCTCGACCACGAGGCCGGTATCGCCCGTGAGACGGTCCAGCTCGAAATCGTGGAAGACGATGGCCTCGTTGTCGGCGGTCAACTGAACGTCGAGTTCGATAGGAAAGCCGCGCACGATGGCGGCTTCCGCGGCCGAGATCGTGTTCTCGATGATGCCTTCGGCTTTGTTGTGGAGGCCGCGATGGGCGATGGGCTTCGCGACAAGCCAGCTCGGGGTGCTCATTTGATTTCAAACATTCCTTCGACTTCGACACAGGCATCGAGGGGCAGTTCCGCCACGCCGATGGTGGAACGGGCATGGCGGCCCGCGTCGCCCAGGACCTCGACCATCAGGTCCGAGGCGCCGTTCATGACGGGTGCGAGGGCCGCGAAGGTCGGCACCGCATTGATGAAGCCGCCGAGGCGGACGCAGCGGGTGACCTTGTCCAGATCGCCGACGGCGGCCTTGAGCTGGGCGAGCAGATTGATGGCGCAAAGGCGTGCGGCCTCCTGGCCGACCTCGGGCGAGATTTCCGCGCCGAGTTTGCCCTTGTGGGCATCGGCCAGCTTGCCGTCGAGGCCGAGGCAGAGCTGCCCGGAGATGACGATCAGGTTTCCGGTCCGGACGAATGGGACATAATTCGCAACCGGTGCGGCCGGCGTCGGGAGCGTGATATCCAGTTCCTGAAGTTTTTTGTCGACTGCGCTCATGGAAGCCTCGTTCCGTGACATCATTCGGACGGAGTAGTGGCGGATGAGCCGTAAGGACGCAAGCGAGAACATTGCCCTGTCCGCAGGAGGATCCTATCCTGGCTGCCTTCGGATCGGGAGAAGATATGCGGTTCCTAGTTGTAGCCTCTGGCCTGTCCATCGCCTTACTGGCGCCGGCTTTCGCGCAAACGCCAAAGCCTGCAGTTCAACTCGTGCCTCACAGAGCGGTCTACGACCTTTCGCTCCTGCGGGCCGGCGAGTCCAATGGAGTCGAGAACGCAAGGGGGCGCATCGCCATGGAATTCGGCGGTGATGCCTGCGACGGCTACACCCTCAAATACCGGCAGGTCACCATCCTCAACAGCAGCGAGTCGGGCTCCAACACCCTCGACATCCAGACCGCGACCTATGAGACGGGCGACGGCCGCTCTATGCATTTCAAGTCGACATCGCTTCGGCAGGGCATGATCAAGGACGGCGAGGTCGATGGCGACGCCAAGCTCACGCCCCAGGGGAGCCTCAACGTCGATCTGAAGCAGCCGAAGAGAAAGGCGTTCGAGGCCGCGGGCGAGACGGTGTTCCCGACCGAGCACCTCAAGCGCCTGATCGAGGCGGGGCGCCGGGGGGACAGCACTCTCTCCGTGAAGGTCTATGACGGTTCCAACAAGGGCGACAAGGTTTACGACACCCTGGGCCTGATCGGCCGCAAGATCGAGGCAGGCGCGGCGACGGCCTCTCTCGAGGATGTTGCCCAAGGCGAAAAGCTCGCCTCGGTCCCACGCTGGCCCATCACCATCAGCTACTTCGAGGATGGCAAGGCTGACCGGATGCCGGTCTATACGATCTCCTTCGAGCTGTACGCGAACGGGGTCAGCCGCGCCCTCAAACTCGATTATGGGGACTTCGCCTTGAAGGGCGACCTGAAGAGCCTGGACGTGCAGGCGCCGAGCCCCTGTCAGCACTAGGGCTCGCACTCTACGGCTTGCGCAGCACGATTCCCTTCTGCACGGCGGTGGCGCCGAACTTGTCGCGGAGCTTGTCGATGGCGGCTTCCATGTGAGCTTGGCGCACCACGCTCTGATCCGCGAGATCGCCCTTGTCCGCATCGGCGGCGTCGCAGAGGTCGGCCGCGCCGATGCCGATGAGGCGAAAGGCGGTGCCGTCGCAGGCAGCCTTCAGGAGTTGCCGCGCCGGATCGAACAGCCGGGCGGCGAGCTGGGTCGGGGCGAAGCCCGACCGGGTTCGCGTGAGGAGCCGAAAATCCTTGTCCTTCAGCTTCAGGGTCACGCTCTGCCCGGCAAGGCCGGCAGCCTTGAGGCGGCGGGAAACCTTTTCCGAGAGCCGCCATAGGATCGGCTCCAGATCCTCGAAGGAGCGCAGATCCGTCTCGAAGGTCGTTTCCGCCGAGATGCTCTTCGTTTCGCGTTCCGGCGTGACCGACCTGCTATCCTCGCCCCAGGCCAGCCGAGACAGGCGCTGAGAGTCGCGGCCGAGGGCCTCGAACAGGGTCCTCAGCGGCACGTCGCGGAGATGCGCGATCTGCGTCACGCCGACCTTGGCGAGCCTGCTCTGCGCCGAGGTGCCGATCCCGGGAATGATCCCGACCGGCTTGTCGGCCAGGAAATCGGCGGCTTCCTCGCGTCCGATGATGGAAAAACCGCGGGGCTTCTGGAGGTCGGAGGCGATCTTGGCCAGGAACTTGTTGTAGGAGAGCCCGACGGAGATGCTGATCCCGATCTCCTTTTCCACCTTACGGGCGAAGCGGGCGAGGGTTAGGGCAGGGCTGCCGTGATGCAGCCGCTCTGTTCCCGTCAGGTCGAGAAAGGCCTCGTCGATGGAGACGGGCTCCACCAGCGGGGTCAGCTCCCGCATGAGCTGGCGCACGTCGCGCCCGGCCTTGCTGTACTTCTCCCCGTTGGGCTTGATCACCGTGGCGTGGGGGCAGAGCTTGAGCGCCTGGAACATAGGCATCGCCGAGCGCACGCCGTAGGTGCGCGCGACATAGCAGGCGGTCGAGACGACCCCGCGCTTGCCACCGCCGATGACCACCGGCTTGTCGGCGAGGCTCGGATCGTCCCGTTTTTCCACCGCCGCGAAGAAGGCGTCGCAATCGACGTGGGCGATGGAGAGGCTGTCGCGCTCCTTGTGCCGCAAAAGGCGAGGGGACCCGCAAGCCGAGCACCGCTCCGCCAGAGGGTTGGCTGAAAGCGTCAGACAGTCACGGCAGAAAGGAGCGTCGCTCATGGGCGGCAGGGCTATTCGAACTCGGATGGGGAGAGGGTCCAATGGGCCTGCATGATGTGTTCCGGCTTGGTGTTCAGCTCCTTGGCAAGCGCGATCAGCAGCCGCTCGTCGGATACGACATAGTCGAGGATCCCGGCGAAGAAACCAGGGGACGAGGCGGCCGAGCGGATGGTGTCGGGGCGCAGGCCGGAGACCGCCAGGAACCGACTCAGGCGCTCCTCGTCGCCCGTAAGGAACGAAAAAGCGCCGAGTGCGACATTTTCGGCCTCCTCGCGAGTAACTCTTTTTAAGGGAGTGTTCATTCTGTCAATTTGCATTTCATCAATAGGTTTGGACGTAACTATACCATCAAATGAACCATTGGGCCGGTGTAGTACATCTGGAGCCCCGGGGATAACGGCCATGAAGAAGACTGTGCTCATCGTTGAGGATAACGAACTCAACATGAAACTCTTCAACGATCTCCTCGAGGCTCATGGCTATGCGACCTTGAAGACCAGCCATGGCATCGAGGCCATGGAGCTGGCCCGGGCTCACAAGCCGGACCTGATCCTCATGGACATCCAGCTGCCCGAGGTCTCCGGTCTCGAAGTGACACGCTGGCTCAAGGCTGATGACGAGCTGAAGTCGATTCCCGTGATTGCCATCACGGCTTTCGCTATGAAAGGCGACGAGGAACGGATCAGGGAAGGGGGCTGCGAGGCCTATATGTCCAAGCCGATCTCGGTTTCCAAGTTCATCGCGACCGTGAAAACTTATCTGGAGGCCGACGGCAAGCCGTCTTAACTGGGCCGAATTCAAGGCATGACCCAAGCAGAAGCTTCAAGAGAACGAGTCATCTCCTTGAGATGACTTGGCTTTAAGTTTTTTTTGGAAAATGCCGCTTTTTGGCCACATGGGTGCTTGCATCGTTCCATGTTTCCTATACGTTTCAGCCCAAGTCTCCGCCTTAGAGCGGACGTAATGCCCTACGGATGCTCAGGTCCGCCGCATCTCCTGGGAGTTCGGGGGCTCGGCCAGCTTGGGGGCAGATCGTTGCCTCCTCAACGCTGTCCCCAGCTGGCCACCACTTCTTTATTATGTTTTCCAACTCAAGGCGCCGAAAGGCGCCTTTTGTTTTCCGGACCGGTACCCATAAGTTTCGACAAGCCGTCTGGGTCACGTGCTGAATCGGCATAGTTCCTATTTTATCCAGGCTTAATAATAAGAAAACTTTCCGTTGGGGGAGGTACTTCTCCCGGCCGATCCGAGATGCAGTTCCCGTTCCGTCCTGCTACCCTGGGGCAATATTGTCCAAACCGGATGAGAGACCATGGACCATCGCACACCTTCGCTGCCGCCTAAGACGGCGCTGACCCGCTTTTCCGTGGCTCCCCTGTCGACCATGACCCGGCACCTCGCGGATGTCGCCTCGGGTCGGGCTCCCGCCGATCTCGTGATTACGGGCGCCCGTGTGCTTTCGACCTACAGCGAGCGCATTGCGCCGGAGCGGGAGGTCTGGATCGCAGGCGGACGCATCGCGGCCGTGAAGCCTGCGGGTGCGCATCGCCAGGTGAGTGGCGCGCCGGGCCGGGTCTACGACGCGAAGGGCGGGATCGTCGCGCCTGGGCTCGTCGATCCGCATATCCATATCGAGAGCAGCATGATCACGGCCTGCGCCTATGCGGAGGCAGCGCTGCTCAATGGCACCGCAACGATCTTCTGCGACAGCCACGAGATCGGCAATGTGATGGACGCCGCCGGCATAGAAATGATGCTGGAAGACGCCCGCCACGCGCCTCTATCCATCTTTCTCACGGTGCCAAGCACGGTGCCCGCGACCTCGCCGGAACTGGAAACAGCGGGCGGCGACCTTACGCCAGACAAGATCGCGGCTCTTTTCGACCGGTGGCCCGAGGCGGCGGCCCTCGGCGAGAAGATGGATTTCGTGCCTGTCACCATGGGCGACGAGCGCAGCCACGCGATCCTCGCGGCGGCCTTGGAGCGCGGCAAGCCGATCTCGGGCCACATCTACGGACGCGAGTTCGTGGCCGCCTATGCGGCGAGCGGCGTCACCGATACGCATGAAGCCATCGACCGCGACATCGCCGACGATCTGCTCGATGCGGGGGTGTGGATCTTCCTGCGCGGCGGTCCACCCACGACGCCGTGGCATTCGCTGCCCGAGGCTATCAAGACCATCACGGAGCTGGGTTCTTCGCACAAGCGCATCTGCGTCTGCACCGACGACCGCGATGCCGACGACCTGATGATGTTCGGCATGGATTGGGTGACGCGTGAAGCCCGCCGCGCGGGCATGAGCTGCGAGCAGGCCTGGAGCATGGGGTCGCTCCACCCGGCCACGCGCTTCGGTATGGAGGGAGAGATCGGCGGCCTGGGGGCGGACGCCGTGCGGACGTGGTGCTGCTCAACGACGCGCTCGAGGTGCAGAACACCTGGTATGGTGGCGAACTCGTGGTCGAAAACAGAAAGATCACGCCGGTGCTCGATCAGGCACTCTCCAACCCCTATCGCTATCCCGCGCAGGCGTACCGCACGGTCCATGTCTCGAAGCGGCCGAAGCTGATCCCGGAACTGCCCACATCAGCCTGCGAAGCCAATGTGATCCGCGTCGCATTGCCGGGCATCGTGCTCTTCCATGATAAGGTGCGGCTCCAGCCCGAGAAGGATTGGGGTGCGCTGCTCGCCAAGAACGATCTCACCTTCGTGTCGGTCATCGAACGCCACGGCCGCACGAATGGGGCCGGTATCGCCCATGGGTTTCTCAAGGATTTCGGCCTGAAGAGCGGAGCGGTCGCGAGCAGCGTCGGGCACGATTCCCACAACCTGATCGTGGCGGGGACGAACGAGGGCGATATGCAGGTGGCCCTCGATGCCATCATCGAAGCGCAAGGCGGTGTTTGCGTGGTGGATCAGGGCAAGGTCATCGCCATGGTGCCGCTTCCCATTGCGGGACTTCTCTCCGACAAGCGCGTGACGGAAGTGGCCGAGGAGACCCGCACCCTGAAGGCCGCATGGGAAAAGGCGGGCTGCAAAATCCCCTATATGGGCTTCAATCTCATCCCGCTTTCGGTCATCCCCGAGATCCGCATCACCGACAAGGGACTGGTGCTCGTGCCGGAGATGGAGCTGGTGCCGCTCTACGCGGAGTGAGCGCTCAGCGCGGAGCGGTGGCCTCGAATATCGCCACCGCTTCGCGCATCGCGGACACGAAGGCCGGATGATCGTAGAGATCGTTGTGGCCTGCATCCGTAATCGTTCGATCGAGAACGAGATTGGGAATGGCGCTCCGCAACGGGGCGCTGCGCCGCGCCGGAACGATGGTGTCACGACCGGCTGCGATCATTGCGGTGGGCGTCCGCTGCTCCTTCACCAGATCGATGACAGGCATATGATGGCGCAGGAGCAGTCCCGTCGGTGCCCAGGAGAAGTGTTCTCTCGCTAACGCCTTCAAGGAATCGAATGGCGTGACGAGGATCAGCCCGTTCACGGGACGATGGCGCGCCACATGGGATGCCACGCCGCTGCCGATGCTGAAGCCTATTGCAATGATGGGATGTGAGCGGCCCTGTTGGAGGTGGTCAAAGATCGTCAATGCATCCGCGAACAGAGCCTTTGCGCTTGGCTCGCCGCCGCTCGGCGCATAGCCTCGGTAATGGAAGGCGATCACTTCGTGGTCCGGAAAGAGGCTATGGAGATAAAGCGCCATGGAGTCTGCATTCCAGGCGTTGCCGCCGAAGCCGAGGAGGGGGGACTTCGGATTTGATGGAGCCCCGAGCCGCACGCCTACAAGTCGATTGCCGTCAGGTGCCGTTACCTCAAGCCGTTCAGCTGAAGGTGGCAGCAACGGTCGGTTTGAAGCCGCCATTTGCACCAGGAAAAGCATCTTCGTCTGGAGCAGTGCTGCAATCAGCACCAAGCTGTCAAGCGACACCGAGATTTACGAGATAAGGCGACATCCAGTTTTACGACGGCTCAAGCGTGAGCCCGCTGGAGAGCCTCCTCCAGATCCCGCAGGCGATAGCTGCGCCCCTTGATGTTGAGAACATGCGCTCGGTGCAGCAGGCGGTCGAGGATGGCCGTGGCCAGCACCTCGTCGCCGGCCAGCAGCTCGGTCCACTCCCGGATGCTCTTGTTC